>JAFUSU010000030.1 GCA_017467515.1 Alphaproteobacteria bacterium
AAGAATGATATTAAGAGAAACGGTGAGCAACATTGTTATAAATGTACGGAATGTGAAGACGGCTGGGTATTAGGCTCTGATTTTGCGTGTTCGGCGAAACCTTGCAGTGATTACGGGGCAACATACAGCAGTTCACAAACACCGAATTGCGTTGCGCACGAAACAAAGAAATCCGGTGATAATTTCTGTTATCGTTGTTCGGCATGCGGTGAGGGCTGGAAATTGAATACGTCAACCTACAAATGCGAGGAGAAAGGGTGTTCAACAGGATTCAGCAGTACAGCCATTCAACATTGTAAGAGTTCAACGACAGAAAAGAATGGTAACGGTTTTTGTTATAAATGTACAGAATGTGATGGAGATGACGGCTGGAAATTGAGTGGAACAAGCTGTATTGCCAAAGGGTGTACAGCATCGACCTCACAAATTGCACATTGTACATCATATTCGGAAGTATCTAAAAGCGGTGGCAGTTATTGTTATAAATGTCAGACATGTGAAGACGGCTATACTTTAAACAGTGCAGGAACAGCATGCACGGCAATTTCCTGTGCAACAAGCAAATCACAAATCAGCTATTGTACGAAATATGAAAAGATAGCAAAAGCCGGTGATAGCGTATGCTATAAATGTAGCGAATGTGCAAGCGGCTATACCTTAAACAGCGCCGGAACATCTTGCACGGCCAAGAGTTGCGCTACCAACTATACAACGGGGTCAACCAATTTGGCGCAATGTGCAAATGCCATATCTCAAATTGCCGGTGAAAATATTTGTCATACGTGTACATCATGTAATCCGGGATGGAGTGTTAATAATGGTAAATGTGTAGCAAGCGGATGCCCGTCAGGATACAGCGCATCAGCAGTTACAAATTGCCAATCATCTGATACAACCCCTTCAGGAACAGATACATGTTATAAGTGTACAACTTGCAAGAGTGGTTGGAAATTGAGTAGCAATACTTGTGTTGCCAAGACATGTAGCGATTATGGCACCGGATATCAGGGCTCAACAATTTCTAATTGCTCAACCTCAGATAAACAGCCGGCAGGGAACAGTTATTGCTATAAATGTACGGCTTGTAACAGCGGTTGGACGGTCAGCAACGGATCTTGTGTTGCCGCGGGATGCCCGACAGGATATAGCGCAGGAACAATTGCAAACTGTTCAAACAGCCAAACCACAACATCGGGTAACGATACATGCTATAAATGTACTGCTTGTAATGATGGTTGGACACTGAGCAGTAACACTTGTAATGCAAATGCCTGCAGTGGTTATGGTTTAGCTTCTTGTCCTGATCACGGAAGTTGTTCAAACTGTAAATCAGGTTCAAATTATAAGTATGCTCTTAATAGCTGTGATAGCGGCTATGAAAAGAGTGGTAACACTTGTAATGCAACATCTTGTAGCGGCTATGCGTTAAGTTCTTGTCCTGAACACGGTAACTGCGGCACTTGCAAATCAGGTTCAACAACTAAGTATAAGCTTGATAGCTGTGCCAGCGGCTATGTAAAGAGCGGTGACATCTGTAATACAATAGATCAAGGTTCTTGTGACGGATATCTATTGACTTGGGATGATATTGAGGCTGATGGTTATATAGATGACACGAAGTCGAATAATTTGAATTTGTATGATCAAAACGGTTGGAATATAAATACTGATTTTGTAACAACCAAAGGTATTGCAATAAGCTGTTTTGATAAAAATAATCGTATAACCAGATATAAATACAAATCCTGCCATAACGCTTATGTCAAGGGAACATCTGGAAAATGTGAGAATGCTTGTTCCTATGACAATAGACCAAGCTTCCCATATACTTCTTATCCTGAGCCTAATAGCGGAGAAAGCTATGGAGCGCTGGTAACCTGTGACTATGGCAATGGAACAAGATATGGTTATGCATACTGTGGTTTAGGATATAGGTCGCCATCACAAGGAAAGTGTGAGCCTAATACTTGTGATGCTAGCTATTGGTCTCAATCAGAGTGGGATACCTACTATAATGGTGGAGGAATAGGAATATGCCTTGAGAAAGAACTCTGTTATGAAAGAGATAGCATTTATTACAAATGTATAACATGTACTAATGGAGGTAATCCAACTTCTGGCTGCCAAATAGAGTAAGTTCACCTGATAACAACAAACCCCGCCGGATTTACGCGGGGTTTTTTGTTGGTTGTTTTCTAACTCATACTCGGGCGTTTCTTCTTCCCGTCATACTCGGGCTTGACCACTCCTCTCTTGTCATACTCGGGCTTGACAACTCCTCTCTTGTCATACTCGGGCGCTTCTTCTCTTATCCGTCATACTCGGGCTTGACCACTCCTCTCTTGTCATACTCGGGCACTTCTTCTCTCTCCCGTCATACTCGGGCTTGACCCGAGTATCCATTTGAATAAAGAATCAATATGATGATGGACCCTCGTGTCAGGCACGAGGGTGACGGTGTGTGGGGCGATGGACCCTCGTGTCAGGCACGAGGATGACCAGTGGATGTTCTCGGATGCCGATAGGCATAGGGAGAACAAATGGGACTGGCGGCAATGGGCAAACTGCTCTTTGCCCATTGTCACAATAGAAAAGAAAGCACGAGGGTGACGGTGTGTTGATAGCCGTTCGGACTTTTTCTTTTTCTATGATTAATAAAATTTATTTGACTCTCATTCACAAATTGAATAACGTAAAAGAGAGCTTAAACAGCTTTAAATTAAAGGAGTAAAAAATGGTTACAAACGCAAATGTTGCAGAAAAAAATATTTTCAGCAGTTACTTTAATTGTATTAAAAGATATTGCCAATTCAGAGGGCGCGCAAATCGTTATGAATATTGGTCTTTTGTTTTGGTTAATTTTGTGATTGGTGTGATTTTGGGATATGTTGAAGGTCTTAAAGGTGAACCGCCGGTATTATCAGGCGCTTATTCTATCTTTATCGTTTTGCCGAGTATTGCCGCTCAAACCAGAAGATTACACGATACTAACAGAAGCGGTTGGTGGCTCGGAGCTTTGTTGCTGATGATTTTTATTGTTGGTCTTATTCAAGGAATTTTAGAATATAACGGTACTGTTGTCAGTCCGCTTGTTTCTCAGGTTGTCAGCATTATTGCCTTAATCTGGATTGTTGTCTTGTTTATCTTTTATGTTAAGAAAGGTAATCCGGAAGAAAATAAATACGGTCAACCGCAAGAATAAGATTGTTTGGAAAATAAAAAAACTCCGCAGGAAATTGCGGAGTTTTTTTTATAATTGATTTAAAACTTCGACGGCATCATAATCATCTGCTATCAGTGGAGTTAAGCGCGCTAAATCCTGATATTCTTTTTCCTTTTGAAGAATCTTTTCGGGAAAATAGGGTTTTGAGATTAACTCAGAGATTTTAGAAAAAGTTTCTAAGGCATTATCGGAAAGATAACCGCAGTGTTGCAAAACAAGTTTGACATTCTCAAAATCTCCGTGGCAGTAACAAACGGCATCACAACCGGCAGTACGGCAAGCAAGCGTTTTTTCTTGCAATGTTCCTTTCAGTGCTTTCATTTCCAATGCATCGGAAATCAATAACCCCTTAAATCCAAGTTGCTCGCGAATAAGTGTTTGAATGGCTTTGGGGGACATTGTAATCGGTAAATCATCAATTTCGGATAAAACAATATGCGCCGTCATAGCCATCAGAGCCTGAGGGGCAATTTGTTCAAAGGGGTAAAAATAGCGCCTGTTTATGTGTCGGATGGTCGACAATTGCAGATGCGGATCATTTTGGGCACCGCTGTGTCCGGGAATATGCTTAATACAAGGGACAATGCCATATTGATTATATGTATGAAGAATAATTTGACTAAGTCCGGTGACAACTTGGGGATTACGAGAAAAACAACGGCTTTTGAGCGCTTTTGTGATGAACGGGGTTGCAACATCTAAAGCGGGGGCAAAGTTACAGTTAATTCCTGCTTTATGTAAATCATCAGCAATAAGCTCAGCGTGCAATCGAGCTGCTCTTTCGGCCAAAGACGCCTCTAAACTACCGATAGCGGTTTGCGCCAGATAAGAACGAAAATGAGGCGGTCTTAAACGACAGACACGACCACCTTCTTGATCTATGGCAATAAGAATATTATCTCTGCCGACAACAGATTTAATATCGTCGGTTAAATGGTGAAGTTGCCGCGGATCACTTACATTGCGGTCAAATAAAGAAACACCGAGAGGATTCTCCTGCTCAAGAATCTGTTTTTCTTCATCGCTCAGCGAGTATCCCGAAATAGATATAATGGCGGCTTTAATCGGTTTCATTTTTGTTCCTTCTTTCTAAATATGATAAAATAAGAGATTTAACAAACAGTTTAAACTTATTGCAAAACAGCGTCGGTCAGGGTATAAATAGAAAAAAATAATGTAAAGGAAAGAGTATGCCTGCTATTTCATTAATTATTCCGCTTTATAATGCTGAAAAATATTTATGGCCTTGTTTACAGTCAGTTGCAGAACAAACTTTTAAAGATTTTGAGGTTTTATGTATTAATGACGGCTCAAGTGACAGAACGGAAGAAATTGTTCAATCTTTTGCAAAGCACGATAAGCGATTCAAACTGATAAATCAAAAAAATGCAGGGTGTTCAATGGCGCGCAATCGCGGTTTGAAAGAAGCTGAGGCACCTTATGTTGCTTTGCTTGATCAAGATGATATGATGCACCCCCAAGCCTTAGAAGTTCTTTACTATCTTATTAAAAAAGGTAATTATGATGTCGCTGAGTTTGTTAACAAAACCGTACCTGACAATTTTGTTATGCAGAATCCGCCGCATTATGAATTGAAAGATATAAAATATCAAGCCTATCAGAATCCGTTTAATTTCTATTTTAAAAATAAACGGGGCGGTTCGGTGTTGGTGTGGAACCGCTTATACAAAAAAGATGCTATTGCCGGTATTGAATTTCCGAAAGACATTCAGCCGGCCGAGGATACCATTTTTTCTCTTAAAGTGATGTTTCATACCATGAGCATCATTCATACGGATACCGAGTTGTTGTATTATCGTGACAGTTCAACGTCAGTAATGAATTTAGGCATTAATGATAAGTATATTAAATCTCATGCGGCTGCCGGAAAAGTTTTATCGGATTATTTCTTAAAATCTTCTCGCGTACAAAGCAAAAAAGAGAAAGATATTTTACAACGTTATATTACACGTTTTATCTTTAAGTCTGTTATTTCGCAACCGTTACGGCGGCTGAAAAATAAAAAAACAAGAGAAGAATCATTGGAAAAAGCACGTCAGTATGCTGTCAGTCTGTATCAGGAAAAGGCATTAAAACCACATTTGCTGGGGATGAGAAAGACACTGGCTTGCCATTTGTTTTTTAAGGGACACTATAAATTAGCGAGGTTGTTTGTTTAATGAAAATTGATGTTGCCGTAAATTCATATAAAAAACCGGAATCTTTAATCTATACTTTGATGACTTTGAAAAAAGTTGCCGGAGATTTAATAGATACGGTTTATATTAATGATGACTGCTCTAATGACGGAACATGCGATTTTTATCGCTCGCCGGCAGTGCAGGAATATTTTAAACCGTGGAAACTGGATATAAGAGAAAATCATCAAAATATTTATATGCGCACAATATATGTTAAAGGGTATTATGTTGCATATATGAATTGGTTGTATCGCTTGAAACATCGGTCCAGATTTATCAATCGCAAAAATTCGCACGATAAATATGATATCAGGTATCAATATGCTTTAGAACATACGGATAAAAAATATTTGTTTGTTATTCACGATGATGTTCAATTTTATCAAAATGTTCCGGAAGTGTATTTAAAAACATTTGCCGAAAATCCGGATCTGACAATTGTGGGTGATTTTGGTCAATGTTGGCGTTGTCACTTTTCCCCCTTTTGCACAACAAAAGATGTTTTGAATGGTAAAAAACCGTCTGTTTGGTGGCCGTATACACCGAATGAAAAAATTGAAAATCCTGATAAATATAATCCGAAACAGGGTTTCCAGTACGCATGCCGTGTTAATGAGTGGTGTTGTATGCTTAATGTTAAACAGGCCAATGAAGTAACCGAAAAAACACGCGCTTTTTTCGGAAATACCTATTCTCACGCAGATACGGGAGCTTATTGGTTTGCAGAAGCCGTCAGACGAGGTTATAAGTTTGCGGATCCTTTGTTGGAAAAAAGAGACGCTTATTATAAACATCAATGGCAAGGCTATACGGGAACTTCTGTTTGGGAAGATCAGGGGAGTGGTAAAGCAGTTTATAATCGTCAGCAAATTATTGATTTAATGAAGTCTGAATTTAATTTTGAATGGCCTGAAAAATAGAGGGATAAATGCAGAAAAAAACAAATATATTAAATGGTATACCGGTTTATTGGAAAAAATCAAATATCTATCTTAAGGGTGGAAATAATCGCGTTACGCTCGGTAAAGATATTTATATGCATAATACGAAAATCAAACTGTTCGGTAATGCAAGTTTGGAATTAGATGATGGGGTTTATATGGAAGGGTGTACTTTTATGATCAAGGATTCCCACGTTCATATCGGCCGTAACAGTGAAATGATGAAGGTTAAAATTTCAGCCTACAATAAATCATTTATTGATTTAGGGACGGCCTCAACACTTACCGGTGAATTTGATGCCAAAGATAATGCTCAAATTACGGCAAAACGGCTATGGTGTACTTGGCCGCCTTTGGTTGCTGCCAAAGAAGGAAAAATTGTTATGGCGGATTGCGGGCTAGCTGATACGGTTATTTATAATACGGATTATCACCCGATTTATGATTTTTCAGGTAAAAGGTTAAATTATAACAAAGATGTGTTTATTGATGATGATGTTTGGGTCGGTCGCAAAACTGCCGTTCTTAAAGGCGTCAATATTGGAAAAGGAAGTATCTTGGGATTCGGTACAATTGTTAGTAAAGATGTTCCCCCGCACTGCATTGTTGCCGGACAACCGGCACGGATTGTTAAGGAAAATGTCGTTTGGGCAGCATCAGAAGAAAAGACAGCCGAAGATATGTTTCCGATTAATAATTACGATGAAGCCGCCGCATTTTTACAACGCAGTAAAAATGAAACGGATTATCAACGTCATAAATTTAAGAGGACATGCAAAGCAGGAAATTTCTTAAAAGCGTGGTGGGTTGTTCAAAGAAGTAAATAATATAAAAAAACACCTGATGATAAATCAGGTGTTTTTTTATGAAAAAGAGCTTAAAATTCTTCTTGTAATTCAAAGAAATAAGCTTGAGGATGGTCGCAGACCGGACATTTTTCCGGAGCCAACGGACTCTCTACCCGACAACCGCAGTTAGCACATTCCCAAACAACTTTTGTTGGGCGAGAAAAAATACGGCCTTCGCATAAAGCATTTAATAAGGCTTTATATCTCTCCTCGTGATTCTTTTCAATTTGTCCGACTCCGCGGAACATTTCTGCAATTTTTGTAAAACCTTCAGCGTCAGCCTCTTTTGCCATACGCTCATACATATCTGTCCATTCAAAGTTTTCACCGGCCGCCGCATCTCTCAAATTTTCCTCGGTTGAAGGAACGGAACCGTTGTGCAACAATTTAAACCATAATTTGGCGTGCTCCTTTTCATTATTGGCTGTTTCTTCAAATTTGGCGGCAATAATATTATAGCCTTCTTTTTTTGCTTTTGAGGCATAGTAGGTATACTTATTACGGGCTTGTGATTCACCTGCAAAAGCATCCTTTAAATTTTGTTCTGTTTTAGAGCCTTTTAATTCCATAGTCGTATCTCCTGTAAATGTCCTATCGGCATATTGAGGGTAAGCAAAAATAAAAGATTGTCAATCTAATTTTTTATTATTATTTATAATAACATAACTTAACGAAATAAAGGGAAGATGAAATGAGAGCGATTGAAATTAAAAAAGACATTTATTGGACAGGTGTTAAAGACTGGAATTTAACGGAATTTCACGGTTATGCGACACCGCACGGTTCAACATATAACAGCTATTTGATTATGGATGATAAAATAGCGTTGGTGGACGGAGCAAAATTCTATTTATCCGCAGAACAAATCGCTCGTGTTGAAAGCATAACCGATTTCAGTAAAATAACATATATCATTGTAAATCATGTGGAAATGGACCATTCCGGTAACATTCCCGAGTTGATGAAATTAGCTCCTCAGGCTAAAATTGTCACCAATGCCGCAGGTAAGATGGCTCTGGAAGCTCATTTTGATACAACGGGATGGGAATATCATATTATTAAAATGGGAGATACATTATCTTTGGGACATCATACACTTGAATTTATGACAACACCGATGTTGCACTGGCCGGATTCTATGATGACCTTTGTGAAAGAAGATAAACTGTTGCTGTCAAATGACGGTTTCGGTCAACATTATGCTTGTGATACAATTTGGGTTAAGGATGTTCCGCTGGATATGATTTGCCAAGAAGCAAAAAGCTATTATGCGAATATTCTGTTTCCTTATGGTGTTCAGGCAGAAAAAGCTTTAGATACAGCCGGAAAATTAGAATTGGATATTGAAATGATTGCCCCGTCTCACGGTTGTATTTGGTCGGGCAAGGAAGAAGTTTCTAAAATTTTAGGGCTTTATGCAAAATGGGCAAGCGGACAAAACGAAGGAAAAGCCGTGATTGTCTATGATACAATGTGGGGTGCAACCGCAAAATTAGCAGAAACGGCGATGGCCGTATTCCAAGATGCCGGTATTCCTGTGGTTAAACATTGTTTAAGTCATAAACACATTTCAGAAGTAATGGTTGATTTTTTAGATGCCAAGTATGTACTGATCGGAACACCGACGCTGAATAATCAATTATTTCCGAGAGTTGCCGCTTTTGTAACGTATATGCAGGGGCTTCAGCCTAAAAATAAACGTGCGATGGCTTTTGGTTCTTACGGTTGGAAAGGCGGTGTCACCGCTAATATTCAAAAAGTTTATGAAGAATTAGGGTGGCAAACGGTTGCACCGTTTGAGGAAAAATATACACCGAAAGCTGATATTCTGGATAAGATGGCCGATCGTGTCAGAGAGCTCATTGCAGAGTAAGCAAAGCGGGTTTTATCCCGCTTTTTTATATTTTTGAAGTAAATAAATTAATCGTCCGCCATTGAGAAGAAATGATGCAATTCCACCGCACATCAGTCCGAAAATTAAACCAATAAGTCCTAAATCAAAAATAAAAGCCAAAACATAACAGCAGGAAATTCTGATAATCAGAAAAGAAATAATTTGAAAAATAGTCGGGATTTTAATATCTCCTTGCCCGTTCAGGGCGGCACTCAAATTCATAGGCAGGACATCAATAATCAATACCCAAAGGAGGTAGTTAATATAACCGATAACGGCACTTAAGATAATCTTATCTTGTGTAAAAAGTCCGCAAATCTGTTTGGGAAATAAATAAACGATACTGATTAATGAGCACATAATTAAAAGTTGAATAATATAACCGGCACATGTGGCTGTTAAAATATTTTTATAGTTCTTTTTTCCAAAGATGCCGGCAACCACGATAGCTGTGGCTTGGCTGATAGCAAATCCAAGCATAACAATAAGAGAACTGATGTTAATCATAATAACAAAGACAGCCATCGTTTGTTCGCCTAACCAAGCCGCAAAATTACTGACAGCAGAAAAAGAGCCGTTGGTTGCTATTGTCATAATGGCAACACCGTAACCGATTTGGCGTGTTGTCTTACTGTCCCCCCACCAAGTGTCATAACTACGATCAAGACCGAAACGTTTATTAAGTTTGGGATTTTTTTTCATATTATGAATGTAATACAACATATAAAAAGCCAGTAAAATCCGAACAATTAAAGTAGTAGAGGCAGATCCGACAGCGCCCATTGCGGGGCAACCGAAAAATCCCCAAACAAGAATGGGATTAATAATGATATTGATAACATTAGCAGCCAATATGCCGTATGTCGCAATTTGTGGACGTCGAATGGATTGCAGAAAAAAATTGGCATTGATATAAATCAAAATAAACGGAATTGAAAAAACAAAAATACGCAAGATTTCTCCGCCGTGTTTAACCATTTCGGGGTTTTGTCCGAGCAAGCGTAAAATAGCTTCTCCGTTGATGCCAATTCCCAAAAAAATAGCACTGAGCAAAAAGGCGTATTTTTTCCCTTCATTATAAATTTTACCGCAAGATTGAAATTTTCTGGCGCCGAATTTTTGGGAAGATTTAATCATAACGCCGTTAAGCAATCCGATTGGAATTGTAAATAAGATAACAAAAATTGAATTGGCTAATCCGATGTAGGCCAGCTGAACGGTATCATAGTTGCCGACAATCATAGTATCGACCACACCCATAATACCCATAGCCAAAAAAGATGTTGCTATCGGTAATGATAATTTGGCAATTTCTTTAATATAGCTTTTCAATTGGATCCGGTTAAAATGAAACATAACTTACACCTCTGCATCATATCTAAAGCTAATAACTGAAATAATCAAGAAAAACAATAGTCTTTTTTTGGGGATAATCTCTTGACTGTAAATAAAAAAGTTGTACATCTATTCGCCGACTGAATTTTAAGGATAATAAAGGAAAAGAAATGAAAGAGTATATAAAACGATTCGCAGAATTTTATACGGCAAATTTTACACCTAAATTGGCAGAATGCTTATATAAAGGATATAATCTGTCAAAATTTAAAAGAGACTGTTTAGCAGGGCTGACGGTGGCGGTTATTTCTATTCCGCTGGCTATGGCTTTGGCAATAGCTTCCGGTGTCGGACCTGATCAAGGATTATATACAGCAATTATTGCCGGCTTTTTTATTGCTCTCTTAGGCGGAAGTCGCTATCAAATCGGTGGACCGACAGGTGCCTTTGTCATCGTTATCTTTAATGTTATGCAACACTATGGGTATCAGGGCTTGGCTATGTGTATGCTGGTGGCCGGAATCGTTTTAATCTTAGCGGGTTATATGAAACTGGGAACCTATATTAAATATATTCCGTATCCGGTTATTACCGGTTTTACGGCAGGAATTGGTTTATTGCTTATTTCAACGCAAATCAAGGATTTATTCGGCTTGAAAATAGAAAATGTTCCGGCTGATTTTCTTCCGAAATGGGGAGCTTATTTGACACATTTGGATACTTTTTCTGTATCCTCGGTAAGTATTGCTGTTCTTTCATTTGTTATTATTTTTTACATTCAGCTGCGTCGGCCTAAATTACCGGCTTATCTTCTGGCTGTTGCGGTGGCAACGGTGATGGTTGCTGTTTTGGGGCTAAATATAGATACAATCGGTAATAAGTTTGGCGGAATACCGCATTTCCTGCCGATGCCGAAAATTCCGGAAATTGATTTTAATATTCTATTCAAGGTGCTTCCGAGCGGATTAACAATTGCTTTTTTGGCCGGTGTTGAATCATTATTAAGTGCAACGGTTGTAGACGGTATGAGTGGTGATAATCATAATTCAAATGCGGAGTTAATCGGAGAGGGGGTTGCTAATATTATGAGCGTGTTGTTTATGGGGGTTCCGGCAACCGGTGCCATCGCCCGCACTGCGGCTAATTACAAGGCTAATGCTTCTTCTCCGATGTCAGGTATTATGCAGTCGGTGTTCTTATTACTGTTTATGCTATTGTTGGCCCCTGTTGCAACGTATATTCCGCTGTCTTGCTTGTCTGCGGTGCTGATTATTATCGGCTATAATATGCTCGGACTTGAAAAAATGTATAAATTAATTCAAGGACCTAAAGGTGACAGATATACACTGATTGTTACGCTGTTGCTGACTGTGCTGGTCGATTTAAATACGGCCATATCCGTAGGCTTTATTATGGCAAGCATCATCTTTATGCATAGAATGAGCCGAGAAATGGAGATAGAAACAGACGATCCGGCTTTGGTAGAAAAGAAATACGGAGGACGTGATTTCAGTGAAATTTTACATAATCGAGGTGTCGTTTCTATGCGTATTTCAGGCCCTTTGTTCTTTGGGGGTGTTTCAAATATATCTAAGTTTTTCAAAAATATGAGAGAAATGCCGAAAGTTTTGATTTTAAGAATGGGATATGTTCCGATGGTTGATGCCAGCGGTGCAAACATTATTGTAGAATTTGTAAAAAAACAAAGAAAAAACGGTATTAAAATTATTTTTTCAAATGTTAAAAAACAGCCAAGACGTGTCTTGCATCAGGCATTTGAAGAAGAAGGAATAGATTATCATACCATTTCAACATCTTCCACATTTGATAATGCCTTAAAAATGGCACGCCGTTATCTTAAGAATATGGATGATGAAGAAAAGAATAACCAAAAGAAAAAGCTTGCAAATGCGGAACAATAAGAAATAATAGAAGAAATTTTACTAAAAGAAAGGGATAAAAATGCTCATTTGGTTAACGATTCTTTTTATTGCTTCTTCAGCACCTGCTTGGGCTAATCCGGCTTGCGCCGTTTGTACTGTTGCTGTCGGCGCCTCTTTGGAACTGGCACGCAGTTATGGCGTTGATGATGCCATTGTCGGTGTTTGGGCAGGGGCAATGCTGGTCATTTTAGGATATTGGATGTTGAGCTGGATGGATAAGAAAAAATGCTTTTTCAGTGGTCGTGATTTCATCATAATTGTATCCAGTGTAGCAATGATTGGCTTTATGTATATCAAAGAGTTGGTCTATACACCGCAGATCATCGGTATTTTCTATTTGGATGGTTTTCTTTTCAGCGTCTTGGTCGGAGCCTTTGTTATGCACTATTCGTCAGAATTTTATCAATGGATGAAAGCGCATAACGGTGGTCACGCTCATTTTCCTTTTGAGAAAGTTGTTGTTCCGGTTGTTGCATTATGCTTGGCCAGTGCCTATTTTTATTATTTTCCGTTAGAAAATGTTGCGGCAGAACAATCTGCTGAAAGTTTGTATGATTTTCATACCGACACCGATTCGGGTGATGGTGCCGAATAATAAAAGATACAGAAGATATAAGCTTTTAATGTATTGATAATATTGTTAATATTAACGAATTTTTATTGTCTTTTTGTTAAAAAAATTGTTAAGAATCCTAGTAAGGGGTTTATTTATGGAATTAAAACAAGCATTAAGTACACTGGGTTTTAAGCCAAAAGATGGTGCTATTGATATATATTCTAAAAAATATCAACAGCATAACTATTCTATTGAAATTGATTTTTCAAAAGAACGAATTTGTTATGGGGATTTAATCGGTGCTGACTGTAAAACTACTCAAAACTTTTCACAAGCTGAAAACTGGGTTGTTTTAGAATGCGTAAACAGACTTTTAGAAAAAGGCTATAAACCACAGAATATAATATTAGAAAAAACTTGGGCAGCAGGTCATGGTACGTCAGGCAGACTTGATATTTGTGTTACTCGTGATGACGGTTCTGAATATCTGCTTATTGAATGTAAAACATTTGGAAAAGAATTTGATAAAGCAGTTGCAAAATTAAATAAAGACGGTGGACAATTATTTACCTATTTCAAATTCAGTAATAAAGCTGACGTTATAATGCTTTATGCTTCTGAATTACAGGACGAAGAATTTGTTTATAAGAACGAAATTATTAAAATTGAAGATGATTACAGAAGCGGTGATGTAAGAGATTTTTACGAAAAATGGAATAAGTTAACCAAAGACAATGGTATTTTTGAAAGTTGGGTAAAGCCGTATTGTTTTGAAAGTAAATCGTTAACTATTGATGATTTAAAACCCATAAACCAAGATGATTCAAGTTTTATTTTTAATCGTTTTCTTGAAATTTTAAGACATAATGTTGTTTCTGATAAAGGAAATGCTTTCAACAAAATCTTTACTTTGTTTTTGTGTAAAGTATATGATGAAACCACTAAAATAGAAGGAGATGGTAAAGAACTTGATTTTCAATGGAAAGAAGGTATAGATAATCATATTTCTTTTCAATTACGTCTGACGGATTTATATAAAAGTGGTATGGAAAAATTTTTATCAAGAACTGTCAGCGATTTTAATGAAGATGATTTTAAAATAAGATGTAGTGATTTGAATGAAGAAACAAAGAAGTATTTGTTAGATGAGGTAAACAAATTAAGACTTCAAAAAAATAATGAATTTGCGATAAAAGAGGTTTATGATGCCGTTTCTTTTGAAGAAAATGCAAAGGTTGTAAAAGAAGTTGTAGAACTACTGCAAGGTTACCGTATAAGATATAATAAAAGGCAGCAATATTTATCTGATTTTTTTGAATTGTTACTAACGACGGGCTTAAAACAAGAGGCAGGGCAGTTCTTTACACCGGTGCCTATTGCACAATTTATAATTAAAAGTTTGCCATTAGAAGAAATTGTCAATGAAAAATTAAAACAAAAAAATGGTGAAATATTGCCATTTATGATAGATTATGCAGCAGGTTCGGGACATTTTGTAACTGAATATATGCATGAGGTTCAGAATATTATAAATAAAAAGGATCCTAATAAATATATACCTGATACTAAAAAAGATTTATTATTTTGGCAAAATGCCAAATATGAATGGGCTACGGACTATGTATATGGGATAGAAAAAGATTACCGACTTGTAAAAGTTGGAAAAGTCGGTTGTTATTTGCACGGTGATGGTTTAGCAAATGTAATTTTGAGTGACGGACTTGGAAATTTTGTAAAAACAAAAGATTACAAAGGTAAGTTACACAAAGAAAATGATGATAATTCAAAAGATAATCAGCAATTTGATATAATATTGAGTAATCCGCCTTATTCTGTATCAGCATTCAGACAAACAACAAGAGATTATTATACTGAAAATGACTTTGATTTATATGACAAATTAACTGATAACAGTTCAGAAATTGAGTGTTTATTTGTTGAACGTACAAAACAACTTTTAAAAGACGGTGGAGTAGCCGGTATAATTTTACCAAGCTCAATATTGACTAATACAGGTATATATACAAAAACGAGAGAATTGCTGTTAAAATACTTTGAAATTGTCGGTATAACAGAACTTGGTTCTAATACATTTATGGCAACAGGAACAAATACCGTTGTACTGTTCTTGCGTAGAAGAAACAATTACGAATGTATAAATTTTGAAAAAGCTGTTGATAAATTTTTTATGAATCATACAGATGTTACAATTAACGGTATAGAAACACCTGTTGCAAAATATGTTAATTATGTTTGGGAGGACTTGTCTTTTGAGGATTATTTAATATTATTGGATCAAAACCCGAACGAAAATGTTAAAAATCACGCTTTATATAAAGAATACAAAAGCAAAATCAATGTGAAAACCGATAAGGAATTTTGGAATAAAGTCATAGTGCTTGAAAAAGAAAAGATTTATTTCTTTATACTTACTTATTTACAAAAACTTGTAATAGTAAAAACCGGAGAAAAAGACGCAGAAAAGCAATTTTTAGGCTATGAATTTTCAAATCGCAGAGGTGATGAGGGTATCCATCCAATACAAAGAAGTAAAACAATTGATGAATGTACAAAATTGTTTGATATTAACTCATTTGATAACCCGCAAAAAGCGAGCACATATATACTCAAAGCCTTTGAAAATGATTTTGACTTTAGCATTGATGAAACATTGAAAGATAATATTTCAAAAGCTAATTTGCTTGATTTGATGAACTTTGACAGAATTGATTTTGATAAAAATATCAATGTGAAAGTTAAAAAAAAAATAAAAATTGAGAGTAAATATCCAGTAATTCCACTGAAAAATTTAGAAAATGATGGCTTTGTAACATTTTTGAGAGGACAAGGGTTAACTAAAGAAGATGTTGCTGATGATGGAATTTATAAATGTATTTTGTACGGTGAACTATATACAAAATACAAAAAAGCAATTATAGATTGTGTTATAAGTCATACAAATATAAAAACAAATATTTTATCTAAAAAAGGTGATGTTCTTGTTCCTGCAACAACAACCGCAGATGAGTACGGTATTGCAATTGGTCGCGCCATTTCAGAAGATAACATTCAAATTGGTGGAGATATAAACATAATACGCACAGAAAATAAAATATTAAATGCGAAATATTTAGCAGAATTATTATGTAATACATTAAAAGAATCGCTTGCTCAATATGCAACAGGAACTAATATTTTACATCTATCTAATGAAAATATTAGAAATTTAAAAATTCCATTTCCACCACTTGATATACAGCAAAAAATTGTTGATGAAATTGAAAAAATTGAAAAATTGTCTAATGAATACGATAAAACTTTAAAAGTTTTACAAAATCGTAAAATGACAATAATTGAAAATTGTTTTAAGAATAATCAAAAAAATATTTTTATAAAAAATATCGCAGAAGTAAAAGGAGGAAAAAGGGTACCTAAGGGAGAAAATACAATAAAAACTAAAACAAAGCATCCATACATAAAGGTTTTAACTTTTACTGAAAATGGCTCTATTGATACTGATAAATTAGAATATATTACAGAAGATACATATAAGAAAATATCAAATTATACTATTTCTTGTGATGATATTTTTATATCAATAGCAGGGACAATTGGTTTATGTGGAATAATACCAAAAGAATTAAATGGAGCGAATTTAACAGAAAATGCTGCTAAAATTATAATAACGGATAAAAACGTTGAAAAAAGATGGTTGTTAAATATTCTTCAAAGTCAAACCATCAAAAAAACTTACCAAAATTTGACTCACGGTTTAGGAACTCCAAAATTATCATTAGATAGAATACGGAATATAGAAATACCGGCAATATCTTTAACAGAACAACAAAACATCGTTTCTCAAATAGAAGAATTTGAAAAACAAATTGCAGAAGCTCAAAGTATAATTGATAATTCAAAACAGGCAAAAAAAGCCATTTTAGATAAATATTTAAAATAAATTTTTGTCGCCAGATTAAAGAAAGCCTCCTTTATCGGAGGCTTTTTTAATCTTCTCTCGGTAATGTAATATATTCGACACCGGCTTCTTTGAACATTTGTTCGGAATAAATAAGTTTATCGCGCCATGTGTTTTGCGGTGTATTGGCGTCTATTTTAACTTCGTGTGTGACCACAACTTTAATACCGGCTTGAATAATTGCTCTGGCACAATCGGTACAAGGAGCGTGTGTGGCATACAAAATACACCCCTTCAGAGAAGTTCCCGTTAGACAAGCGTTATAAATGGCATTTCTTTCAGCGTGTTCAAAAAAATCATATTTTGTAGGGCGTTCCAGACGCTCAGGAATATCATCGTCAACACCTCTAACCAAACCATTGTAGCCTGTTGCACGGATTTCTCTGTCCGGTCCGACAACAACCGCACCGGTTTTGGTGGAGGTATCTTTTGACCAGGTAGCAATTAATTCAGCGACTTCCATAAATCTTTTATGCCATTTCATTGAAAACATATCGCTTCTCCTTTTGTTATTTTATATCAATTATATAGAGATTTTTAATAAAGTAAAGGGCGTTATAACTGTCTGAATCTGTAAAATAAATCTTGCATCTCAAAATGTCTCGGGTATAACTTGAAGAAGATAAAAGGGAGAAAGAGTATGAAAGTTGTTTTTATGGGAACGCCGGAATTTGCTCTGTCGGCATTAAAAAAAATTGCAAAAAAGCACGATGTTATTTGTGTTTACACGCGTGAACCGCAGATAGCCGGTCGAGGCAATAAACTAACAAAATCTCCCGTTCACCAATGGTCTGAAGAAAATGGTATTTTGGTGCGTACCCCGAAAACATTGCGCTCCCCAGAAGCTCAAAAAGAGTATGCCGATCTTCGGGCCGATATTGCTGTGGTCGCGGCATACGGCTTGATTTTACCGCAGCCGATTATTGAAGCTTTCCCCAAAGGATGTATTAATATTCACGGATCTTTATTACCTCGTTGGCGAGGTGCCGCCCCAATTCAACGGGCAATCGAAGCCGGTGATGATAAAAGCGGTATTACAATTATGAATATTGTTCAAGCTCTTGATGCCGGAGATATGCTTCTGAAAGGAGAGGTTAAAATCACCAAAGAAACGACGGGTGAAATATTGCACGATCAGCTGGCCGAATTAGGTGCGGAACTGATTGTGCAAGCTTTGAATCAAATAGATGAGTTGCAAAGTAAAGCAGAGAAGCAGAATGAATCATTAGTGACGTATGCGGCTAAAATTGATAAGAAAGAAAGTTTGATAGATTTTAATCTGTCAGCTGAAGAACTGGAGCGTAAAATCAGAGCATTTAATCCGTATCCGGCAATGTATTTTGAATATAAGGGCGAACGAATTAAGATTTTAAAAGCCGAAATTTGTCACCAAAACGGCAAAGCAGGAATGATTTTAGAGGGAGAACAAGCTTTGATAATTGCCTGTGGTAAAGAGGCTCTGTCTGTTCAAGAATTGCAACGTGCCGGAAAGAAAAAAATGACAATTAAAGAAGTTTTGAACGGCTTCAAATTTGAAAACATTGTCTTGTCATAAAAAAAAGGGAAGTAACTACTTCCCTGTAACTTCTGGTCCCCAAATTTCTTTAAGTTTTTCAACACGGGCATCAATACTGGCAATGTGTCGCTGATTCGTTGCCCGAGAAATATAGACAAACAACAAAGGTATTTCATAATACACTAACAGTCCGATTGCGGCAGAACCGAGCATTAAAATAATATTGAAAATATCACTGAAAATAAACAAGGCATTATCGACCGAATAATTGCGCATAACATTAAAAACATAGACAAACACACCGGCTAAATTAAAACAACCCACAATAATCAGCTTGTTAATGTTTTTAGAGTCCACAATCATCAAAGTAATAGTAGGAAGTAAACCTATAAATAAGACAACGACAATCGGTAAAACACGCATTAACGCAATAACAATTAACAGCAACAATAAAAATTTTTGAGCTGCGCCCAGATGCGAAGATTTCTTTTTATTACGCGTTAACGGAGGAAGATTTCCATTATTACTCATTTTAAAACTCCAAACAAATTGATAACGAAGGATATAATCATAACCACAACGGAGAGTAAGCAAGCTCCTTTAATAGCCATATCTTTTGCTGCAATTTCCCACCGATTATCGTTAGCGGTTAACATCTTTTTCTCATTTAGCAAGCGAGCGACGGTTTTGCGAGCTACATTATACTCAGAATTATCTTTCTGGCGAGCTTCTTCATTTTCCAGAAGTTCTTGCATTTCATAGAGCTTACCCGATTTATTGACTCTCAAAATTTCTTTTTCTAAAAACTTTTGATATTTAACGTTATGGTAGCTCTTGATTAAGGGCATTGCAAATACGCTTAACCATTGTGATAACTTTGGTAATTCCTGTGGGCCGAATTTGTTTTGCATTGTGGTGTATAAACGCAGAATGGCACTGGCTTCCAAAGCTTGAATTTTAGAATTGAGATCAATCAGGATACCATCTATTTTTTTACCTAATTTACAGCGCAAATAAGCAATCAAATGATTATCATAGGGCTTATCTTGAGAATTGTTGTAATTGTTATTTAAGGTTCTCAAAATTCTCGTTGGTGTTGAGATATAATCATTGCTGACGAGCTTGCTGAGACAAGGAATATCCTCGTCCATTTCGTACATAACACGGTCAATTCCGTAGCCGATAGCTTGGCTTTGAACATAGTTTCTGATTTCGTTCACAAATGCAGGCGTTCTGATATCTTCTTGATTCAAGTACCACAATCTTAAAACATCGTGACTGCATAAACGAGCATAATCATTCAAATCAAGATTATTGCGATAAGCATAATAGATTGCTTTGCTTAATCCATCAGGAAAAATACAAATTTTCCCTAATTTAAGCGGAAAATGAGGCGCTAAATAAGTGCAGATTTTAGCAATAGACAATTCGTGATTCGGAGAATTATCCACGGTTGATTTTACTGTTTTATCAATAGCCAAAGCTAATTCTTCGTTTTCGAGATTGGTTTTTATCCAATCGATTAAACGTCCGCCGTTATAAAGTTCATAAGCTTCTTTCGGAGATTGCATAATGGCATAAGCGACTTCTGTCTGGCCATAATACTTTTGATCGCGCAGAATAAAGGCTTTTTTGGTCGGTGTATTCTCTGAGGAAAAAGTAACTTTCCCCGTTTTGTTGGCTAAAGATTCCAGTGCGGAAGAAATATTCCAACGCTGAACAGGGGTATCAGTAAGCATATTTCTTAAAATGTTGCTGAAGGTTCCTGAAATTTTTGCGCCGCTGCATAATGCCGTATAGCTGTCTTTTTTGAGCTTCATATTTAAAATTTCGGGAGCGGATAATTCAAGACCTGTTTCTTTACCGAGATAAAGGAATAGTCCCATAACCCCAAGTGCATAAATATCATTTTTTTCAGATCCGTTTCCTCGTCCGGCTTTATCTGCCATCAGAGAGGATATGGTTTCATAAACGGCAGGTTGATGAAAAGCAGGGAAAGAAGCAGCGCAATCACCCAAAACAATGTTTTTTTTTGTTTCATCCAGATAAAACAAATTACTTAAACGAATAGAACGATGAGTGATTCCGTATGTTTTGAGTTCTTGCAGAGAATCTAAAATTTCCAAAAATAGGTTTTGTATCGCACCGGTATCATTGTGAAAAGGTAAATTCATATCATCAATAACTCGACCGCCGAGCGGGCGCGGATAAATCAAAACCATTGTGGCTTCGGCAGCTCCGGGGGCAACAATCGTTCCGTATTCTATTAACCTTAATAAGTGAGGGGCGTTGAGTGTTTTAAGATAAGGAAGAATAGAGAGTCTCGGGGCTGTTTCACGAGAACAAACAAGAGCAAAGAGCAATTTGTCTTTGTCAACAATATCGTTGACTTTATAAGCCTTTGCACCGTTTGTATCCAAAGTTTGAATAGGTTCTGAAAAATCGATAATATATCGTTCTTTTAATTTAATTTGAGAGGCAGTTAAAATGGCATCCGCCGGAATAGAACTTCCGCCTGATGCCGAACCGTTCTCATTTGATTGCAACTCATCACTCATAAAACGCACCCATCTAGTTTAATCTTTTCTAAAATAATATATATGATAAGAGTTAATAAATTATTGTTTTTTTGCAAAAATGGTCTAGGATGCATAAAGATTTTGGGATTTAGGTGCTTTATGAGTAAGATTGCAGAATATAAGAAAAATTTTATAGAAACGCGTGTAAGTGATGAAAAGGATTTAAACGCTGATGAACCTTTGATTTCAGAGGGAATTTCTCATATCGGAAAATACATTTCCGATATGGATATAGCTATTCCTGATGCTGTACATGGCATTTTTGATAAAATTGATCGCCCGATTCTCATTATTTGTGATGATAATATCGAATATGCCAATAACGCTTTTCTGAAAACGTTGGGATATAACGATATACAAAAAGTTTTGCATGAGAAATTTCTTAAATTTGTATCTCAAGATGATTGGAATTTTATTGCGGAAAATATTGGTGATATTTTAACCGGAAACGGAATGATGGAATTAAGAATGCTTAATGCCAATTATAAAGTTATTAAAATGTCATTTGATACCGTTTATCTGGAAGATACAATGCATTTTTGCTTTATTCTGATGGGACGTCCGGTTGAAGTTAAGGTTTCAGCCAATGCAATGATGTATGATGAACAGGTCGGTTTACCGAAGTTCTATCTGTATGAATACAGTGTGCAAAGTGCAATTGATTATGAAAATCATAAAGATCCTTCTTTGAAACGCAATAAAATTGCGGTTTGTGGCATTGCTATCAAGAATTTTACAGCCCTGAAAAATGACGGACAATCTGAATTTGTAATGCAACGTATAGCCGAAAAACTCTTATTAAGTTTGAATAAACTTTATACGGTTGCCGTTGGCAGTAAATATCAGTTCTGGATTTTAATGCCGGATATGAAAAATGATGTTGAAATTATCCAAGAAGTTGAGAAAATTCAAGCGATATTAAACCAGCCAGTTGCAAATACCTTTGCGCATTATGATGTATCTGTTGCAATCGGTGTCAGTATATATCCGGATACGGCGCAATCCGCTAAAAAATTGATTTCACAGTCAGAAATGGCCATTCGACAGGCCTTAAAAGACCAAAAGAGTAAAGTTGTTTATTTTGGAATGATTTAATCAAAAAAGCTCTTACCGCTACGCAGAATATCAAAAGCTTTTGGGGTATAACCTTCATCGGAATGAACGATAAAAGCAGGCAAAATTTCAGTCGGTGCTTTTGAATCTTTTTTGGCAACAATCATAACGCGCTTAGCTTTAGATAAATCTTTGGTAAAAAGGGGAATAATTTTGATATTGCCGAGTTTTTTGTGAATGGCAAACAAGATATCGTCAACAGCTTCAGCGCGGTTAATCATATAAAACATTCCTTGGGGAGCCAACATTTTGATGCAAAATTGGATCCATTCATTCAGATTAAAATCTGTATGATTATGAGCTTGCGCTTTACTTGCGTTAGGCGAGGGCATATCGTGATCGGTATAAGGCGGATTGCTGATGACGTGTTGAAAAGAACAAGGTTTGATAAAATCAGGCTTATTTTTGATATGACACTGAAAGTAGTGCAAGATATTTTCAAAATGATTGGCTTGAGCACTCAGATTTGACAATGCGGTTAATTCAGGCTGAAGTTCCAAGCCGATAATTTGCGGATTTTGTGTCTTAAACCGCTCGGCTAAGCAAAGAGAAATCGCTCCTGTTCCGGAACCGACATCAAGAATTTTATCGTTTTCTTTGATTTTATGCACTAAAGATGACACCATAATCGCATCGGTTGAAGCGCGGTACCCGTTAACGGGTTGAAAAATTTTTACCCGCTTATCCAGTAAATAATCTTGCGTATAGTTGAGCATAACATCAAACTTTCTTATTGCGATTATTCAAACAGTGTGTATAACTTAGCGTAAGTTTTGAAGAAAGAAAAGAGAAAAAGATGAAAAAATTCGGAGTTAAGCTGTGGAGCAGAGATTTTGCAAAAAATCCTGAATTTGCAAATCAAAGTGTAGCCGCAGTAAAAGAGGGATACTTTGATTATATTGAATTGTTCGTTTTACCGGATAGTTATAATGAATTTTATCAGAAAATAGCTGATGAATTTAAGGGAATAAAAGTTTTAATTCATGCACCGCACAGTGTTTTTGGTTTAGATACGGGAAATGAAGAGCGATTCGCACAAAATTGCGAGGATTTAAAAGCATCGCAACAATATGCTGATTTACTGCATTCTGAGATAATTATTTTACACCCCGGCTTTAATGCTCAAGAAAAATATTTGGCAGAAACAATACGTCAGTTTACGGCAATCAATGATAGTAGATTAACTGTTGAAAATTTGCCTTATCTATGTACGGCAACCGGAAAATATTTGCATGGAACATCGCCTCAACAAATAAAGCAAATCATGGACGAAAGCGGCTGTCGGTTTTGTTTGGATTTTTCACACGCTATTTGTGCTGCCAATTCATATAAAAGAGATAAGATAGCAGATTTAAGAGCTTATCAGGAATTAAAGCCGGTAATGTACCATTTATGCGATGGAGATTGGTCAAGTTCTCGAGATGAACACCGCCATTACGGAGAGGGAAATTATCCGCTGGCAAAGTTGCTGAATGAATATACCGATGACAATACTTACATTACAATGGAAACGGGAATGACGAAGCCGACGGTAATTCAGCCTTGGCTCGATGATATTAGATATTTGAAAAGTTTACTTAAAAATATAATTTGACAAAATTTTTGTCTTTACAACCGTCAATAAATATGATATATTTTATCTTGATAAAGTAATTATTAATTAATCATTTTAAAATATGGAAAAAAATAAAATTTTCGGGTTATTTGATTTTATGACCCGTTCAGGAAAAAGTATTTTTGTCAATGATTTCTCAGGTTGGGGAGAGGCTGCAAAGATACCGGGATTTTCGAGTTTCGATTCTTCTGAAGGAAATGGTATCCGCTCTGAAGCAACTGGCGCCGAATTTGACCCTCAATACGAGAGTATCAGACGTGGCGACCACCTCGAGGTACAGTACCGAGACGAGGGAAAGCTCATCGATCGCATTACCCTAGGTGACCTATTTCCAAAGGGCACACCTGTGGTAATCGTAACCGGTTCAGAGGCTCTTCGCCGCGTTTGCCCGATGTTCAAACGACGTTCCGAAATGATGGACTGGATGCATTTGGTTTGCCAGTATGTTGAGGCACGTGCCTCCAGCTCCGATCCCGTCCCATACTATTGGGAAAGCAATATGCTTGAACTGGCGCGGTATCTGTACGAGAATCAGCCAGACAAGATTACGGACCGGAGCATTTACGACAAGTGCGTGCTCTAAAAAATTTAAACGCTGATTGCTTTATGCAGTCGGCGTTTTTTTTATTGCCAAAGACAAATGATGTGTTTATGATAATCCCCGATTGATAAGCAAAAGGAGATTAAAATGGATGTTGTTCTGACCGGTGACCGCCCGACCGGAAAATTGCATATCGGGCATTATGTCGGCTCACTTCGTCGCCGTGTGGAAATGCAAAACAGCGGTAAATACAAAGATATTTATGTTTTTATGGCCGATGCTCAGGCTTTAACCGATAATGCCGATAATCCGGAAAAAGTTCGTAAAAATATTACCGAAGTTGCGCTTGATTATTTAGCGTGCGGTATTAATCCAAAAAAATCAACCATTTTTATCCAATCACAAATTCCTGAGTTGTGTGAACTGAGTTTCTATTATATGAACTTGGTTACTGTTTCTCGTTTGCAACGTAATCCGACCGTTAAATCAGAAATTCAAATGCGCGGATTTAAGAGCAGTATTCCGGTCGGTTTCTTTACCTATCCGATTAGCCAAACGGCCGATATTACCGCATTCAAAGCAAACATTGTTCCGGTGGGGGAAGATCAATTGCCGATGCTGGAACAGGCTCGTGAAATCGTTCGCTCATTTAATCAAATTTATGCACCGGTTTTAGTTGAGCCGGAAGCTGTGTTGCCGGATAATAAACAATGTATGCGTCTCCCCGGTTTGGATGGTGCCGCCAAAATGAGTAAATCTCTCGGTAACTGCATTTATTTGGCGGACAGCTCCAATGACATTAAGAAGAAAGTTCAAAGTATGTTTACGGATCCCTTGCATTTGCGCGTTGAAGATCCGGGGCATTTAGAAAACAATACGGTTTTCACCTATTTAGATGCTTTTTGTAAAGATGAGCATTTTGCCGCCTTTTTACCGGAATATGCCAATTTAGATGAATTAAAGGCACATTATACGCGTGGTGGTCTGGGTGACGGTAAGGTGAAAAAGTTCTTAAATGAAATTATGCAGGAAGAATTAAGACCGATTCGTGAGCGTCGTGAAGAATTAGCTAAAGATTTAAGCTATATCTACCAAATTTTACGCGAAGGAACAGAGAAGGCCGAAGCGGTTGCCGCTCAAACTTTAGATGAAGTCAAAAGTGCAATGAAAATTAATTATTTCAAAGATAATAATTTGTAGGAGAAAATAATGTCAAAAGTTATTACAATGATTCCGGCGAGAATGGCATCTTCTCGCTTACCGAATAAACCTTTACTTGATATTAACGGCAAACCGTTAATTCAGCGTGTTTATGAAAATGTAAAAGCCGCCATTCACGGAGATGTGGTGATTGCCGCCGGAGATAAAGAGATTGTTGAAGCTGCAGAAAAATTTGGGGCAAAAGCCATTTTGACAGATCCGTCATTGCCTAGCGGGACAGATAGAATTGCCGTTGCCTTAAAAGAATTAGATCCGGATGGCAGTAAATATGACATTGTTGTCGATTTTCAAGGAGATGGCTTAAATGTTGATCCGAAAGTAAATCTTGATTTGATCGAGATGATCGAACGTACGGATTGCGATATTGCCACTTGTGGTATGAAGTTTAAGAATGAAGCAGACATTAATGATCCGAGTATGGTTAAAATTTGTATGGGGTTAAGAGAAGGAGAAGACGAGGGCAGATGCTTGTATTTTACACGCGCCGCCGCACCTTATATTCGTGATCCGCAAAAACCGGTCAACAAAGATTACTATCATCATATCGGAATTTATGTATTCAAAGCATCTTCATTGCAAAAAATCGTTTCATTGCCGGTTGGCGTTTTGGAGGCAAGAGAGTCTTTGGAACAATTACGTGCTCTTGAAAACGGTATGACTATTCGGGCTAAAGTTATTAAGAATATGAAGTTGGTTGATAATGCACCGGCTGATATTAATACACCTGAAGAATATCAGGAAGCCCTAAAGTGGATTAAGTAACATATTGAGAAAAAACATTAAGATACCTCTCCAAGATATTAGAGAGGTATCTTTTTTGTAGAACTATATTGTGACAATTCCTCTGCAAAAGGCGTAAATTGCCCATAAGGCCAACAGCACAATCAGTGTGGCCAGCCAGCATTCCTGTTTGGAAAAGGCTGGGGCTGTTGGCTGATTTTCCTTGCAAGCTCTGATATAAACCGGTAAGCCGCAAGCAATAATAATCATTGCCAATAAAAGATATTTTAATCCGGCGGCATAAATCAGCCAAATAGCATAGCAAGCACCCAAAATAGCGGTGATTAAGGCTGTGGAACGAGAAATAACGGGAGAAGAATACTCTCCGTCTTCACATAATTTCCACAAATAAGCACAAGACATAAAATAAGCAGGAAGAACCATAACACCGGTAATACTGAGCATTGTATTCCATGCATTATTTGAGAAATAAGCCAAGAGCAGAAACAATTGCATTGCGCCGGATGTTATCCATAAAGAAGCGGCTGGTGCTTTATGGTTGTTTTCATAGGCAAAAAATTTAGGAAAAGTTCCGTTTTCAGCTGCCGCTTGTGGAATTTCAGCAGTTACCATTGTCCAAGCCAACCAGCTGGTTAAAACGGAAATCAGTAACCCGATATTCATAAGCCAAGCTCCGCTCTTACCGATAACTTTTTCCAAAATTCCTGCTGTTGAAGGATTGGGAATATTAGCCAATTCGGCTTGCGACATATAGCCGTATGGCAGTAAAGATAAGAGCAAATAAATGCCCAAACAACCAATAAAACCAAGCAAGGTTGCTTTTCCGACATCATTCGGATGAGCTGCCCGTTTTGACATCACGACGGCACCTTCAATACCGATAAAAGCCCATAAAGTGACAAGCATTGTGCTTTTGATTTGAGCTGATAATCCTCCCAATTTTGCTTTTGTTGCGAGTGCTTCTCCCCAAAAATCGGTATCAAAAAGACCGAGCTTAAAGACGCACAGCATAATAAGAATAAACAAACATAAAGGAACAATTTTGATAATTGTTCCGATTGTATTGATAACGGTTGCTTGCTGAACACCTCTTAAAACCAAAAAGTTAAATCCCCATATCAGGAGAGAACCGCCGATAATAGAGGGAAGCGTATTTCCACCTGCAAAATAGGGAGGGAAAAAGTAATTAAGCGCGTCCATTGTAATGATGGCATAACCGACATTACCGCATACTTGGCATAGCCAATAAGACCAACCGATTGTAAAACCGGCATAAGGACCAAAGCCTTCCCGACTGTACATATAAATGCCGGTTGTCATATTGGGCTTAACCTGAGATAAAATGCTGAAAGTATTGGCAATAAAAAAGATGCCGATACCGGTAATGAGCCAAGCCAGTAAAACGGCACCCGCAGAAGCCCCCTGTGCCATATTTTGCGGCAGACTGTAAATTCCTCCGCCAATCATTGAACTGATGACAATGGCCGCTAAAGCCAAAACGCCGAGGCCTTTGGGACTTTGTACGGTAGAGGGCCGAGATGTCTTAATTAAAATTTTGTGTTTATTAGCCATTGCACTATTCCTTTACAGTGTTGACTTAAAAGTAACAGGCTCGGCATAGTCAAAATTTAAGAATCCGAGGGCAGTTAAGCTGTATCCGAATTCTTGCTCGATATTTACAAAATTATGCCACATCTGAAATTCGGAATGTTTTTCGACACCGCGCAGTTCCAATTCGTGGTTAAGAGATTTGTTAAGCCACATACGAGCGTGACCTTCGGCAATCTCATTATCAATATGTGTATCAAAAAATTCAACATATTCGGCAGCCCAACCGCCGATAAGCTCACCTTTTTTGTCTTTACCCCAGCAGATACCGACACCCGTGGCAATAGCCTTGTGTTCATCGCGTTTTGCCCCGTGTCCGGCCATAATAACCTCTAAAACGGCACCGTGCTTAAATTGTTTGACAATATCATCAGTCAAAGGAACAATATTGCCGAATAATTCTTTTGGTAAAACAGATGTATAAGGAACAACATTAAAGTTTTCAATTTTGGCTTCCATCAATGCAGAATCATAGCAAAATGTTTCAAACGGTTGCGGTGGAATACCGTCATTAGCTTGTCCGGCACCACCGGTAATAAATGCCATAGTCGGATAACGTACGCCTTTTGTCATTTGTTTTCTCCTTATCTGATTAATAAAAAAACGTCGCAGATAAGGTAATAATGATTTTATTGTTTTCAATAAGGCATAAAAAAATCCTACCGGTTATAACCGATAGGATTTTTTAACTATTTGAACGCTTGTTTCAAAACATACAAATTAAGAAGTGAAATTTCTTCTTTGTTCAGCGAGCGGTGCAATGCATTATTGAGCAAATAATCTGCAATGTTCTCAGATGATGCATCAATCCATTCCTGTTCAATTAAAAGAGCCATCATCTTCTCCAATTTCTCCTGAATATAAGGAGCAAGATTATGTTCTTTTAAATTATTACAAGAAAGAGCAAGAACCACTGTACTGGCACTGGAAAAATGGCGACCGTCGAATATAAATTCGACAATTTCACTGCTCAAAAAGCCATAGCGAAAACTACGAGCAATGAAACGATATGTAATCTCCTTTAAATCCGTGAAATCGTCAATTCCGCCTTTGAGCAAGTGCTTTGTTATGAGGGCAACCTGCTTATCCCAGACTTCACGGACTTCCGTGAGCGTCAGAGCGTCACTCCATTTTTTGAGATCGGTGTAGCCATACTTTTCACAATAAGTAATGGCTTTCTCTATCTCAGCAATATCTTTGCCGTGCGAGCTCGGAATCGCATAGGGTTTCTTCTTGGTATCGATCATATCCCAAGAATAAACCTGCATCAGAGCATAGATAACCAATATAGAGGCTTCTTCCTTATGGAGAGGACGCTTGAGAGATTCTTGGAAAATATGCATAGCAATATCTTCGGAATTCTCAGAAACAATCTTCTCGTTTTGTGCCAATGTCATCAACATAGCATTTAACTTCATACGGCAGACCGTGCTAATCGGTCTTATTGCTTCAATGTTTTTCGCCAAGAGGACACCGCTTGCCAGAGAGAAATAGTCGCCGGCAAACAGATAGGTCAACATATTACCGGTGAACAGGCCTGTTTTATCGGCCAGATCATCCATAAAATGGTAACTTATTTTTTTGAACCCTTTTTCGTAGCTGTCCGGTTTTCTTTCGTAAAACAGAGGAACAAGCAAATTGATTTGTCTTTCGTAAACTGTTTTGTCCGCTTCCAGTGATACCTGCAAAGCTTGTTTAAGCATAACAAGGTCAGGTAACTTTGCCTTTTCGCAAATTATTAACGCTTCGAAAACCTCCTCAAGAATATCTACTTCTTGGCCACGGTGAGTGATTTTTTTCTCAGCCCAAGGCTTAACGACCGTTTCAAAATCTTCACCGGCCATCAGGCGGGTGTAGAATTTTTTACGGGCGTAAGGGTAAAGTCTTTTACTCAGAGCGCGTTCTTCTTTAGTCAGCACTCTTGTCTTTTTTATTTTTTCTTTCATTTTATAAAAATATTAATTAATAATTCGGTTTAACTTATTGAGTATAGCCAAAAATGAGTTTTGTGTCAATAAATGACGTGATAAAAAATAAAAAAAATCCTCTTTGCAAAGAAAGAGGATTTTTTTAAGGCAGTGTTCGATATTAGAAGTTGTAAACAGCTCCGAAACCAAACAAGTGAATATTACCTTTATATTTAGCCTTCAAAGCACCTCGAGTCGCATCATTGCCCGTTCCGTTAAGGTTAACTTTGCTGTGTTCGGCATGAATAAAAGTATAGCCGGCATTGAATTTTAAATTATCTGTATATTTATATTCTAAGCCGGTCGAAAACCAGTATCTGTCTGAGTCAGGAATACGTGGGGTACGTGTCCAGTCAGTAACAGGCGTTTGGTCAAAGGCTAAACCAAAACGCAATTTCCATTGCTCATCTACCTTATAGCTGGCACCGACAGAATAGAACCAAGCGTCTTTCCAATTTTCATCGGTAACGCTCATCGTTTTTGTCCGACCTTTAATCGTTAAATCATCAAAAGAAGACCAGTAGGTTTTTTGAGCTTCAGCCATAACCGACCATTTATCATTGATATCATGATAAATACCCATGGTTAACAGCGCCGGAGTGGTTAATTTGGCTGTAATGCTTTGATGGTACATCCCGTTTGCTAAAAGTGCGGGACTTTCTCCGGCAAAAGACATATCGCCTTTCAGCTTTTGATTAACTTTACTACGATATGAAGCACCAATTCTGGTATCATCCGTAATATTATACAGAGCACCGATAACGTACCCTAAGTCTGTTGCATCACCGGACAACTTGGCATTTGTTGTTAAGGCAGACATCGGACTCATCGATGGAATACCGTGTAGAACACCGTTTTTGAGAGTCGCATCGGCATATTGAATAACCAATCCGCCACCAAGCGAGAATTTATCGTTAAATTGATGAGCATACATTGTCGTTAAATTATAAACGGATAAATCAGACAAAGTCCCGTGGTTAGCACCTGCCCACATCGGAGAATAATCGGTGATCAGTCCGAATGGCGCATTCAAAGAGATACCAAGAGTATTCTTTTCATTTATTGCTTTTGTTGCAACAACAGAAGGTAAAATAATCTTGTTAACAGGGTGATTCATTTTACGATCGTATGCCGCAGGAACATTGGTTCCGGGAATATAGCCTGTAGCACCATCTCCTTTAACGTGTCCGACAATAGCCGTCGCATTAAAAGAAACTTGATCTGGATTGCGGACTATTCCTGCCGGATTGTAAAATGAATAAGAAGCGTCTTCAGCGCCGGCAGTTGCACCGGCAAAAGCGTTACCCATACCGGCAATTGATTGCTCACGCAATAAAAAACCAGAAGCGTCAGCATTGGCAGCAGCAAGAATTGTTCCCAAAGCTGTAAGTGTAATAAGTTTTTTCATAAGTTTTAGTCTTTATGTTGTTAATCCAAACGACAGAACTTATATCTAAAAATGAGATAAAAATCAATATAGTTGTGTATATTGCAAACAACCTATGTAAAAATAAGCAATAAAATCAATGAAGTAGACGTATTGTGAACCTCTTTATTATTAAAGACTTTACAAAAAGGAATTTTTTGTTTTAACTATTAGCCAAGTTTAACTCTCGGGAGACTATGTTTGCAAAATTTTGTTCGTTTTTGCCTGCGTTGTGTTTTCAGGCTTTTTAAAGTTCGTTTTCGTCTTCAATTTAAAGAAAAGAAAATCCCCGGACGCGGTGTTTATGTTTCAAATCATGTATCATATCTTGATCCTGTGTTGTTGTTTGCATTTTTACCGGGGAATCCTGTTTTTGCTTTAAACGGACATTTGTACAGAAACAAGCTGATTCGCTTTTTTATGAAGACAGCCGATATTGTTCCATTTAATCCTATAGAGCCGGGAGATATCAAAAATTTAATTGCCAAAGTCAGTGAAGGGCGTTTATGTGTTATCTTTGCCGAGGGGCGTATTACCGAAAACGGAAGTTTGATGAAAATTTACGAAGCTCCGGGGCTGGTGGCAGATAAATCAAAATCTCCGTTGATTCCGATTTGGATTAACGGTCCGCAGTACGGATTCTTTTCCAAAACAAAAGGTAAATTACCGCATCGTCCTTTGCCGAAAGTTTTAATTACTGTGGGTAAACCGCGGAGCTTTAAGTTAAAAGATGAATTGCGCCGCCAACGCGACCACATCAGTAATGAAGTTTATCAAATACTGAGAGAAATGTGTTTTGAGGTGAATTATAATCCGAATATTTCTTTGTTTGCACAATTAATGAAAACCTCAAAAGTTCACTCTAAAAAGAACATTATTATGCGTCCGAATTTTGTTGAAGATATCCAGCGCATACCTAATTCTTATAAAGATTTAATCATTAAGTCATTTGTTTTAGGTAAGTATTTTAAACGGCAGACTCGTTTAGGTGAACATGTTGCTTTGTTATTACCAAACTCTATTGCTACAATCTGTACATTCTTTGGGTTGTCTGCTTATGACCGTGTTCCGGTTATGCTGAATTTCTCTGTCGGTGCAAAAAATATTGCCTCTATGTGCAATACGGCACAGGTTAAAATGATTATCACATCGTTGACGTTTATAAAAACGGCGAAGTTGGAAGCCGCGGTCGAAGTTTTGAAAGCATCGGGTTACAACATCGTTTATTTAGAGTCGTTGCGCAAAAAAATAGGCTTGTGGAGTAAGATTAATGCCTTTCTTCGTTATAAAATAAAGCGAGTTCCTCATCGTGACGGGGGCAACAAAAAGGCTGTTATTTTGTTTACTTCCGGTTCGGAAGGAGCTCCGAAAGCCGTTGTTTTAAGCCATGCAAATATTATTTCTAATATCAAGCAAATGGCAGCAATTGAAACGATCAATACAACGGATACCGTTTTTAACGCTTTACCGATGTTTCATAGCTTGGGGTTAACCGTTGGAACGTTGTTCCCGATTCTCGAGGGGGCAAAATTATTTTTATATCCGTCTCCTTTACATTATCGTGTTGTTGCTGAAATCGTTTATGAAATCGGAGCAACCATTATGTTTGGAACAGATACGTTTTTCCGCGGTTATGCAAAAATAGCACATCCGTTTGATTTTCATAACGTCCGTTTTATGTTTGGTGGTGCCGAAGCAATTAAGCCGGATACCCGTAATATTTGGATGGAACGTTTGGGGATTCGCGTGATGGAAGGTTACGGTTCAACAGAGTGTTCTCCGGTTATTACCGCTAATAACAGTATTTTTAACAGATTCGGGTCAATCGGTAAATTGTTGCCGGCAATTCAATATAAGATAGAGCCGGTTGACGGTATTGCCAAAGGAGGAGAATTGGTTGTCAAGGGGCCGAATGTTATGCTCGGGTATATTATGCCGAATAATCCGGGGGTTCTTGTTCCGCTGGAAGATGGTTGGTATCATACCGGTGATGTTGTTGAAATTGATGAAATCGGGTTCTTGTATATCAAAGACAGAATTAAACGTTTTGCAAAAATCGGTGGCGAAATGGTTTCCTTGAATGCCGTTGATGAAATGGTGCGTCGAGCTTATGAATGGATGGGAAGCAATTTTGAATACGGTGTTGTTTCCGTTCCGCATGAAAGCAAGGGAGAGCAGATTGTTTTGGTGACAAATAACACGAATGTTCAACAAGATGTTTTGCAAAATTATATCAGAAATAACGGTATGTCGGAGTTATTCTTGCCGAGAATTATCCTTTATCGTGAACATTTACCTGTCTTTGCAACGGGTAAGGCAGATAATGTGACACTGAAAAAAGAAGTTCTGGAAGAATTGTCTCAACAAAAACAGGCAGCTTAACGGATAATAAAAAAGCTCCTCAAATGAGGAGCTTTTTTGTGAATATTAAAGGCTAGTAATAAGCCGGTGTGACACGTGCCGGATGCCCAAGGCTGACATAGCATCTTTGCCCCGGGTTGAGTAAAATGTCGTTACCTTGTGTAACGGTCACCATATTGCCGTTATCTAACCGAATAACGTATTCATAACCTTGCTGAGAAGATAACCCTTTTTGTGCGGCATTACCGGCAATACCGCCGAGAACAGCACCACCGATGGCACCGATTGTGTGGGCACGACTTCCGCCACCGATGGCAGAACCGCCGACACCGCCAAGACCGGCACCGATTAATGTTCCGGCATTATTATCTTCAGAAGAAACAGTAATTTGACGAACGGAAACAACGGTTCCTGCCATTGTTTGTGCAGCAACCCCGACAGAGCTTGTACTGTAGTGAGATGAAGAAATATCCGATGTGCAGGCAGCAATCGGCATAATTAATGCGGCCGAAGCCAATAAAATGAGTTTATGCATTATTAATGCTCCTTATTAAAGTTATCCTGCCCTATATAATTATACAGGGATTAAAATTTGTCAATGCTGGACATTTAATAAGAAATGGTTTATATTCCCATACGCAAAATGATCTTGCAAAATAATTAGATAAAATTAGGAATATAAAGATGTTAAAAAGAACAAAAATAAAAGCATTATTGGCTGATGGAAAACCTCAGGCAGAAGTATTGGTTAAAGGATGGGTTCGAACCCGCAGAGATGCAAAAGACTTTTCGTTTGTTGAAGTTAATGACGGATCTTGCTTAAAAAATATTCAAATTATCGCCAATAATAATTTATCTAATTATGAAGATGTCAAAAAAATAACGACAGGTTCTTCTGTTGCAATCAGAGGCGCTTTGGTTGCTTCTAAAGGAGGAAATCAGGCTGTTGAATTAGTCGCTGACGAAATTGAAATTTATTCTTTGGCGCCGGATGATTTTCCTCTGCAAAAGAAAAAACATACAGATGAATATTTGCGGACAATAGCACACTTACGTCCGAGAACAAACAAATATGGAGCGGCCTTCCGCGTTCGTTCGGAGTTGTCGTTTGCAATTCATAAATTTTTTAATGAACGAGGGTTCCGCTATGTTCACACACCATTGATTACAGGTTCAGACTGTGAGGGTGCCGGAGAAATGTTTCAGGTGACAACTTTAGATTTAAACAGTGTTCCTAAACTACCGAACGGACAAGTTGATTATAGTAAGGATTTCTTTGGAAAACCTGCGCATTTGACAGTATCCGGACAATTAAACGGTGAGATGTATGCCCTCGCTTTGGGTGATATTTATACTTTCGGACCGACATTCAGAGCAGAAAATTCAAACACACCGCGTCACGCTGCTGAGTTTTGGATGATTGAGCCGGAAATGGCATTTGCCGATTTAAATGACGATATGGATTTAGCCGAAGATATGGTTCGTTACTGTGTTAAGCACGTTATGAACACTTGTGCGGAAGATTTGGAATTGTTTGCCAAATATGTTGATACAACCTTGCCTGAAACTCTGAAAAATATTGTAGAAAAAGGATTCGCAAGAATTACTTATACGGAGGCTATCGAAATTATGAAAAAATCCGGCCGTAAATTTGAATACACGCCGGAATATGGTATCGATTTACAAACGGAACATGAACGTTATTTAGCTGAAGAACATTTCAAGCGTCCGGTCATTGTTCGCGATTATCCGAAAGAAATTAAGGCATTTTATATGCGTATGAATGATGATGGAAAAACCGTTGCGGCGATGGATGTCCTTGTTCCCAGAATAGGAGAATTAATCGGCGGATCTCAACGTGAAGAACGCTATGATGTTTTGGTTCAGAAAATAAAAGATATGGGGATGAAGGAAGAGGATTACAGTTGGTATTTGGATTCTCGTAAATTCGGCTCGGTTCCGCATGCCGGATTTGGTTTGGGTTTTGAAAGAATGATGATGTTATTGACGGGAATTGCCAATATTCGCGATGTCATTCCTTTCCCGAGAACGCCGAATTCTATTAATTTCTAGCAGGTGAAGAATGATAAAGCTGTTTTTGATTTTATGTTTGCTGGGAATGTCAGAGGTAAAAGCTCAAGAGGCAGAAGCCGTTATTACCGAAGCTGCGGTACAGCGGGTGCAACTCCCGTCTTGCCAAGATGAAAGACTCATTTCTCAAGTGAAAGAATTATTAGAGCAATATCATCAAGAACACCCGGTTAGTTCTTTATATGAAAAAAGACAAAGAGCCTTACAGCTCAGATATATTACAGAGTATGAAGAAGAAAAAGTAGCCGGTTATACAGCTAAGAAAAATGAAGTTGTCGCCAATAAATTATTAATGACAAAAATTAATCAAGGCTTAGCGGACGAAGAAATTCGCCTATGCAAGAGTATAAATCAAAATGCTCATTTTAAACCCGTTTATTTAATGATGTATGGTGATGCAGAGGGACAAACACAATTATTTGTTCTTAATTTTTTAGATAATCCGAATGAGGAGCTGAAAACAGTTTTAAAATAAAAAAAATATTTTTATTCTGCTTGAATATCCCTTCATTTTGTAATAGAGTAACAAGTTAAGGGTTGAAAAAAACAGATGAATAAATATTTGAATGATTGATTGAAAGAAGAAGTTAAACAAATGAGTCAAAATAACAGTTTAATGGTTTTGAAAAATAGCGCAAATTTGCCTGCGGCGGTTGACGGAGGCGGGCTGATCGCTTATTTCGAAAAAATTAAAAAGTTTCCGATTCTGAGTGATGATGAAGAACAGGAATTGTTAATTGATTTTAAACAAAACGGCAATTTACAAGCCGCCCAAAAATTAGTTACTTCTCATTTACGATTGGCGGCCAAAATAGCAATGACCTATCGCAATTACGGTTTGCCTCTGGCTGATTTGGTGTCTGAAGCCAATATCGGATTGATGCAGGCTGTTAAAAAATTTGATTTAAGCAAAAAAGTTCGTTTGGCAACATATGCTATCTGGTGGATAAAAGCCGCTCTGAATGATTTTATATTAAGATCTTGGTCATTGGTTAAAATAGGGACTGTTGCCGCACAAAAAAAGCTTTTCTATAATTTAAATAGAATTAAAGCGCGTCTTGGTATTTATGAAAATGCGGGACTAACGCCTGAAAACGTTAAAACGATTGCACAAGAACTGGTTGTTGATGAAAAAGACGTTATCGAAATGAATCAGAGATTACACACTGATGCATCCTTAAATGTCACAGTCGGGGACGATGACGGACAGGAACGTCAAAATTTACTGGTTGACAGTCGTGAAAATATTGAAGCTCATTTGGCTAATAAACAGGAAAGCGCTTATAAGCAGAGCATATTAAAAAAATGTCTGGCAAAGTTAGATGAGCGTGAGCAATATATCATTAAAAGCAGAATGTTAACGGATGAACCTCAGACTTTGGAGGAGTTAGGGATTAAATTTGCTGTCAGTCGGGAGCGTATCCGTCAAATTGAGAAAAAGGCTTTTGAGCATCTTTCTGTTTTGGTTAAATCGGAATTGGCACAAGAGGCGGCATAATGCAAAACAAAGAATATTCTTCAAAAATTTTGCTAAAAATGCTGACAGTTAAAATTCTTCACCATTTAGAAACCGTCAGAAAATATAATCACCAATATATACCGCAGAAAATAAAAGATTTTCTATTGTTAAAATAATCTAAAATGCAAGTATACAATACGCTGATAACTAAATTGGCTCAGGCCGGCATTTCTTCCCCGCGAATGGAAGCAAAATTATTGTTGGCATTCCTCTTAAAAAAAGAAGAAAACAGCATTGATATATTAAACGCTCAGTTAAATCAAGAACAGCAAAATGAATTAGCTTGTTTATTGCACCGCCGCATCAATAATCGAGAACCTTTAGATAAAATACTAGGACACAAAGGTTTTTACAAATATGATTTCTTTGTAAATTCAGATGTTTTGTCGCCACGACCGGAAACGGAAATTTTATTGGAAAAAGCATTGTCTTTGGCTGTAAAAGAGGATTTATCGATTCTGGATTTAGGAACCGGAAGCGGATGTATTCTGTTAAGTTTACTAAAGGAAAGACCATTAGCAACAGGAGTGGGCGTTGATGTCTCAGCAAAAGCACTTGATGTCGCTCGGAAAAATGCTGAAAATTTAGCCGTATCATCACAAGTCAAATGGCTGAACAAAAGTTGGTTTGATGAAGATTTTTTGAGCTTTTTTTCTCGTCCGTTTGATATAATTGTTTCTAATCCCCCATATATTGCCGATGCTGAAATTAAAACATTGGATAAGGAAGTAAGAGAATATGACCCGTTGCCTGCTTTGTCAGGAGGTCGGGATGGCTTGGAATCTTACCGTCGAATTGCAGAAGTAACCCCTTTTTTATTATCAAAAGAAGGTTATATTCTTCTGGAATGCGGACTGGGACAAGCTGATCAGGTTAATGAAATTTTTATTGCACAAGGTTTAGAGCCGTTTGGTATCTTAAAAGATTTACAAGGTATTGAACGTTGTATAATTTTGAAAAAATAATTTGCATTTATAAAAAATATATGTATGATGCAGCCATAGCATAGATTTTATAATGCTTATTTATTTTTTCCTAACACATAATTTTTAATTTCGATAAAAACATCTGATGTTTTTATCATTAACATTGGTAATAATTTATGAAAAGAATCAATAACAAGTATAGAAATAATAACGGAAATAACCAGATTTATTCCCTGAACTACAAATTTGACAGTAGCAGTATTGCCGGAAAAATAAGCGGAACAGCGTTGGATTTGATTAAAAGATATAATGAATTGGCAAAAGATTCTGCCAGCAATAATGATTATGTATCTGCTGAAATTTTTCGCCAATATGCAGAACATTATCGTAAGATTGTGACGGATATTAATGAAAAAAAGAATCAAAATCGCCAGCAATATATGCCCCAAGATAATCAGCAGCAGGGAAATATGGAAAATAATGATTCTGAGCAGAATATACAAAACAGTGAACAGGTAACCGAGGCAGAAACAACACAGGTAGCTGAGAAAAAATCTTTTACGGTTGTTGAAATTTCTCATACGGAAGCAGAAAGTGCAGTTGAAACGCCTGCCGCAAATGATGAGCCTGTCCGTAAAAAAAGAGTGTACCGTCGTCGACAGACCGTCGCAGAATAGAAAATTTTAGATCGAGAGGAATGCAGATGTTTTTTCTTATTGCCTCAATGATTGTGGGTATAGCCGCTTCTGCTGTTACAATCAAAACTTTGATTGGATATACAACACTCAGTTGGTGGGTTAAAACATTAGTATCTCTAATGATTATTTTTTGTTGGTTCGGCCACAATGCCGTATGGTATTTGCGACACAATCAGATGGTGAGCCTATCCTGTTATTCGCTTTATTCAACGATTGCTTACATAGGGTTGGGTTTCGGATTTATTTTATTAGCATTATTGATAATGCGTGATTTTGGCTGGTTTACGTTGTATGGTTTTGCGAAAACAGCTAAAATCAGCTGGTATAAACAGGTTGATCCGTATAATTTTTATTATTTGAATAGAGCAAATTTAATAACCGTAGGAATTTCTTGTTTGCTTGTTATATGGGGTATTTATGAAGCTGTTAAATTTCCGGAAATTAAAGAACTTACCATTTATGATGCTAAAATAAAAGAATCTGTAAAAATTGTTCAAATGAATGATTTACATATTAATCGGACCACATCTGTTAAAAAAATTGAAAATCTTGTTGAACGCATTAATAAATTAAATCCGGATGTTGTTGTTTTAGTCGGTGACATAGTTGATGAACGTAAGCCGGAGTTATTATCCGAGCAATTGTCAGCTTTAGCACAATTGAAAACAAAATTTGGGATATATACGGTTTTTGGAAATCACGATTTTTACTCAGGACTATTTATATGGTTGCAAAAATTTATTGATTACGGGTTAGGACCACTATTTAATAATGGTGCTCAGATAAATGATAATATTTATATCGCAGGGGTGCCGGATAAAAGTATAGCTCAGGCATTTCCTCAGATGAAAATTAATCTGCCGCAGGCGCTAACAGGAAATAAGAATAATTTATACACGATACTGCTATCTCATACACCTAAATTTACGGATGAAAAGATTAGCGGGATAGATTTACAATTATCCGGTCACACGCACGGAGGTCAAATATTTCCATTTCATTTTTTAGTGAAATCAGCCAACAAATATTTGGCCGGATTATATCAAGAAGACGGCTACAAAGTTTATGTGTCGCGCGGAGCCGGCTATTGGGGACCTCCAATTCGTTTGTTTGCTCCGTCTGACATAACAATTATCAATTTGAAACCTAAAAAATAATATCCGCATCTTGACAAGATAAGGGGGGAGCACCTACATATAAAGTATAGAGAGGTGTTGATAATGAATTTTGATAAATTAACAAGTCGTTCAAAAACGTTGGTCCAAGATGTTGTTGCTTTAGCATCATCTCGCAAGAATCAGTATATATCACCTGAGCACTTACTCAAGGTTTTCTTGAATGATAATGAACCTACAATTATGGAGCTCATCACTAAAGCCGGTGGACATCTTGATACGCTTCGTCGCTATACCGATGAAGCCTTGAATAAAATTCCGGCAGTAACGGGAGAAACTGTTCAAAGTTTGATGTCACAATCATTTTCTCGAGTAATGAGTGATGCTGAAAATATAGCTGAAAAAAACGGAGATAGTTTTGTTACGCAGGAACGTATTTTACAAGCACTTATGAATAGCGGAACATCAGCGGCTGAAATATTGAAACAAAGTGGTGTTAATCAAAAAGCGCTTGAACAGGCTGTTAATGAATTTAGAAAAGGCCGTGTGGCAGATAGCGAAAGTTCAGAAGATAATTTTGAAGCTCTGAGAAAGTTTACGATTGATATGACAGCGCGCGCCAAAGAAGGAAAATTAGATCCTGTCGTCGGTCGAGAACATGAAATCCGCAGAACAATCCAAGTATTATCAAGAAGAACAAAAAATAATCCGGTTCTGATTGGCGAACCCGGTGTCGGTAAAACCGCGATTGTTGAAGGTTTGGCTCTGCGCATCATTAATAATGACGTTCCTGAAAGCTTGCATAACAAAAGATTATTATCATTAGATATGGGTGCTTTAATTGCAGGGGCAAAATATCGAGGTGAATTTGAAGAGCGACTGAAAGCAGTTTTAAAAGAAGTAGAAGCTTCTGATGGTGAAATTATTTTATTTATTGATGAAATGCACACCATTGTTGGTGCCGGAGCCAGTGAAGGGTCAATGGATGCTTCTAATTTGCTTAAACCGGCATTGGCTCGAGGTGTTTTGCACTGCTTGGGAGCAACAACATTAAATGAGTATCAAAAATATGTGGAAAAAGATGCTGCGCTGGCTCGTCGTTTTCAACCGGTTTATGTCGAAGAACCAAGTGTTGAAGAAACAATATCCATTTTAAGGGGAATAAAAGACAAGTTCGAATTGCACCACGGAGTTAAAATTTCGGATGGTGCATTGATTGCCGCAGCGACACTGTCTAATCGTTATATCAGTGATAGGTTTTTACCTGATAAAGCTATTGATCTTATGGATGAAGCTGCCAGCGGGTTGCGTATGGCAATAGATTCTAAACCTGAAGAACTTGATGAATTGGATCGTCGTTTGATGCAGTTAAAAATTGAGAGAGAAGCTCTCAAAAAGGAAAGTGATGATGCTTCTAAAGCAAGACTGCAGCAAATCAGTTATGAAATTTCAGGTCTGGAAGGTAAGGCTAAAACATTAGGGGATAAATGGCAGGAAACAAGACAGGGATTAGCTGATTTAACAAATCTGAAAGATCAATTGGATAAAGCGCGTATAGAGGTTGCAATAGCACAGCGTGACGGTCAATATGAACGGGCAGGAGAGTTACAATATGGCGTCATTCCCGAATTAGAAAATAAAATAAAAGAAATTGAAGAAAATTCAGCAAAAGCCCATAATCAAATTGGTGAAAATGTCACGGCCGAAAATATTGCGACAGTCGTTTCAAAATGGACGGGGATTCCGGTAGATAAAATGCTAGAGGGAGAACGTGAAAAACTCATCCATATGGAAGATTACTTATCGAAACGAGTTATCGGGCAAAAAGAGGCAATTGCCGCCGTATCAAACGCCGTCAGAAGATCTCGCGCGGGTATTAATGACGGACATCAACCGATAGGTTCGTTTTTATTCTTAGGTCCGACAGGTGTCGGCAAAACAGAATTAAGTAAAGCGGTGGCTGAATTTCTGTTTAATGATGAAAGTGCTATTCTAAGAATTGATATGTCCGAATATATGGAAAAGCACGCTGTGGCAAGATTAATCGGATCTCCTCCGGGATATGTCGGTTATGAAGAAGGAGGCGTTTTGACAGAAGCTGTTCGTAGACGTCCGTATCAGGTTATTTTGTTCGATGAAGTCGAAAAAGCGCATCCGGATATTTTTAATATTTTGCTTCAGGTTTTAGATGACGGACGTTTGACCGATGGTAAGGGCAGAACGGTAGATTTTAAGAATACTCTGATTATTATGACCTCAAATTTAGGGTCTGAGATTTTAGCAAATGCCGCAGGTCCTGAAGATAGTAAACAGGTTCGCAGTAAAGTGATGGAAGTCGTTAAATCTGCTTTCCGTCCGGAGTTTATTAACCGTATTGATGAAATAACATTATTTCATCGATTGGATAAGACAAATATCAAAGATATTGCAAAAATTCAAATTGCGAACATTGAAAAACGATTATCCGAGCGTCATATTAAGATAAATGTTAACGATGCAGCCTTTGTTTGGATTGTTAATAACGGGTATGATGCCGTATACGGAGCACGTCCGTTGAAACGATTGCTTAAAACCCAATTGGAAAATAAATTGGCTATTAAGATTCTTGATGGAGAAATCGGGGATAATGATACGGCAGATGTTATTGTTTTGAACGGAACTCTGGACGTTGTTAAGAGGAAACATACGTAGATGAGTAATATATTATATGAAAAAGCCCTAGAAATAGCCGGTAGTTATGATGTTTCCACGCCAAAGGATACAGTGGTACTATATAGTATCAGCTATTTGCCGACGACAGAAAACCGAGACAAAGCTTTTGCCTATGTTAAAGCACATCCGGAAGCCAAAATGATAGAGGATACTGTTTGCGGTAAGGCGTTGATGGATATGGGCGTCGGTTATCACGAAGTAGGATTGACGCAAGATGAAATAGCCCAAATTTGGGCTATTGCTTCCAGACGTTTTATTCGAAATGTTAAAGGAAAAGTGATGGCCTTTGTTAACCACGCGCATCCCAAAAGTATCTTTAGAATAGTTGAGTTACCTCTACTGCTTGAAAATAAGAATGTGACAGAGATTAACGGATGCAACAAATATGAATTTGCAGAAAATTTTAATAAAAAACCTTAGCGATGAGCTAAGGTTTTTTATCTGAGAAAATAGGCTATTGCTTATCTTTTTTTTCATCAGTCGGCATAAAACTTAAGTCCTCGACGGTAATTTCTTCTTCTTCTAAACCGAAATTATCCTCTTTTTTGGCCTCAGAAGCTTTTTCTTTTACCTTTTTTTGTTTTTCTTTAGCTTTTTCAGCCATTACAGCCGCTTTAACTTCAAGTTCTTTTTTACTTTTTTCTAAAATAACTTTGCCTTCTTTTAACTTTTCCTCAGCCTGCCTGCGTAATTCAGGTAATTTGTTGGCGTAAAATATAGCCAAGACGATTAAAACAACGGGAACCCAGCTCCAAAATCCGAATAACATTACTTTTCTCCTTACATTAAAAATGAACAAATAAAACGAGTCGCACCAATTATATAATTTTTTATTAAATTCAGATCAATATTTAAACTCTGTCCGATAGACGGTAAAACAAAGAGTAAGAACACCATAATAATTAAGCCGTAGTTGTAAGAATTTAAATATCTGAATGCCCACGGCTTATTTATCCAACCAAAAAGAATTTTAGAACCATCTAACGGAGGAATGGGAATGGCGTTAAAAACGGCCAAACCAACATTATAAATAATCATATTGATAAAAAATAAACTGACAATACCTCTGACAAAGGGGGTGGGGATAAAAGCGGCCAAAAGAAGAACTAAGGCGGAAACAACAGCCAACCAAAGATTCATTAAAATACCGGCAGAAGCAACGATAATTTCATCGCGAGGTCGTTTCTTTAATTTTAAAGGGTTAATAGGAACAGGTCGTGCCCAACCGAAGATAAATCCGGCATTGCTCAGCTTAAGAAAGACAGGGAGAACGATAGTTCCCAAAATATCAATATGATGCAAAGGATTTAGGGATAATCGACCTTTAATTTTAGCCGTATCGTCTCCTAACATATAAGCTGCGTACCCGTGTGCTATTTCGTGCAGAATAATAGCAATTAATAAAGGTAAGAAATGTAGAACGGTTTGTAACATTATTTTTTCTTTACAATGCAGGTACCACCGAGTGCTTTAACATTATTACACAATTTATCAGCCTCAGCGCGCGTTTTGTATGCGCCGACTTTTAAGCGATAAAAAGTTTTATTCTGATCTAAAACGGCAGCTTCAATTTCAAAAGGCAGATGAGAAATTTTATATTTTTTACCTAAATCAATTTTAGCTTTTTCAACGGCCGGTCTGTTAGGAGAAGACATCAACTGTATCTGCCAATTTCCGGCAACGGCGGGCGCAATTTTTTGCGGCTCAGGCGCTTTCGGATTTTCTGTCTTTGTGACAACGGGTTTAGGTTTTTCCTCAGACTTAACTTCTTCAACCGGTTTTGTTTTGGCAACTTTAACATCTTCAACAACCTTAGTTTTGACAGTTTCTTGCGGAGAAGATGAAGTTTGTTCCTCTGCTTGCTTGATAATTTCTTCCGTTGTTAAACCGGCATTTTGAACAATCTTTTCTGCTGCAGGCAAAGCTGAATTTTCTGTTATTGATGAATCAGTTTCTTGGACCGCTATAACCGGAAGTTTAGGTGCTTCAGGCGGCGGTAAAAGATTTTCAATACCGTTGTCATCTTTCTTTTCGATAATATTATAAACGGTTTTATCCTGATTGGGAATATCCATGCCGCCCGGCTCACTCGGCTGAACACGAATAGCCGTTTGTGGACGGCGAATAACAGGAATTTCTTTTTCGCTTTCGACACGGTATTGCGGTGCCAAAATCATCCAGCCGACGATACAAGCCAAAGCAACGCCGCCGGCAATGCCTAAAAAAATATTTTTTGAATGTCTGATTTCTTCGCGACGCTCATCAAAGTTATCAATATTTTGGTCAGAAATCTTTTGCCTGAATTCACTTAAAAAATCGTCATTTCTGTTATCATCGTCAGGGAATTCTTTAAACATAGGTATACTCCTGTTAAATTTAAAATTTACCCTCATCATAGAATAAAATTATTTATAACCTGTTAATTCTTGATATTAAAATATTTTTTTAAGATTGCAATATGTTAGTATGATTATAAATTAAAAAAGGATCCGTGAGGAAAAATGGTAAAAATAGCAACATACAATGTAAATTCTGTGAATGCTCGCTTGGAAAATCTCTGTGCTTGGTTACAGTCAGAGCAACCGGATGTTGTCTTGCTGCAAGAAATTAAATGTGAATTTAATGGTTTTCCTTTTTTTGAAATCAGTGCGGCAGGGTATGATGCAAAAATATTGGGGCAAAAAAGTTATAACGGCGTTGCAATTTTAAGCCGTTATAAAATAAAAATCGAAAGTGAAAATCTGCCGGAATTTAAAGATGAACAGGCGCGCTATCTTGAAGCTGAAATACAGCTTAAACACAATAAATTAAAAGTTGCATCAGTCTATCTTCCGAATGGTAATCCGCCATATAACGATGTGAGCGATACATCGAAATTTGATTATAAACTGGTGTGGATGGATGCATTTGCTCAAAGGGCAAAAAAACTTCTTCATTCTTCTGATCCCGTTATTTTGGGCGGAGATTTTAATATTATTAAAACGGATAAAGACGTTTATAATCCGGAATTGTTCAGAGGAAATGCGCTGTTTCGTCCTGAAGTGATTGACCGATTGCGCGCCATTGAATATCAGGGGTGGTCAGATGCCTTTTTGCTTTCACAAATGAAGTCATCCGCAGTTATGGAAAAAACGGAAAACGGATACACATATTGGGATTATGCCGGAGGTGCTTTTCCCGCTGATTTGGGACTGAGAATTGACTATTTATTTTTATCTCCGAAAGCGGCAGATCGTTTAGATAAATGTTGGGTGGATAAATCCCCGCGTCAGAGCGCAAAACCTTCAGATCACACGGCTTTGGTGGCGGAACTGAATTTAGAATAAAAGGAAAAAAAATGAAAAAAATTGTATTAATAATCATTTGTTGCTTTTTGAGTTGGGATGTTGCAGCCGGAGATAAAGAACTCTTTCGACAAGTTTATGATCTTTTGCTGAATGAATACATTGAGGATGTAGAATTCCCCACTTTTTTTGATCCGCTTTTTTCATCTATTGAAAGAGAAGATAAAGATATAGATATTGTTGCCGGAGCATCGACCGTAACGATTTATTATAAAGGTAAAATCCATAAGGTATATGCTTATCCGACAGAGCCGAAAAATGCAAAAAAATGGGCTGAATTTACGGATTTTTTGTTGACGGAGGTTAAAAAAATTTCACCGGTCTTAGCGCATAAAGATTTTGAGTTGGCTGAAGTGATGCTCTATGACGGAACACGTCGATTTGATAAAAATATGAAGTATTTTCCGATTCTTGATGTCGGTCAGAAACAAGAGAAAATACAAGCGTATAATGCCGGTTTGCAAGAAAACGGGATATTATACATCAGATTAGGGACAATCAATGATTATACAACGGGGGAAATTATTAAAACATTTAAGCAATTTCCATCTCCGAAAGGAATTATTCTTGATTTACGCGAGAATAAAGGAGGATATTTAAAGCAGGCTCTTGATATTGCCGACGTTTTTTTGAGTAAAGGATTAATGATTTACACGATAGGTAAAAATCAAGGAAAGCGAAAAAATTATGTCGCTGAGGATGGTGAATTGTATAAGGGTATTCCTATGGTTGTTTTAGTTGACGGACAGACAGCTTCAGCGGCAGAAGTTATTGCATTGTCTTTACAAAAAAATAAAAGAGCAACAATTGTCGGCGCACAAACATACGGTAAGGGAACGGTACAAAATATTTATAAGTTGGAAAATGAAGCTCATTTGGCTTTAACAACAGAAAAATTTTTTGGATTCGGCGAATTTTCCGTAGAAAATATAGGAATGAGACCTGATGTTTGCAGTGTGGTCTTTAATCAAGAAGATGATGATATGGATAAAATTGTGGCAAGCGGAACCGAATTTGAATGTCCTCAAATTTCTCGTCATTCTGATTTTGATTTAGATGTTGCGGAATATATATTGAAAAAAACAAATTAAGCCGTAAAAAAAACTACCGTTGCATACGGTAGTTTTGGAAATTTGATGATGAGAATTTTACACTTTATTTCTTTACCATATTTGCACGCTCGATATTTTTGAAATATTTAATCGTATCCGGGCGTAGTTTGTCGGCAGCACATTCATCACAAATAACAATGGCGTGTTCGTGCATCTGTAAGATGCTGGCCGGACACAAATGGTTAACACCGCCTTCAATGGTTTGCCGAATAGCTTCTTGTTTATTTTTACCGGAAGCAATTAACATAACCTCATCAGCATCCATAATGGTTCCGATTCCAACAGTCAGAACTTTTTCCGGAACTTGTGTACTGTCACCGCCGAAAAAACGAGCATTTGCTTTTGTTGTTTCCGGCTTCAAAAGTTTAATACGTGTTCGAGAAGCAAAAGAAGATGCCGGCTCGTTAAAAGCAATATGACCATCGGTTCCGATACCGCATAAAAACAAGTTAACGCCACCGACTTTCTGGATGGCTTCCTCATAGCGCTGACATTCGGAAACATAATCACGCGTCATTCCGTCAAGCATATAAACATTTTCTTTTTTGATATCGATGAAGTTGAAAAAATTATCCCACATAAAACGGCAATAGCTTTGCGGATGATCAGGCGGTAAACCGATATATTCATCCATATTAAAGGTGACAACATTCTGAAAAGAAACTTTACCTTCTTTGTTCTGTTTAATTAATTCCTGATAAATTCCCAAAGGGCTGGATCCTGTCGGTAAACCGAGAACGAAGGGTTTTGCGGCGGTCGGGCGGGCCAATTTAATTTTATAAACAATGTACTCGGCAGCCCATTTAGAGCAACTGTCATAATCGGGTTTAATCAATACGCGCATAGCTTTTCCCCTCAGTCAATAAAATTTAAACGAATCTTATAGTATATTTATAATACAAGATTTGCTAACAAAAGTTAAAGGAAATCAAATGAAGTTAAAAAAATTGTGGACGAAGTTGTTAGAGCCTAAACCCTATCATCAAGGATATTTACCTCTTGCTGATGGACACGAAGTTTGGTTTGCTCAATATGGAAACCCTCAAGGAAAAGTTGTTATAACCACCCACGGCGGTCCCGGAGGATGTTGCCGAGCTTCGCGTGCGAAAATGTTTGATTTAAGACACTATCGTGTCATTATGTTTGATCAGCGCGGATGCGGAAATTCCAAACCTTTTGGAGAACTCCGCCATAATACGACAGCAGATATTTTATTTGATATGGAACGATTGCTCGATTATTTACAGATTAAAGAAAAAGTTATTTTGCAGGGTGGATCTTGGGCATCAACAATAATGCTCCTGTTTGCGGAAAAGCATCCTCAAAAAGTTGAAAAATTGGCATTGTCTCAAATTTTTTTGGCAGATGGTAACAGTGAAAAATGGGAGCAGGAACAGTGCGGATTATTTTATCCGGATATGTTGGAACAGCTAAAAAAACCGCTTCAAAAATGGCAAACAATTCCGGAGTACTATTTACAGCAATTGAAATCAAACAATGCCAAACAACAAAAGAAAGCCTTGGAAACTTATGGAATGTTTGAAAGGGTTCTTGGGGCATTGGCACCTCACTGGGGAAATTTTGAAGAAGTGGATGAAAAAGGTCTGGCCTATATGCAGATTTATGCCCAATACGCGGCTGCGCACTATTATCTTAAAAATAATGAAATTATGAGAGAAGTTCGTAAAATTAAAGATATTCCCATGCTGATTGTCCATAACAGGTTGGATATGCTGTGTCCGTTAATCGGAGCTTATCAACTGTCTAAAAAAATAGAGCAGTGCCGTTTGGTTATTGTGCCGGAAAAGGGGCATATCGGTAAGCTGTTGCATAAAACCATAGCCGGACAAGTTAAGAAATTTCTCTCAGAATAAATTTATTTTCAGTTTTAAGAAAATTATAAATATTTCAGCAAACGCAATGCGGATTGAATTGCTGTTTCAATACAACAGGGGCGATTTTTCATTGTCCAATCACCGCAAATCAGTAAATTATTGTAGGCTGTTTGAGCGTCGGTAGGACGCTTGGCATTATTTTTTTTATCTTGACGGATGGTCGCATAAGGAAAATATTGAATACGCGTGTACGGTTCAAAAGCTGAATTGTAATTTCTGATACAGCAGATTTCTTGCCAAATCGAGCGAGAATCAATTTTTTCAGGGGAATTACTGATTGTGACAGCCGTATAGTTAGGCGTACTGAATATCCATTGGCTTAACGCATTTTTGAGACCGAACATTTTTTTATTTTGCGGAAAAGTAAGTGCCATACTTGTTCTGTAAAAGATGTTTGTAATTGCATTATAATCAAAGTCATATCCGCCCACAATTTTATTGTAATGATAACTGTCAATGGCAGAAATAACCATATCACCCACATCTATGGTAATCGTTTCTTTATTAAACCGAAGTTTTGTAATACGGTTTTGATTTATTTCAACACCCTGCCACACATACCCGTATTTAATATCATTGGCATAAATTAACAGAGGATCGCAAAGAAGATTAGATAAATCTCCGGTCGAAAAATAAGCTTTCAGCTGATAGGGGTGCAAAAGGTGCCGGATCACATAAAGCAGAGCTGAAAAATTCGGTTTAGCGGTATTAAAAATTGCTAAAATAATTTCTTTTATACAACACAACTTAGAAATGAAAGTTTTCTTCTTAAAATCCCAAAAACAAAGGGTATGTTTAAATAAAAGAGAATTGATAAGTTTTTTTGTTTGTCGATTACAATTGAGGATAACATGCGTTGCATTGTCATACATACAGTTATGCTCTGAATCAAAAAAACTGCCACAGCGTCCGCCGATTTTTTCGGCTGCTTCATAAATTAAAACAGTGGAAAGAGGGTGCTTCTCCTTAATAAGCTTGGCCGCAAATAAACCGGCAATTCCGGCGCCGATAATATGATAGGTTCTGTTATTTTCCAAAATAAGCCCTCAAAGCGAGCGAAAATTTATTGAATTTACTAATATTGGGCTTCGGAGATATAATTTCCCATCCGCGATTTTTCATAATATCAAAATACTTTTTATAAATAGCGGCAATTGCTCTTATGGGGCGAGCCGATTCTTTATCTAACAAGGGAATCAGCTGATAAGCTTTGTCAAAATCTTCTTCAGCCATTTTAGCGAGTTCTTGACGTGCCGTAACCAGATTTTTATCGACAATGACATCGCTTGGTTTATGGCTCGTAATAGAAGCTTTTTTTAAATATTCTTTGGGAATATAAACACGATTGGCCTGAGCGTCTTCTTTAACATCTCTTAGAATATTTGTGATTTGCAAGGCAGTTCCGAGAGAAGTTGACAATTCTTCAATAATTTTTTCATTATGACAACCGAAAATTCTCAACGATAAATTACCCGGAACACCGGCAACACCACGGCAGTAAGAAAGAAAATCTTTCATTTTTGGGGCTTGCATCGGATGAGGAACATCCATAGAAATGGCATCGATAAGTTTAATAAATTCTTCTTTAGGCAATTTAAAACGCATACAATTTTTATAAATACGACGTCCTATTTCTGTTGCGGGAACTTTTTTATCATAAATATTATCAATTTCTTCCCGCCAGGCCGAAAGTAATTCTTGTTTTTCTTTGAGCGATAAATTTCCGTCAACAATATCATCAATATGGCGACAAAAAGCATAGATGGTGTACATAGCCTCTCTTTTGGCTTTGGGCAAAAGTCTCATGCTCCAAAAAAAGGAAGATCCGGATTTTTTTACGATATAGTCGACGTTATTCATTAATGTTCCTCAATAGTTAATGTTTTACGTTTTGTTAATAAGGCTCTGTAAGTGCCCGAATAACAGGCAATAACCCAATCAAAAACTGAAAGATTTATTTTTGCGGTGAGAATATCCGTGTTGTACATTTTTTTTATTAAAATATCAGATAATTTTATTATTATGCAAACATAAATCCGTAAACGAATGCTTTTAATAATAGACGGTAATACTTGAGCATCTTTTAACAAACCGCAGGCTCTATTTAATACATCATTTAATAATTTTTGCAAGCTTTTTGAACAAACTGCAGCAGATAAAGACTTACGGGACACTTTATATTTTTTCATCAATTCTTCGGGAAGATAGAGACGATTAAGATTGGTAACATCATCTTTAAGATCTTGAAGATGATTGATAATTTGCAAAACAGAGCATAAAGCTGTAGCCGGAAGATAAGTTGACGGACTTTCATTATACAGGGCGAGCATAAAACGTCCGACCGGAGCCGCTGAATATTTGCAGTAATCTAATAATTGTGCCCAAGTTTGATAGGTCGCATTTTGAGCATCTTGTCTAAACGCAACCAGTAAATCGGTTGCCAGAGAAAAATCAAATTTTTCACGGATAAAATCTTGACGTAACACTTTAGCTGCCAAGAGGTTGCTCTTGCCAAATAAAGAAGATTCGGCATCCTGAAGTTTTGATAATTTGTCTTGGGTAGATAAATCAGGGCTATCGGCAAGATTATCACAATAGCGCGCAAAATCATAATAGTGAGAAATAATCAGGCGCTCTTTCTTTCGAAAAAGATAACAGGCAACGGGAAAATTTTCTTGTTTTTGTGTTTTCATCGTTTAATCTCTTGTAACCAAGGTTGAATATCTGTTAAAGCGCGTTTGCAATAAGCTGTTTTTCGATCCATTCCTTTAATTTTTTTAAATTTTCCGTTGGCGGTTATTTCTCCTTGAATAGTTGGAAAAATGCCGAAATTTATATTCATCGGTTGATAATTTTCTATGTCGGTTGCATCAATTAAATGAGATAACATAGATCCGAAAGCAGTTGTTCTGGGCGGGAGCAGAGGGGTACAATTTTGCATCTCGCAAGCGGTAAAGTAACCGGCTAAAAAACCAATGGAAGCGCTTTCAATATACCCTTCACATCCTGTAATTTGTCCGGCAAAACGAATATTGGGTTGTGCCTTCAGACGCAGATGTTGATCCAATAAAATCGGAGATTTAATAAATGTATTTTTATGGATGCCCCCAAAACGAGCAAATTCAGCATTTTCTAAGCCGGGGATCATTTTAAAAACTTTTTGCTGGGCGCCATACTTCATTTTGGTTTGAAATCCAACCATATTTCGTAATGTGTCTTCTTTGTTATCTTGCCTGAGTTGTACAATGGCATAAGGTTTTATATCGCTATGAGGATTAGTTAATCCGACAGGTTTCATCGGACCGAAAACAAGTGTTTCGATGCCACGCTCTGCCATAACTTCAATCGGTAGGCAACCGTCAAAATAAGAAGCTTTTTCCCAGTTATGAAATTCTGTTTTTTCAGCTGTTAGCAGAGCCTCAACAAAGTTATGGTATTCTTCTTGTGTCAGCGGACAATTAATATAGTCATACTTATCCCCTTTGTCATAACGGGATTGATACCACGCTTTTGAAAAATCAATGCTTTCCTTATAAATGACGGGGGCAATCGCATCATAAAAAGAAAGCGTTTGTCCGCCGATTTTATTTAAAATATCCAAAGCAAGACGTTCACTTGTCAAAGGCCCCGTTGCGATGATGTATAAATTATCATCAAACGGAGGGAGGGAAGTTATTTCTTGTGCAACCACCGAAATAAAAGGGTGAGTGTTGATTTTTTCGGTAACGAGTTGAGCAAATTGATGTCGATCAACGGCTAAAGCCCCTCCGGCCGGAACTTTTGTTTCGTCAGCGCAAGCCATAATTAAAGAACCGGCTAAGCGCATTTCCTGATGCATTAATCCGACGGCATTATGCTCAAAATCGTCCAAGCGCAGAGAATTGGAACATACCAATTCTGCAAAGTTTTGGTCTTTATGGGCATCGGAAAATTTGAGCGGTTTCATTTCATTAAGAATAACGGGAATACCGCGTTGGGCCAATTGCCACGCAGCTTCACAGCCGGCCAGTCCGGCGCCGATAATATGTACTTTTTTTTGTGTCATAGTCGATTCCATACATAATGAATATAAACATAGTATATGAATAAAGTTTAAAAATTATTTCCTGATAGACATTATTACGGAAATAACAAATAGAATAACCTGAGCATAATATTTGCTTTAGCTGAAAAAGATACTATAATGACATAAGTTATAAACGAAAAGAGCCGGAAAATGAAAAGAAATCATTTCATAGCGTTGACATTGGGAATTATTTTTCTGAACAGCCATTCTGCTTGGGCAGAAGATGTCATTGCTTCAGAAAATGAAACGCTGCCAATCGTAGGAGTGACACCTCCGCCACCTCCTTCTGATTTGCCTGAAAAGTTAGAGCAACAGGAGGCTGAAGTAACCATAAAAAAAGAAGGAACATTGACCGACAATATCAAGGATAATGAAAAAACGGTTGATAAACAAGACGATTCTATTGTTGATTTGCCGGCAATCAGTACAAATTTGGCGGATAAAATTGCAGATATGGGAAAAAATGTAGATGAGGCCACTAAATCCGCCGGTGAAACTTTAGCGGATATGATGAGTACACGCCGTAAAGAAGCATTAATGGTTTCTCCGCAGCAAGGTGTCAGACGCTCAAATGCCTCTGTATTTGATATTTCCGGAGCAATGTTGAGAATGTCTCCGGAGCAAATAGAAAATACTCTGACAAAAAAAGGATATAAGAAAACTGTTCAAAAATTAGATATTCCGAATTTTATTCGTTGGCGAAATGAAGAAAAATGCCGTGCTCAGGGTGTCGTGGGGTATGAGCGATTGGAAAGTTGTGTTGTCCAAATGGCAAAAAAAGATAAGCACCAATTTATTGAGCGTGTTTTTTATTCTAAATATGATACACAGGAAGAAATGGAAATTCGCTTTACCAGTAATTTTACAAAAAATAAAGCATATTATCTGACATACAGAAGTAATGTTTTAATTAATTTACGAGGTAATTCACAAAAAGAATTTTATCTGAGAAATATTAAAATTTATGATTTTTGGAAGAGAATTAATCAAAAATACGGAGCACCGGATAATCGGGAAAATGTGATTTGGGGACTGGGGGGGAATAAACCCTATATGCAGGCCGGAACAGGAATGTTACGGTTGGAAGATCCGACCTTGAGAGATTTGGATTATACAAGAATGTCGCGAGAGGATAAAAAATTTATGAATACAGGTTTATATAATTTCTAGGATGAAAAATGACGGATAATAAACTATTGCAACATACCAGTGAATTAATTTGTACGCGTATCAGTCACGATATTATAGGAAATGTCGGGGCTGTTTCAAATGCCGTGGAATTACTGGAAGAAGGGGATATGGATTTTATTGATGATATTCGTTCCATATTGAAAGTAAGCTCAAAAATTTTATCTGCCCGTTTGAAATTTTTCAGATTAGTTTTCGGACTTCAAAATGCTAATTTGACGGATTTTGAAACTGTAAAAACAACAGCGGAATCCTATTTACAAACCATAGGAAATGCCTCATATCCCATCACTGTTAATTTAAAAATAGAAGATATTCAATGGACGCGTCCGGCATTGCTGACAGTAATGATACTTGCAGATGTTGTTATCAAAGGTGCTGAAATTGATATTACGGAAAAAGACAATGTTTTGACAGCACAAGTGCGCAGTTTACATTCATTGGCAAATGAAAAAATAAAAAATATTGAAATCATTTTGTCCGGAGGGGAAGTCGAAAATCCGGCGCAATATGCTCCTGTTGTTTATTTACAAAATATATTGAATAATGATAAAAAAATACATATTATGAATGATAATATGTTGACGCTTATTATTCGCTGAAGGAAACAGAATGGCCACTTGTTTAATAGCAGATGATTCTAAAGTAATTCGTTTATTGCTTTCCAAAATAATGTCTAATCTCGGTTTCTCCGTCATTGAAGCAGAAGACGGTGAAGATGTCATCGAACTGACTCAAACTCAAGAACCTGACGTTATTATTATGGATTGGAGCCTACCTGTTTTAGATGGTATTGATGCTCTCTATAAATTAAGAGCTTCAAATTTACCAAAAGCGCCTAAAATTATCTTTTGTTCTTCAAGTTCTGATTTAGATCGAATTAATCAGGCTATCAAAGGTGGTGCTGATGATTATATTATCAAACCTTTTGATGAAGATATTGTTGCTTCCAAGTTAACTATTCTTGGCTTGCTGTGAGGATTTTATGAAAAAAAGTGATTTTGATTATATATTGCTTCTTTTAAAACGTTATGCCGGTTGGGATCTTACGACGGATAATTATTTCCTTATCGATAATAAAATTTATGGCTTGGTTTGTGAAAAAGGATATGCCAGCTCTGATGATCTGATTCAAGAACTGAGATTAGGGCAAAAATCAATGTTATGGCAAGTGATTGAAGCTTTGACTTTTTCTGAAACTTATTTCTTCAGAGATTACCCTGTTTTTAAATCTTTTGAAAAAATTATACTTCCTCGAATTCGTGAAGTTAACCGCAGTTCTAAAAAATTGAGAATATGGAGTTTAGGGTGCTCTACCGGCCAAGAAACATACTCTATCGGAATGAGTATTGCAGACAATCTTCCCGCTGTTAGTGATTGGAACGTTAATATCTTAGGAACAGATATTTCTTCACCGGCAATAACTAAAGCTCAAAAAGGAATTTATACCCCGTTAGAAGTTCAAATGGGACTTAATATTAAGCAGATTATAAAGCACTTCCATAAAGAGGGAAATAATTGGGCTGTTAATCAGGATATATCGAATAATATTAAATTTTTGAGATATAATTTACTTGAGTATTTATCTAATGTAGAGCCTTTTGATATTATCTTTTGCCGCTATGTTTTAAATTATTTTACACCTGAAAAACAAAGAGAATTAATTGCGAAGATCCATTCTTATAATGTTCCGGCCGGTTTTTTGTATTTAGGACTGCATGAAAAGATAGACGGTCTGGAAGAATACTATGACGCCATCCCGGGAATGCCGTGCCTTTATCAAGCAAAATTAAAACCTCAAAATATAACAAAAAACAGGGAAAATTTGGATAATGTGCCGAATGCGATGCCGACCTTGCAACGTCCGAGCATAAAAAATATTCATTAAATTAAATGTTAAAAAATCAGTATGATTGAATAATGTTGAGTAAATCTTCAATTTTTATGGTTAATTGAGGGTTTTGACTTTTCTTTTTTGCCAATTCTGCTTGTTTTTTTGCAAGTTGCACATTTCCTGTAGATGAAAGAGTATAACGAGCTGCAGCATACTGAGCTTCGGCTTCCTGTTTGTTAAGATGATAAGCACGAGATAGCAGTAACCAGCCGAGCGAACTGGGTTTAACCGTCAGAGCTTTCTGTAATTGAGCAATAATTGATTTTAATTCTGATGAAGACGGAGAAAGTTCCAAAGAAGCTTGAGCTTCGCTGATTTTAAAGTTTATAGAAGACGGCCGCAACTGCACGGCGTGAGAAAATTCTTGGCGAGCCTCCTTAATTTTCCCTTGTTCAAAAAGAATTTGTGCTTTTAGCTCTCTAAAATGAGGATTATTAGGCTCATTATTTATAAGGTTATCAATAATTTGCTGAGCCTTATGAAACTGCAAATTCTTAAAAGCGGCAATGCTCTGTGCATACCGAGCCGGGATAGATTGATCTGATAAGGGGTATTTGACGGATGTTTGTTGCGGTGCTTTAATAAAAGCATATAATTTCGCCTGTATGCGTTTTAATTGTTCACTACCGTATTGTTCCGCCGGATAAGGCGATTTTTTAAGCGCTTGCTGCAAAAAAGCCAATCTTTCTCCGGACATCGGGTGCGTACGAAAATAAGGGTTTTCTTCAATGCCTTGCAGTTTGTTTTGAGTTTGAATTTTTTTCATAAAATCAAACAAACCTCGTGGAGAACGGTGTGTCTTCTCTAAAAGTTTAACGGCAGCCTCATCGGCGCTTCGCTCTTCTTGAATCTGATAAGCCAAAGCCTGATTAATAAGAGAACTATGAGAGCCTAAAGCAACAGCAAGGGCAACATCACCACGACCTGAGGCCGCCCCTAAAGCACCGGCCAAAACCATAGATGCCAAACTGATATTTTGCATTTCTTGTAAGCGCAGTTTGTAGCGAATGATATGTCCGCCCAGTATGTGTCCTGCTTCGTGAGAAAGAACGCCTCTGATTTCGTCATCGGTCTTGGCTGAAATAATGGTTCCGGAATGAATAAAAAGATTATTCCCGTCTCCAACAAAGGCATTAAGACTGTTATCTTGTACGATAAATATCTTATTCCGGTCAAAGGGAATATTGGCCGCTTGGAAAATGGGATGCAAAATATCCTGTAAGTAGAGTTCTGTTTCTTCGTCTGAAATAATTGTCATACCGGCAGACGCATTAGGCGAAAACAATAACAGTAATCCCGCTGTTAAAAGCGGGATTAGAGTATAACGACCAGTTAGGATATTCTTTAACTTTTGATAAGTTTTCTCCACCACGTTGTTTTCCCTTTCGGTTTTTCATTTGTTTCAGCCGGAATATCCTCATGGCTGTTATATAAAATAACGGCCTCATTTGTCTTAGAGGTATTCTCACCGGCAACACCGTCTTTATTATATTGAGGTTTATTATGGCGATCTCGGTTAAAACCACGCCGTCCTCGACGATCCTTAAAACGGCGACTGTTTCGAGAACCTTTAGTTTCTTCATCGGTATCCTGAGATATATTCTCCGATTGTTCGGTTTCATCAGTGTTCTCGGAAATATCAATTTGAACATCAGGCTCTTTAGGCACATCAATAGGTTTCACTGCCTTAATGCGTTCAATACGATAATCAGAAATATTTTTAATTGTATCATCAGCACTGATGATAATTTGCATATTATAATGCTTTTCGAGTTCACTGAGTTTTAATCTCTTATGATTGAGTAAGAAAATAGCCACATCACTGGGGACAAAAACACTGATTTGTGAGGATCTGGAACGAATACCTTCTTCCTCAATACCACGAAGAACCATAACCGCACTCGATTCCATTGTTCTAATCAGGCCTTTGCCTTGACAATATGGGCAAACTTGATAATTGCTCTCAAAGAAAGAAGAATGCATTCTTTGACGAGAAATTTCGAGTAACCCGAAAATACTCATCTTTGCAATTTGGATACGAGCACGATCTGATTTCATTGCCTCCTTCATTCTTTTTTCAACGGCAATATTATTTTTAGGATCATCCATATCAATAAAATCGACAACAACCAAACCGGCAAGATTACGCATTCTTAGTTGCTTTGCAATTTCATCAGCGGCTTCAAGGTTTGTTTTTAAAGCAGTTTCTTCCAAATCTTTTTCTTTTGTCGCACGTCCTGAATTAACATCAATAGAAACGAGAGCTTCAGTCGGATTAATAACTAAATACCCTCCGGATTCAAGCTGAACATTTGTATCATGTAATTTATCCAATTGAGTTTCAACTTGGAAACGCTGAAACAGAGGTAAATCACCCTTCTTATTGACCTTGATTTTCTTGAGGTTGTGAGGTGATAAAATTTTTGTAAACTCACGTGCTTCCGTATATGCTTTATCGCCATCAACGATAATTTCAGATATATCTTTCGTGAACATATCACGGAGAGCTCTTTTTATCAAATTTCCTTCTTCGTGAATCATAAATGGAGCTTTATTCTTAAGAGCAGAAAGCCGAATTTGATTCCAACTGCGAATTAAATAATTATAGTCACGGACAATATCTGCTTTCGTTTTATCTTCTCCGGCTGTTCTGACAATCATAGACATATCAGAACTGATGGGAAGCTCTTTGATTATGTTTTTAAGGCGTTTGCGGTCTGAAATGTTTGTGATTTTACGAGAAACCCCACCGCTTTTAATACGATTGGGCATTAAAACGCAATAGCGCCCGGCTAAAGATAAATAAGTTGTTAAAGCTGCACCTTTATTGCCGCGCTCCTCCTTGACAACCTGAACTAATAAAATTTGTCCTTCTTTAATCACATCTTGAATTGTACTGCGATGGAATAATTTTCTTAATTTCATTAATTTACGTTGAATTTCAAAATCATATTCGGAATCATCATCATCATCGTCACTATCTAAACCGTCTGATTCTTCAAAAGAAGAAGCTGAAATAACATCTTCTTGAACAGAAGGATCCTCATTTATTTCGGCAGCCTTAACTGAGAAAGATTCCTTTACTTTATTTTCTTCTTCAGGGGTAATTTTTTCTTGTTGCTTTTTAATTCTCTTTTTGAGGATTCTTTTTTTACGGTTATGTTTTTCGTCTTCTTCAACAGCTTGCTCGGCAGCGGCATCAATCTCGGCCGGAGTCATCTCAGCAGGCTTTGCAACTTCTTGAGAGGGAGCATCTGTTGCTTTCTCAGAAGATTCAGATGAAGCTGTTTGATTTTCTCCTGAAGCATTGTCTTCGTCGGTTTGCTGTTGTGCGGCTTGTTCTTCGGCCAATCTTTTTTCTTCTTCAAGGCGGGCACGCTCACGAGCTTTTTCTTCGCGATATCTTTCACGTTCTAATTCACGTTCTTTAAGATATTGCTTTTTAGCCTCAATGGCCTCATCAACCTCTTGCTCAACTTCTGCTAAAGTATCTTCTGAAACATTGTAGTAATCGGGGTGAATTTCACCAAAGGCCAAAAAACCGTGCTTGTTGCCACCATAATCGACAAAAGCCGCTTGTAAAGACGGTTCAATCCGCATAACTTTTGCCAGATAAATATTTCCTTTAATTTGTTTTCTGAAACTGGATTCAAATTCAACATCTTCAACTTTGTTTCCATTTACAATCACAACACGAGTTTCTTCGGGTTGTGTGTCGTCAATTAACATTCTTTTTGTCATAAAAATAACTCCAAACTTCAACTTCCGGTATGTAATACCGACCAATCGCCACACACTGAAAGGAGTTATTGCCCTCAAAAATACACACACAACCATTGCGGGGTTGCAAATTCTTAAGTCTTATGTGAGGGTAACCCTCATATATTTGAGCCCGTGTATTTTCTGTTTGTTTGTTATTGTTTTGCGGGCGATAAACCGTTCAGTAAATTTTCTTTGTCTCTTGGATAAAGCTCGCTTTTCGCTATGAAGAAGCGGCGGTATCAGTTATACAAACTAAATTACCAAAATTTGACATCAAAAATTTGCAACCGATACATAAAAAATATCCAATTAGCATTAAGCATATACAATTTGATTTAAAACACAATAATATTTTTTATATCTCACAAAATTTCTTTTAACGACTTAGTAATAAGTCTTGTTTTATAATACGAAACAGGATTTAACGATGAAAACGGTGGGAAAAAATATATTAAAAAAAATAATATCAGCCTCTTTTTTTATAGGACTGGTAATGTTTTGTTGTTCCCATAATGCGGTTGCTTCAACAATTAAAAACTTGCGAGTAGGGCAGAATAATGAAGGCTTCCGGCTGGTTTTTGATGCAGATGCTAAATTTTCTTACAAAGCCTTTTTATTAAATGAACCAAGGCGATTGGTCGTTGATGTTTATGACAGTCAGATTACTTCTAATGTCGAAAATTTTAAGGATAAAACTTCTTTCATATCACATGTAAGAGTTGGAACGCCGACACCATCATCAAAAAGAATAGCTTTAGATATTAATACGCCTGTTATTATTAAAAAAGCCTTTGTCTTGGCGCCTCAGAGCGGATTCGGGTGGAGATTCGTTATCGATGTTAAAAAAGTCGATGTGCGGCAATTTGAAACACATATCGGGAATAAATATGCGTTTGACAGCCAAAACGGAATTTCCCAAAAAACAGTATCGGCAACGTCTAAAACGTCAACGGTATTTTCTAAAGCAAAAAAAATTATTGTTTTGGACCCCGGACACGGTGGTAAAGATCCCGGAGCAATAGGATATTCCGGAATTTATGAAAAAAATATAACCTTGGCAATGGCAAAAGAATTAAAGTCTATGCTCGATAAAGAAGGGCGTTATACGGTTTATCTGACGAGAACGACAGATATTTTCATTCCGTTACGAGACAGAGTTAAAATAGCACGTCGTTATAAAGCGGATTTGTTTATGTCTATCCATGCGGACAGCGCAGCTAATCGCAATGCAAAAGGATTATCCGTCTATACCTTATCCGAAACGGCATCAGATAAAGAAGCGGAAGCATTGGCCGAAAGAGAAAATAAGGCGGATGTCGTCGCCGGACTTAATTTATGGGAACATTCTAAAGAAGTTTCGGATATTTTAATAAATTTGGCACAACGAGAAACAATGAATCGTTCTTCTGAATTTGCAGGTTTTATGGTGCAGGAAATGCGAAAATCAGTCAAACTCGTAGATAATACGCATCGCTTTGCAGGATTTGCCGTTCTTAAAGCACCGGATGTTCCTTCCGTTTTATTGGAATTGGGATACTTGTCAAACAGAACGGAAGAAAATCAACTGAAACAACCTGCATACCGCAAAAAATTGGCCACATCAACAAGTAAAGCCATAAAAAAGTATTTTGATAATATGCAAAGAGCATCAGTTTTTTAAATACACTGAATTTTTAATTGCTTTTTTTCTAAATTGTAATAGATTATCGCTAAGCTGTGAAATTAATTTCAATAGGGTTTGAGATGTTTAAAACAATTACATCGTTGTTAAGTACATTTTTTTTCTTTGCCGTCATTGGTATTGTGCTTGTTTTAGTAACGTTTGGGCAGTTGTCAATTGATTTGCCTGATTATAGTAAATTGGCAAAATATGAACCGCCGGTCACAACCAGACTCTACGCCTCAGATGGACAACCGCTTATGGAGTATGCCGCAGAAAAGCGTTTTTTTGTACCGATTGACAAAGTGCCTGATCGCGTTAAGCAAGCTTTTTTGGCAGCAGAAGATAAGCATTTTTATTCTCACGCGGGTGTCGATTTTTTGGGAATTATCAGGGCTGTCCTCGGAAATCTTAAAAATGTCGGAACGGGGAAACGTCCTGCTGGAGCTTCTACCATTACGCAACAGGTTGCAAAAAACTTCTTATTGAGTTCGGAATTATCTTATGTCCGCAAGATAAAAGAGGCTATTTTAGCAACACGTATTGAAAAATCTTTTTCGAAAGACCATATTTTAGAGCTTTATCTTAACGAAATTTATCTGGGTAACCGTTCTTATGGTGTTGCTGCAGCTGCTTTGAATTATTTCGGAAAATCATTAAATGAGCTTAATATAGAGGAAGTGGCATACTTGGCGGCCTTGCCGAAAGGTCCGAATAATTACAATCCTAAAACAAAATATGAAGCGGCTGTCGGGCGCCGTAACTGGGTGATAGACAGAATGGCAGAAGACGAATATATTACGGAAGAAGAAGCTGAAAACGCTAAAGCAAAGCCTTTGAAAGTTATTGACAGAAATCCGAATATTGTACGAGATGCTCAATATTTTAGTGAAGAAGTGCGCCGTGAAATCAGTTCTGCATATGGTGATGATGCCTTGTATGAAGGCGGGTTATTTGTGAGAACAACCTTAAATCCGAGATTACAAACAATAGCAACCAAAGCTTTTCATAAGCAGTTGCAGAATTATGACCGCAGACACGGTTGGCGTGGTCCTATAACCAATATTCCGGTTGATGAGCATATCATAGATACTCTTAAAAAATTGACACTTCCCAATGGGGCTGATGAAGAATGGGTAGCAGCTGTTGTAACGGAACTATCTGAAAAAGAAGCAAAAATCATAACCGTTAATGAAGATAAAGGAACAATACCGTTAACTTTGTTAACCTGGGCAGGAAAAACGCTTGATGATCAACGAATTGGTTCGGCTCCTAAAAAAATAGCCGATGTTTTGGCTGTCGGTGATGTTATTTGGGTTCAGCCGGCAGATAAAAAAATCATTTCAGCTAAAAAAATAGCACCGGACAGTTATGAACTCAGACAAATTCCAAATGTTGAAGGTGCTGTCTTGATTATGGATCCGCATACAGGTAAAGTTTTGGCGACGGTCGGCGGTTATTCTTTTCAAATTTCTCAATTTAATCGTGCTACACAGGCAATGCGTCAAACCGGATCGGCATTTAAGCCGTTTGTTTATCTCACCGCTCTTGAAAACGGTTATTCTCCGACAGATTTGATTTTAGATGCCCCCTTTGTGCTAGATCAGGGAGCCGGTCTGAAGCGCTGGAAACCGGAAAATTATTCTAAGAAATTTTACGGTTTAATGACTTTACGCGAAGGCATTGAGAAATCCCGTAATTTAATGACGGTACGGTTGGCGCAGGAAGTCGGAATGAAAAAAATAGCAGAAATGACACGTCGTGTCGGAATTAATGACAATCTTCCTCAGTTGCTGTCAATGTCTTTAGGTGCAGGCGATACAAAATTAATTAATATGGTGAGTGCTTATTCTGTTTTGGTCAATGGCGGTAAAAAAGTAACCCCTTATTTTATTGAAAAAATTCAGGATAGAAACGGTAAAACAATTTTCAAGAAAGATACGCGTGTTTGTGAAAATTGTAATGCCGATCATTGGACCTCACAAACTGCTCCGGTGTTGCAAGATACAAGGGAGCAAATTGTCGATTCGCTGAGTGCATATCAAATGACATCTATACTTGAGGGGGTTGCTGTTCGTGGAACCGGAGCCAGATTGCGTGCGCTTAATCGTCATCTGGCAGGCAAAACGGGGACGACAAATGACAATAAAGATGGTTGGTTTGTCGGATTCTCTCCCGATTTAGTTGTCGGAACATATGTCGGTTTTGATGAACCCAGAACATTAGGAAAGGTTGAAACCGGGGCCTCTGTCGCATTGCCGATTTTTTATGATATTATGGAACAAGCCCTTAAGGAAACGCCGGATGAGCCTTTCCGTATTCCGGAAGGGATAAAATTAGTTCGTATTAATCACAAAACAGGAAAACTGGCTTCTCCGAGTGATAAAGAAGTTATTTTTGAAGCCTTAAAACCTGATTTTGATTTCGATAAAAGCCATCAAAAAGTGGTTGGAAATGAAAATACGACAACAGAAGAAAATCCTGTCGAAGATGAAGAAATTCAAATAGGAACGCAATATTAGGAAAATAAAATGAGAGCAGAAATTGTAACTTTAGCAGATGAAATTCATCAGTCTCTTGCATTAATTCGGAGGTCTCTTTGACTACGATAACGCAGTCATAAGACTTGAGGAATTGAACGCACTAACCTCAAATCCGAACTTATGGAATGATGCCGTTCAGGCACAGAAATTAACTAAAGAAAAAAATATTCTTGAAGAAAATTTAAATAATTATATTGCTCAAGAACACAATTTGAGAGATTTGTTAGAATTGTGCGAAATGGCTGAAGCCGAAAATGATGAAACACTGATTTCCGATGGAATTACGCAGTTGGAAACGCTTAAAGCAGAAACAAAGCGTGGAGAACTGGAAGCTTTGTTATCCGGTGAAGTTGATGCCAATGATGCATTTTTAGAGGTTCATTCAGGCAGTGGAGGAACGGAGGCCCAAGATTGGGCGGAAATGTTATTAAGAATGTATACACGTTGGGCGGAAAGGCATCATTATAAAGTTGAATTTATTGAAGAAACGGAAGGAGATGTTGCCGGATTGAAATCGGCTACCATTAGAATTAACGGGCATAATGCATATGGTTGGTTGAAAGCGGAGAGCGGGGTCCATCGGTTGGTTCGAATTTCACCTTTTGACAGCAATGCTCGCCGACACACAAGCTTTGCCTCAGTAGGGATATATCCGGTTATCGATGATGAAATTCAAATAGAAATTAATGAGGCTGATTGCCGAATTGACACTTATCGTGCTTCAGGTGCCGGAGGACAGCATATTAATAAGACAGATTCAGCCGTTAGAATTACGCATATTCCGACAGGAATTGTCGTGTCTTGTCAAACCCAGCGATCCCAGTTTCAAAACAGAGAAAGTGCTTGGAAGATGCTGAAAGCTCGCCTTTATGAAATAGAATTGCAAAAAAGGGAAGCTGCTGCACAAGACCAACGTTTAGCGCAAGGTGATAACGGATGGGGAAATCAGATTCGTTCTTATGTTTTGCAACCATATAAAATGGTTAAAGATTTGAGAACCGAGGCTGAAACATCGGATACTAAAGCTGTGCTGGACGGAGATATCGATATGTTTTTAGCTGCGGCGCTGGCCAGTAAGGTAGGACATAATGACACAAACCAATAAAATTTTGATGTGAATGTGAACCGGACTGACAGTGATGAAAAAAATATCAAACAAAGTTTACATATTTCAAAAAATATTAGACTACTTAGGCGTTGCCTTTTTAGGTATGTTGCTCCTTTTTTTGTGGCAACTTTATCGAGGTCCGATCGAAGTCCCGTTTTTAAAACCATACATTATGCAAGCTTTAAATAACGATTCTTCGGAAGCGGAGATTAAGGTAAAATCTGTTTCAATTGAATTGGTTCGTTCTCTGCAACCGATAAAAATTGTTGCGCGGGATATTCTTTATCAAAGAAACGACAACAGTGTTTATATTAAAGCTCCTCGAACGACTGTTTCATTCAGTCTAAAAGCTCTTTTACATGGTGTTGTTGCGCCAAGTTCCATAGCCGTCGATTCGCCAACTGTTTACGCCTTTAGTCACTACGGAATTCAAGAACATAAGAAAAATGAAACCGGTAAGAAAAAGTTGGATTATTATACGAAGTTTGTAGAGGAGTTTTTGGAACGTTTTACGTCAGATGACAACAGTTACATTGAAAGCTATATCAATAATATTAAAATTACGGGTGGAGAACTTGAATTACACGAAGTTGAACTGGGTAGAAAATGGAGCTTTTCTGATTTAAATTATCAATTTGAGCGTAATTTTTTGGATATATCAACAGAAGCAAATGCCTTAATCAATTTTGGTGATAGTATGGCTTCTATGGGTATTGAGGCAAAATATAAGACGTTGCAAAAAAAATTAGCATTAGATTTTTATGTGTCCGATGTTATTCCTGAAAATATGATGACAGCCGTTTTAGGTAATCACCCTTTACAAGAGTTATACGAACTGAATTTACCTGTGAGCGGGCGAATTAGTACAACGATCGATGTTGAAAAAGTTTTAGAAAACAGTAACGACATTGTTAAAATGGTTGATGCCGCAATTGATAACATTAAAATCCAGTTTGAAGGTGGGCAAGGCTATTTGTCATTTAAGAATAAAACCGACGACAGCTATAAAATAGATTCTTTTCTGTTAGAGGGTGATATTACCGGTGGAATGGATACCATATCCATAAAAGATGCGGAATTTGATTTAGGGGGACAAAAGGCATTATTAGGTGTTTCAGCCAGTGGTCTTAAAAATTATTTTATGGAACAATCCCTTAAAGACCTGAAGATTAAATTATCAGCAAAAGTTGACAGTTTGGAAGTTAATAAACTTTATGATTATTGGCCAAAGTATATAGCAACTCCGGGTTGGAACTGGTGTAATGAAAGTATGCATGACGGAACAATCAGTAATGCGGAATTTGTTTTTGATTTTGGGACGGATCCCAAAACAAAACAATTTGGTTTTCAAAATTTAACGGGAACCGGTGATGTTGAGGGTGTCAGCTTGGATTATTTGACGGGTATGCCCAAAATTTTAAATGCCAAAGGTAAAGCGGATTTTACAAAGCATAATATTAAAATAACAGCATATTCAGGGGAAACAGACGGCGTTCAGCTGACAGGCGGATATGTCGATTTATATGATTTGGATAAAGAAGATAATTTTGCGGATATTAATTTGCAAATGGAATCCAGTGTTGCGGATGCTTTAAGAATAATAGACAATGAGCCTTTGCATTATACTTCGGAAATGGGGCTGAAACCGGATTCTATCGGCGGTATGGCTAAAACAGATTTAAGTCTTAATTTTGAAATGAAACAAAATTTGACACCGGCAGAAGTTAAAGTCAAAGTTTCGGCAGATATTTCAGATTTCAAAATGGATAATGTTGTTCAAGATAAAAGTCTGACGGCTGACAGATTGAAACTGGATGTAACAAATAAGGGCTTGCTCGTAACGGGGGACGCTTTCATTGATGATGTTCCGGTTGTCTTAAGTTGGAAAGAAAATTTTATCTCTAAAAAATATAGGAGTCGCTATAATATAGGTTTCAAATTTGATGATGAGCTGGAAAAGAAATTAAATTTAGATATAAGCCTTTTGAATCCTCCATTTATTAAAGGCTATGCGGATATGAATGCGGAAATTACGGTTTTTGATGACCATCGAACAGATATTGTTCTTCAAGGTGATTTAAAACCGATGGATATTGATTTCTCTTTTCTTGGTTTTTATAAACAAAATGGTGAAGCTGGAGATATTTTGGCAAAATTAGAAATTGAAGATGATGCAGTAAAAGCTGTTCCGAAGGTTCAATTAAAAAATGAAACGCTGAAGCTTGAAGGAAAATTAGGCTTAGATGCGAAAAAGCGGGTTAATTTGATAGATATTTATGATATTCAAGGTAAAAAAACAAACGCGAAAGCCAAAATTAAGCTGGCTTACGAGCCTAAAATGAGAGCAGATATTAATGTATCAGGTCAAAGTTATGACCTGTCGCCTTTTTTTGAAAAGTCAGAAGGGAAAGAAAGTTCAGATAAAAAAGAAAAAAATAAAAAATTACCGCCACGAGATGACGATGACGAACTTGAAAAAACGATTGATGCGGATATTTCTATAAGAGTAGACAATTTATGGACCAATCCGTTTATTCCGGTCACCAACCTTGTTGGAAATGCCAAATTAGTCAATGGCGTGGGAGTAAAGGAAATACATATTGCCGGAAATTATAAAACAGGTAAAAATTCGATGTTAAAAGTTGATTACACGCCTCGCATAAATAAAGAATTTTATCTGGAAATCAATAGTAATGATGCGGGAGCAACAATGAAAGTATTGCACATTTATGATGATATGGAAGGAGGCAATCTGAAAATAGAAGCCCGCCGAAATAAGGATAAGGCATTAGTCGGGCACGCCAAAATCAGAAACTTTAATATCCATAATACGCCATTGGTTGCAAAGTTTTTAACGGTAGCATCATTCTCAGGAATGCTTGATTTATTAATGGGTGACGGAATAGCCTTTTCGCACTTGGATGCACCGTTTGAATATCGCCGTAAACAATTAATGTTAAAAAAAGCTAAAGCTTTCGGAAATGTCTTGGGTGTTACGGCGAACGGAACGTATGATCGTTATTATGAAGAACTTGATATAAGAGGGCAGGTTGCTCCCGCATACAGCTTGAATATGATTCTCGGCAGTATCCCGCTGGTGGGAAATCTGTTGGCCGGAAAAGATGGAACGATTTTTGCTGCTGATTATAATATTTCCGGAGATATTGATAATGCGGAGATTGATATTAATCCGTTATCTGCTTTAAGTCCTAATTCGCTGAAAGAAACAATTTCTTCTCTGTTTGGGTATGATGATGAATAAAAAGCATCATTATTTAAGAATAGGTTTAGATTATCATGGTGTTATTAACAGTGATATGCCATATTTTAAATGTTTCTGCCAACAAGCTATCGCACGTGGTCATAAAATACACATTTTAAGTGGAGGTCCCGAAGAAAAAATTCTCAATAAGCTGAACGAAGAAGGTTTTGAATTTACAAAAGTATTTGCAATATTTGATTATTATAATAAAAAAGGATTAGCTTGTCGTCTGCCGAACGGGGAATTTTATGTAAATGATCAGTTATGGAATGAAACAAAAGCGCATTACTGTCGGCAACATAAAATAGATATCCAAATTGACGATTCTCCCGTTTATGGAAAATATTTTACAACACCTTATTGCTTATATGATCACAAGCAAAAAAACTGCCGATTAATCTGGGATAAAAAAACAATCGACATAGAAATGTGCGAACCTCAACTTGCCGTTAAAATGATTGAAGATATATTTTGTTAACTTTCCATATTTACAGGATATTCTTTATATTCGCGAATATCCCAGTTAACGTCTCTTTTTTTCAAAACGGCGGGATGCCCCGCATAAACAGCGTAACTTTCTTTCAAATCTTTCGTCACGACAGAGCGTGCAGCAATAATAACATTATCCGCAATTGTATTGTTTTTAAGAATCATAGCCGCTTCTCCCAACCAAACATGATTACCTATACGGAGATGTGTTCCGGGGTTAAGAGGTTGTTTCGTTGTACGATCATATATCGTATGAAAATCAGAAGCATAAACTCTTGTATCTCTGGCAATAAGACAATCATTTCCAATTACTAAATCAGTGTTATTTTCAAATGCCGCCATTTCACAACCGCGAAAAGTGCAATTTTGACCAATTTGAATGTGACAATTATTTCCGGTTACAATAAGTTTAAGGATACCGTTTACGTGACGATCAATATTAATGATATTACCATTACCGTGAACAATAAGATGAAATTTATAAATATTGTTACACTCATCAATACGAATTAAATTATTGTCACCGCGAATGTCAATCGGGCTACGCTTATAGAGTTGATTAGATTTACTTTTCGGTGAAATAATCTGATTGTTATTTCCTTTTATTTTAATGAGTTTACGAAAAAATTTCATAGCAACAAATCCCTGAATAACCGTTAAACAGTCTATAAATTAATAATAAAAAAGTAAATAAAATTAAGTGTATTTTAAAATATTTTTTTTAAGTTGAACATAATTGTAAAATAATAAGGTTTTATAATTATGGCATTCATTAGTGAAGAAATTGTACATATTAAAGGTTATCCTAAAAAACTGATTATATTTTTACACGGCTACATCGATAATTGTGAAAGTTTAAATCGCCGGATTGTCCCGTTTTTAAATAACCTGAACGATGTGGCAATTCACCTGCCGGAAGCACCGCAAAGCTGTGAAATTCACGAGAAAAAAAGACAGTGGTATTCAATGCATCAATTTGATCCGAATGATGACAGAAAGACTGTTCCGACACTTAAAGAATGCACGGACATATATGCACATATGGGAAAAGGTTTTGATGAAAGCTATCAGTATCTTTCGGAATATATTGATACTTGTTTAAATGAATATCAGTTAGAGGCAAAAGATCTCATTATCTGTGGTTTTTCTCAAGGTGCAATGTTAGCCCTGTATACAGCTTTGCGTTATCCTGAAAAAATCGGAGGATGCGTCAGTTTTAGCGGTATTATGGCAACCCCCGATTATTTTTATCGTCATTCTCATCAAATTCCGCGATGTTTGTTGATTCACGGAGATGCGGATAATTTAGTACGCTATGGCGTACTGGAATACAGTAAAGATCATCTCCAAAAACTCGGTTGTCAGGTAGCGAGCTATACGGTTAAAGGCGGTCAGCATAAGATAACAGAAGACGGCTTAAAACAAGCTGAAAACTTTATCAAAGAATGTTTTAAATCATAATTTCCCATAAATAACAAGCACCCTAAAAATAGCTTGACACAAGGAATTCGATATGCTATCATAAGTATAGATTTTGGCTCAGCCTATCTGGGGGTGCAATATGAAAATTAGAGATTATTTGCTGTATGCGATTGTTTTATTACTGTGTGGTCTGGGAATGTTTTTTCTAACCAAAGTTGCAAAGGCAAATATAATCTATAATGATTCAGGCACCAACCTCCTTATAGAATACCAAACCAAAACCAAACCTTCAGCTGGGCCAAAATCCTCATATCAAAAGTATGCGGCGGTATATTTTATTTTCGGGAACAAAAATT
>JAFUSU010000003.1 GCA_017467515.1 Alphaproteobacteria bacterium
GAAGAAGGCGCTGATAAATTAACACTGGCAGATATGAACGAAGAGTCTGCTAATATGTTGGCATTACAAACACGTCAGCAATTGGCTATTAACTCTTTGAGCTTAGCTTCTCAAGCTGCTCAGTCTGTATTGCAGTTGTTCTAATTGCCTTAAAGATAAAAAAGCCGGACGAAATGTCCGGCTTTTCTTTTTATTTCTTTACAGCTTTCTTTTTAGCAACTGTTTTTTTTGTTGCGGTTGTTTTTTTTGCCGCTTTTACCGCCATCTTTTTAGTAGCAGGCTTCTTGGCTGTTGCTTTTTTAGCCGGAGTTTTTTTAGCAACTGTTTTCTTTGTTGCGGTCGCTTTCTTGGCCGCTTTTACCGCCGTCTTTTTAGCGGCAGATTTCTTGGCTGTTGCTTTTTTAGCCGGAGCTTTTTTAGCAACTGTTTTCTTTGTTGCGGTCGCTTTCTTGGCCGCTTTTACCGCCGTCTTTTTAGTAGCAGGCTTCTTGGCTGTTGCTTTTTTAGCCGGAGTTTTTTTAGCAACTGTTTTCTTTGTTGCGGTCGCTTTCTTGGCCGCTTTTACCGCCGTCTTTTTAGCGGCAGATTTCTTGGCTGTTGCTTTTTTAACTGCTTTCTTTTTTGTCTTTGTTTTAACAGCCGTGGCTTTTTCAGCTCGAGCACGACATAAAGTCAAAGCTTTATCCAAATCTTTTTCACTGCACAATCCGATAGCTACCGGATTTTTGGGGCGAATGTTTGACATATCACGATGTGTTCCGGTTCTGATTGCCTGAATAGTCGGCTTTGTTGTTCCAATCAATTTGCAAATCTGGGCATCGATAATTTCAGGACAATTTTTCAAAATCCACAAAATTGCACTTGGTTTTTCACTGCGTTGTGTCGGTGAAAGCATTTTTTTAGCTTTTACATTTTTCAGCTTAACGTTGCGTTCTAATTCATTAGCAACCAAAGAAGCTGAACTGTCAGCTTCACAGCGCTTAATTTCCTCAATTGTCAATTGATTATTATCAATCGGGCTTAACCCCATAATATTAAAAGAAACGTCACCATCAGCAATAGCTTGAATTTCGAGTTCATGAAGTTCACAAAAATCAGCAATTTGCTTAAAAGTCAGCGTTGTATTTTCCACCAACCATACGGCCGTGGCTTTTGGCATCAATGGTGCTGTCATTTTTTTATCCTTTCTTTACAATACATTTTTATTGTTTTCAGGATAGTTATTCTTATCTTAATATACAAGTATTTTTTTTAATTAATCAGGTTAAAAACTCATTTTATATAAAGGAACGGTCATAGCGCATTTAGGAAGCTTCCTCTCTCCTAAAAATTCGAATGCGTATGGACTGTCCAACAGCTCATCTTTGATAACACCGTTGACAATGATATCCTGATTGTAAGCACAGTCCAATACATCAGAGATATAACCGCTTAAGTTGACAGCTTTATCTGAAGGAACTTCTAAAACAGCTGCCCTGGCATCTATAATCAGATTGTATTGCGATTGAATTTCCTTATATTCTTCCAATTCAGGCAAAAATTCAGCAACAAATCTTACGGCTCGACCGAGATTAGAAAATTGTATTGATGTAATTGAAGCATCTTCGATAACATCTCCCCCTCTGTATTTTTCTTTTAAGGCCGCAATCAATCCGCGAATATCACCATAAACTTTATTTTGTTCCTCTTGCCCGATTTCTTTTTCATCATCAAAAATGTGAATATTTATTTTAAAATTCACTAAACATTCAAAAATTATACTTACATCCTGATCCGTTTGTTCGCTCTGCTCTTGAGATGTTTGACTTTCTTCGGGAATCGGTTTTATAAACGAAATCCATTTTTCCATCGCCATTTTCAAGACATTGGAGTCCATCGGAATATCGCGTATAACTTGCGACATTAAATAAGCGCCGACGCCTGTGAGAAAGATGGCAACTTTATTATCTCGATAGGTTCTTTTCGCATCATAAAATGCCTGTAAATCAACATTTTTACCATCTAATACTTTTGTAACTTCATATAAAAGAGAATTGACTTCTGCCCAACTTAATCGTCCATATTTTGCTAATTCCAAGCACCCGCCGTAAATTATCAGTTCAACACCCAATTTATGAAAATCATCTTTTATTTTGACTTCGGTTCCCAAATTATTAAGGATTTGCGTTAAATATCCGATGATATATTGCTTATATTCAAGCGGTGCTTCGGGAAAAACCGGAACAATAACCTCTTTACCGTTATCATTTAAATTATAATCTCCGATTAAATTGGTCGCACGTTTAAAAATGATTTTTTCTTTTATAATTTCCTTATCGCCCTTACGGAGACTGTAAAAAACATTCCAAGGCACTTTATAGAGCAACAAGGGCGTTGATATTACCGCGAAAATAACAAAAAAGCCAAAAAATAAAACGCTTTTTCTCTTTTCATCCGGAACCATATATTCTACAATCGGTACGGATAAACTTGTTAAAATATTGGCCAGCAACAAGCTGAACGCAACAATTAAAAACAATTTAACAAATGCTTTAGAAACCTGATTTTCAGCCAACATTTTAAAAGGCGTTGCTTCCACATTATACTCACCTTTTAAATCCTCAAATATCGCGTCTTCGACTGAAACAATTTTAGGTTTAGAACGTTTTTTTAAACCGCTCACATATTCCACCGTTTCTTGAAAAGAACCGTCAGTCGTTTCATAAGTTTCTCTGATTATTTTGACGGAATAGCCGTTTTCCTCAATTTCTTTGGCACAAAAAGTTGCCTCTTGGCGCTCATCTCCTGAAAATTGGTCTATCAATTTCCAGCCTTCACCTCTATCAGAATAAACTTCATATCTTATAATCTTGACCATTAACGCCTGCTTTATATAAAAAAACCTGCACAGATTATACGTCTATGCAGGTTAAAAAATACTAAATAATGATTATTTCTTATCTGTGCTTGTATCTTTTTTAAGACCAAATGCAGCAAACTTACTGTTAAACTTAGAAACTTGACCGCCGGTATCAACCATACGATGAATACCTGTCCAAGCCGGATGAGATTTCGGATCAATTTCCAAAGTCATTTTATCGCCGGCCTTACCCCAAGTTGATTTGGTTTTATATTCCGTACCATCTGTCATCACATATGTGATCTCGTGATAATCAGGATGAATATCTTTTTTCATTATTTTTCTCCAACTTTCATATTAAACTGACACAAATTTAGTGCTCTTATACATTAGACTGAATAATAACGCAAGCATTAATTTAAATTTTTTTCATTTTTTTAGCTGATAATGCCGATTTTAATCAATTTCTTCGATTTCAACCGTATCTTTATATTCATTATCTGCCGTTGTATTAATGATTTTAATGCTAAAATTCTTAAATCCGTGATTTAAGAAGTATGAACGAACTTCTGTTGCTCTATTCAGGCTGTTTCTTTTTTTGCGAAAAGATTCGATGCCGTTATCATAATTATATGCTTTAATAGAAATCTTTTTTTTGCGTTCCGAATCAAATAGTTGTGCTATTTTATCCAATTTTTGCATAGCTTCAGTTGTTAATTCATAAGAATCTTCATCAAAAGATAAGGCATAAATCTCTTTTGGTTGCAAGACAACCTCAGAAGCTTCTTTCTGCTCCATCGACTTAACTGCTGAAAGAATATTTTCCGAAACATTCTCTGTTTGTTCCGTTGCTTGTTTTTCTGCTTCAGAAGTTGTTACAAGATTCTTTTCTTCTTGTTCCTCTTTTATAATTTCATTATTTTCTTCCGGTCGTTCTTTTGTTTCCAAAGTCGGATTACTTTCTGCTGCTCCCTTTTGGATAGATTTTACTTCTGCAGATATTGGGTTAATCGCATCTTCTTTGATACTCTCCGGTAATAAATTTTGCGGTTCGGCTATTTGCGCTTTTTCCTTAAACGGATTGACAATCTTCGGCTCCGCCTGTTTTTGAACATCTTCTGCAACAGGTTGTAAAGCTTTTTCAGCCAAAGTTACCTCTTTTGGTTGCTGTATCACCTTCTTTTGAGGTCTTTTTTTAGCCTTTTTAAATTTATGTTGAATCGGTTTATTTTGTTTTTTTACTTCAGGGAACAAGGGCTGAGAGGCCACAAAGCCGATACTGTCTTGAGGAATGTTATCCAACACGGATAAATCCACATACACATCATCGGCCGCATTTACTTGTCCTGCGAGCGCTAAAGAGCTAATAAATGAGATTGTCAGCAATTTTTTTTTCATCTCTCGTTCCCTTTAAAAATTATTTAAATAATCCACACACCTTTGCGCCTAATTCTGCATTGGTTACGATCAAATTTCCGCTATGGATAACCAAGTCAATATTTTCCGAACGGATATCTTTTTGATTGATATCATAAACATACCCACCGGCCTCTTTAACCAAAAGCAACCCTGCGGCATAATCCGCCAAATTATTCTTTAAGCTGATATGCGCATCTAATTTTCCGGAAGCGACATAAGCTAAATCCAAGGCACAAGAACCTGATACCCGAACATTATCACAAGCGGCAATAATTTTCTTTTGCAGATGATCGTATTCATCACTGCTTTTATCATAAGCGACTAATGTTCCGATGAGGGCATCTGACAATTCTTTGCGTGCGGAAACACGTAAGCGCTCATGGTTACGATACCCTTCCTTAAATGCCCCTTTGCCCTTTTCTGCAAAATACAAACTATCAAGTGCCGGATTATAAACCACGGCTCCCGTTATTTTATTATTTTCATACAAAGCAACACTGATGGCAAAATGAGGCATTCCGTGTGCAAAATTCACCAGTCCGTCAAGCGGGTTAACAAGATAACAAGCGCCTTTTGACGGCAATTTAGATGCTTCAGCCACAATCGGATAATCCGGATGAATTTTACCGAGTTCTGTCTGTAAAGCCTTTGTTACTTTACCGTAGGTTCCTTTTACAAATTCTTTATACCCTTTGATTGATGATTGAAGTTGCTCTATTTCATTAAAATCTCTGTCCAAACAAGCTGATGCCTTTTTAACAGCATTAATCAGCAAAGACATATTGGGCGACAAATAAGCAACCATTATTTTGCTCTTTCGACATAGTTAGCTTCAGCCGTGCCGACCACAATTTTATCGCCGACACCGATAAACGGCGGAACAGTTGTGCGAACACCGTTGTCCAATACAGCCGGTTTATAAGAAGAAGAAACAGTTTGTCCTTTAATAACCGGCTCAGTTTCAACAACTTCACAAATAACCTGTAACGGCAATTCAACAGAAATCGGTTTACCATCAATAAAACTGATAACAACGGTCATACCGTCTGTCATAAACGGACGACTATCGCCCAAAATATCAGCAGGCATATTGAACTGATCAAACGTTTCCGAATCCATAAATGTTAAACCTGTTGAATCTTCAAATAAAAATTGGCAATCTTTTTCTTCAACCATTAATTTTTCAACACTGTCTTCCGTTCTGAAACGTTCGTTTGTTTTTGTTCCTTCTTCAACAGACTTCATTTCCACCTGCATAAAAGCACCGCCTTTACCCGGTTTAATGTGTTGAGCTTTTGTAATTGTCCACGGTTTATTTTTATATTCAATAACCCAACCGATTCTGATTGATCCTGCTAATTGTTTCATTTTTTATCTCCATATTCACAATGTTTAAAATGAGGGGTTTGTATTATTTGTCTGAAAGACAAGAATTAATTTGAGGAGAATTTAACTCAAACTTTTTATTTTCGCAACAAAAATCTGCACGATTTTTTAGAAAATTTATGCTTGATTCCGATATGCCTGACTTGAGCAAACAATAATATCACAATCCAGCTGGTTTAAAGGTTCAACAGATTCAACGGGAACCGCAGCCGATTGAATCAAAAACATCTCCGTGTACCAAGAAAGCAGCTCTTTAACCTGCTCTATTCCTTCATTCCATACTTTAAAGGCAACAAAATCCGGCTCACATTCGCTGATTAGCATAGCTTCGTGACGGCGATTACGGGAAATAACACCCAATATTTTATCTCCGATTTGCTTACGCGCATAGTTTACGTCTTTAGCACAATGTTCACTTTTGCTCAAATCTATCAAAATACCGTCAGCATTATACTTCCGGCAAAAACTATAAATTTCCTCATTATTTCCCTCAATCAATGCAATTTTATCTTTTGCTTTAATCTGAGCTATCAATTTGTCGGCTGCCGGCTGTTTAATATCAACCACAAAGCATTCTAAGTTAGCGTCATCGATTAAAGTTATATCTTGATTTGTCAGTTTAACTATAAACTTTTGCATAATTTTTCTTTGCCTCTTGATATATTTTTATTCACGCCTATTATGTATTTCGCACTATATTTGATTAATTGATAAAAAGAAAGATAATTTTGATGAGCGGTAAAAATATTTTATTAGTTAAAACAACCGAAGCCCTCAAAAATTTGACAAGCAGCCTGTCTGAATGTTCGGCTGCTTTGAATATTCAACGCATTAATGCCGGTCAAAAAGATGCCGATTGGCAAGCGAAATTAACTGAGGCGCAAACTAAAATTGAAATGCTTACGCAAAGCTCGCAAAATGCCATTGCCAACATCAACGAACTTTCTGCTAAAATAGACAAGGTTTTGAATTAAGATGTCTCAAGTTACAATTACCATTAATTCCCGTGAATATGCCGTTGCCTGTGAAGACGGGCAAGAATCGAGCATTATTCGTCTTTCTCGCGTTTTAGATGAAAAAGCAAAACTGTTAACTCAAGGAAATCAGCAGGTTAATGAGAATATGTTGCTTGCTATGGTCGGATTACTTCTGGCTGATGAATTGAACGAATTAAAAAAGAGTATGACAAACGGTACGGCACCTGTTGCCTCCACCATTATACAAGGCTACAATGATGAGGACGTATCTGCTTTAGATACGGCTCTTGCCACCCAAATCAATGAACTCACAGCGCAAATAAAAACGCTTGCAAATCAAATAAAAATGTTATAGTGTGTAGGTATGGGAGGGTTACTGTCCTGCTCGTGTTGCCGCAGATCTTCCGAGCCAACATTTTTATATAGGGAACTGTCTCTGAACGAATCGTGGTTCGTTTATATGGTGCCCACCTTAGAGAAGCGGTTCGACAAGAGTGTAAATATACGGTAGGATGGTTCCTCCTCAAAAACTCCCTCGGCGGAGTTTTTTTGTTAATAAAAGAAAGTGCAAGATGAAAATAATTTATTGTGGCGATGTTGTTGCTCGTGCCGGACGAGAAGCTGTTTTGAATAATATTCCGCAACTTAAAGAAAAATACAAACCGGATGCTATCATTGTTAACGCAGAGAATGCGGCTCACGGTTTTGGAGCAACGCCCGGAATTTGCCGTGATTTTATAGATGCCGGCGTGAACGGATTGATTATGGGCAATCATACCTACAACCAAAAGGAAATCATCCCTTTTCTGAATGACTGTAAACAAATTATTCGACCGCTTAATATCGGCCCGCAAAATCCGGGAAGGGGTGCTGCCGAGATTTCTTTGCCAAACGGACAAACACTTTTGATTGTGCAACTTCAAGGCCGGCAATTTATGGAACCGATTGATAATCCGATTACGGCGATAGACAATCTGCTGAAAAGCTACAATTTAGGCAAAAACATCAGTGCCATTCTCGTGGATATGCACGCGGAGGCAACTTCCGAAAAACTTGCTCTCGGTTACTATTTGGACGGGAAAGTTTCTATCGTTGCCGGAACGCACACCCACGTTCCCACCGCCGATGCCAGAATTTTACCGCAGGGGACAGCCTACATTACCGATGTCGGCATGTGCGGCGATTATAATTCCGTCTTAGGTTTTGAAGCAGAAGAACCGATTGCCCGTTTGGCTGATAGATACACAGGCGGCAGACTTGTTCCGGCTCACGGACAAGGCACTCTTTACGGAATTTTTGTTGAAACTGATGATAATACCGGCTTAGCCAAACATATTGAGCAAATTAAATTTTAATAAAATCAAATACAAAAAATCCCGAACATTGCCACAGACAAGTTTCGGGATTTTTTATATTAATGTTTCTTCTGCCAAAAGTATTTGATTGGCATAGCAATCAAAAAGAAAACCGTAGCATAACAAAATACTTTTGCGATCGTTATGTATGGGAGATACTCCTCGGGAGTATTATATGTCATATCATACCCATACGCTTCAGCTTCTGCGATGTCGCCCCAATTTTCACCTCCGGTAAAACCATTGGTAAGAAAATAGGTTGTAATGATACAGCCGCCCAACGCAATTGCCAAAACAAGCATCACACCCATCTTTTCCTTTTCTTTTAAAGCAACATCATTCGTTATGAGGGACACAATACCAAGAAAAGCATACACTATCACCGGAATGGCAATAGAAACATACGCTATTGTTGTGTGATGGCCAAACATTAACGAATCCAGCCAAAATATCTCTGCACTAAATCCACAAATTGGACCTGCCAAAATTGCACCTGCAAGTGCATTAATAAAATCTTTTTTCTTCATAATAATTAATTATTAATATTTTTCTATATATTAATATATCATATTTTTGGTACTCGCGCAAGAATTTTCGTCAACTTTTTTCAAAAAAATTATTTTTTTAGCGTTTAATTATTTTACCAATTGCTCTTTAAGCGCATCAAGAGAACGAGTAATAACTTCCAAATCAGAATCTTCACCCAAACGATGGTTTGAGTATTTCAGCAATTTAACCATAACATTATTCCCTTGAATAGCTTGTGAAATTTGCAAAGCTTTACGCCAATCGAGAGAGGCATCTTTTTGCCCTTGAATTAACTGTACCGGACAAGTAATGTTAATTGTACGGTTCAGCATTTGGTTTTCACGACCGCTGTCCATCAATTTTTTAGTAAAGACATAGGTAAAGTCATCATTCGTAAATTCTAATTTCCCCTGCTCTTGAATTGTTTTATTTTGCTCCGGTGTTAAATATTTATCCTCTAAATCAACCGTAAAATCAGGCGCAGCGGCTAAACCTAAAACAGCTTTTACTCTTTCGGGGCGTGCCTCGGCAGCAATCAGGCTTAACCATCCGCCTAAAGATGAGCCGACGACAACAATATCGCCCTCAATGATTGTATCAATAATTTCAAGAATCTGAGCTTTCCACAAATTAACATCAACGTTTTCATAATTGCCGGCATCAGAACCGTGTCCGACTAACTCATAACGAAAGAAGCCCATTCCGTTTTTAACACACCAATCACGAACGGCATCGGGTTTTCTGCCCCACGGATCCGAATATAACCCGTGTGTATAGAGCACCGTAAAACTGTTAATTTCTGATGATTTTGCTTTTATATACTCAAAATTCGTTGTAAATTGACCTAAAAATTGGTGCGTTATCATTATGAACAGCTCCTTTATTGTATTTATTTTGCAGAGGATAGTAGCAAAAAAATGGAAAAAAGCAAAGAAGAATTTCAGCCTGTGATTTTACAGGTTTTGCCTGAACTCGAAATGGGCGGCGTAGAAATCGGAACAACGGAAATTGCTGAAGCTTTGTGTGCCCACGGCATCAAAAATTTTGTTGCTTCAAAGGGCGGACGCTTGGTTCACGATCTGGATAAATTGGGGGTTCCTCATTTTACCTTAGACTTAAAAACAAAAAATCCTTTTAAAATGCGCCGCAATGCCAAAAAATTAGCAAAAATCATCAAGGATAATGATATTAATATCGTTCACGCTCGTTCCCGTGCACCGGCTTGGAGTGCCTATTGGGCAGCAAAAGAGGCAGGTGTTCATTATATGACAACCTATCACGGCACCTATGGTTTAGGGCCTTTCGGCTTAAAGAAATTATATAACCGCGTGATGACTTATGGAGAACGTGTGATTGCAATTTCCAATCACATTCGCAAACATTTGATTGATAATTATATTATTGATCAAAATAAAATCAGACTGGTTCATCGTTGTGTTAACACACTGCGTTTTAATCCGGATAATGTCACGCAAGCGCGTAAGATTAACATGATTCAGGAATACAATATTCCGGAAGATAAACCGGTGATTCTGCTTGGTGGTCGTATTACACATTGGAAAGGGCAGCATTTGCTCATTAAAGCCTTGGCAAAAATGAAAAACCAAAATTTTTATTGCATTATCGCCGGTGATGAGCAAGGACGTGAAGATTATCTGGCTTATCTTAAAAAACTGGCGGAAAAATACGAATTATCCTCTCGTATTTGCTTCCACGGCAAGGTTTTAGATATGCCTGCGCTGATGAGTGTTTCCAGCGTTATTGTTTCTGCGGCAATTGAACCGGAAGCATTCGGGCGAATTTCCGTTGAAGGTCAGGCTATGGGAAAAATTGTTGTTGCTTCAAATATCGGAGGCTCATTGGATACCATTACCGATGGTGTGACCGGAAAGCTCTTTGAAAGCAATAATCCCTATTCTCTGGCAGAAGCTCTGGATTGGGCTCTTGACAGAACAGAAACCCAGCGACAAAAAATTGTTGAAGCCGGTTTCGCTAATGTCAAAAATAATTTCACAAAAGAAATTATGTGCGACAAAACTATTGCAGTTTATAAAGAACTGGTATAGTTTATATGAGTTCTTTTTTTCGTTCAATGGCTCCTCGGGTCAAGCCCGAGGATGACGGAGAGGGGAGAATAGAACCGATATAGTTTATGTGGGTTGTCCTTGCGGACAATGTGTTTTAATTTAATAAATAAAGGAATTTAATATGGTTGCGATTAAACTTCCTGACGGAAGTGTTTTAGATATGGAAAGCGGTGTCAACGGTTTTGACATTGCAAATAAGATTAGTGCAAATTTAGCCAAAGCGGCTTTAGCAATTAACGTTAACGGAACATTGCAAGATTTGAGCACGCCTATCACTACCGACGCAACCGTAACAATCATTACCGGTAAAGATAAAGAAGGCTTACACATCTTGCGTCACACCTGCTCGCACGTTATGGCGCAAGCGGTTAAAGAATTGTGGCCGGATGTTCAGGTTACCATCGGACCGGCTATTGAAAACGGTTTCTACTATGACTTTGCTCGCAAAGAACCGTTTACAACCGAGGAATTCGCAAAAATTGAAGAAAAAATGCACGAAATCGTTAAACGTGATGAAAAGTTAGAGCGAATCGTTATGCCGCGCAATGAAGCAATTAAATTTTTCAAAGATTTAGGCGAAAATTATAAAGCGGAAATTATTGAAGATTTACCGGAAAGCGAAACAATTTCTCTTTATCGCCAAGGTAATTTTACGGATTTATGCCGCGGTCCGCACGTTCCGTCAACAGGCAAAATCGGTGATGCTTTCAAATTAATGAAAGTTGCAGGCGCTTATTGGCGCGGAGATTCTTCAAAAGAAATGTTGCAACGTATTTATGCAACGGCTTGGGCAAGCAAAAAAGAATTATCCGACTATCTGACAATGATGGAAGAAGCCGCCAAGCGTGACCACCGCAAACTCGGCCGTGAGATGGATTTGTTCCACTTTGAGCCGGAATATGCGCCGGGAGCCGTTTTCTGGCACGATAAAGGGTATAAAATTTATCGTAAATTGATTGAATATATGCGTAACCGCCAAGAGCACAACGGGTATATTGAAATCAGCACGCCGCGCGTTATGGATCGTGTTTTGTGGGAGACTTCCGGTCACTGGGAAAAGTACGGAGCTCATAACTATTCCGGACAGACGGAAGATAAAAAATGGTTCTGCATTAAGCCGATGAACTGCCCGGGCGGATTACTCGTTTACAAACAAGGTATCAAATCTTATCGCGATTTACCGTTAAGAATGGCTGAATTTGGTAAAGTTAATCGTTATGAGGCATCCGGTTCTCTGATGGGTTTAATGCGTGTTCGTGAGTTTACGCAAGATGATGCGCACATCTTCTGCACGCCGGAGCAAATGGAAGAAGAATGTATTACCACGCTGAAGCTTATCTTCAATATCTATGAAGATTTCGGTTTTGATAAGGTAAAAATTTATCTGTCAACGCGCCCGGAAAAACGTATCGGCTCTGATGAAATTTGGGATTTGTGCGAAAAATCTTTGGCTCATGCCTTGGAAAAACACGGTTACGAATATGAAATCAATGAAGGCGAAGGTGCTTTCTACGGTCCGAAGTTAGAGTTTATCTTGCGTGATGCCATCGGTCGTGAATGGCAATGCGGTACGATTCAGGTTGATATGAACTTACCGCAACGTTTTGATATTTCTTATATCGGCGAAGACGGTGAGAAACATCAACCGGTTATGTTACACCGCGCATTGTTCGGATCTATCGAGCGGTTCCTCGGTATTTTGATTGAAAATCATGCCGGACGTTTGCCGTTGTGGCTCTCTCCTGAGCAAGTTGTGGTAGCACCGGTTACCTCTGATTTTGACGACTATGCTCAAGAGGTTGCTAAGAAGTTAAATGAAGCCGGCTTAACAGCAACAACGGATTTGCGCAATGAGAAAATTACCTATAAGATCCGTGAACACTCTGTTGCGAAGATTCCGGTTATTGCCGTTGTCGGGGCGAAAGAAAAAGAGAACAAGACGGTTACCATTCGTCGTATCGGCTCTGACAAACAGGAAGTTTTGAGCTTAAATGACCTGATTGCAAAATTAGTCGAAGAAGCCAAAATGCCTCATTTGGAGGAGTAATATTATTGCTACAAACAAAAAAATAAAGGCGCCAAATTGGCGCCTTTTGTTTAATAATATCCGACATCGTAATCCGTGTCGCTGTAACCACGATGAAGCCCTGTTCTCCTCTCCCTTTCTTCCATGGGAGTTTCAACGCCAGGATTCTCCTCTTTCTCTTTTTTTTGTAAATAGTCAATTACCTCTTGCTGAGTGAGCCCTAATTCAGCAATTAACGCAGATATCACTTTCATTTTTTCCATAATACCCATAATACTAAGTTTAGAATAATAAATTTTTATAACGGCATTCTATCTTATTTGTCATATTTGTCAACTTTTTTGTTTCTCTTGTAGTAGCAAAATAGAAATAAAACAATTTTTCTCCTGCGTTCTAAATTAAATATTTTGACTCTAAACTTTTTTATCATATATGTTCTTCATCGTGCAGTTCCTTTTCTTTTTTAATCAGCTCTTGAAAATACACGATTTTTTTTATTTTCTACTGTTCGTTTTCTGTTTTTAATTTACAAAATAAATAAAATCACAAAATAATTCTTGACGGATTAAAAAAATCCATATATATATTGCCTAGTTCATTAAGCGGTCCCATCGTCTAATGGTTAGGACATCGCCCTTTCACGGCGGTAATATGGGTTCAAATCCCGTTGGGATCACCATTAAAATAAAAAATACACCCCTTGTGGGTGTTTTTTTATTTTAAACCGGTGTCTCCGAGATTTGAAGCTATATTGCCGCCGGCGGTATTATGGGCTGGAGGTAAAAAATTAGTCCTGTGGACTAATTTTTAACGACAGGCGAAGTTTTTCTGCTGAGTTAGGGAAGTGACAACGACCGCAACGAATGCTGAAAAA
>JAFUSU010000031.1 GCA_017467515.1 Alphaproteobacteria bacterium
CACCATTAATGACGATATGTGTTTATTGATTTCTTTTGATTTTTCAAAAGGTTATGAAAATAAAGAAATTTAAGAAAAAAATGTTGATTTCTCGTTTTATTTGTAATAAAAGGATTAGTATCAAATATAAATGGTGGTTTATGGATACCTTTATTTCAGGTATTTATTTTTTTGCTGTTTTTGCAAGTTCTTATAGATGGTTTCAACTATTTATAAGGATTTTTTTATGATTTACGGATATATACGCGTCAGTACCGACCATCAAAATGTTGCTAATCAACACCACGAAATAGAGACTTTTGCCAAGAAAAACAATATTATTATCAATAAATGGGTTGAAGAAGTGATATCCTCGCGCAAACCATTGCAAGAACGCAGACTTGGCAAGCTTCTTAAAAAGCTCCACAAAGGCGATATTTTAATAGCAACAGAACTTTCCAGACTCGGTCGAAATTTAATGGAAGTGATGGGAATTCTGCAAAGTTGTTTAGAAAAAGACTGTCAAATCTGGACGTTGAAAGAAAATTACCGATTGGGAGCTGATATCCAATCCAAAGTCTTAGCTTTTGCCTTTTCTTTAGCCAGCGAGATTGAAAGACAACTCATATCTGAGCGGACACGGCTTTCACTGCAAAGGCTTAAAGACGAAGGCAAACATCTCGGTCGGCCGTTTGGCTTTTCTTACCGAAAGTTAGAAAAAGAGCATAATCACATTAAATCCTTGCTTGATAAAGGCGTAACTAAAGCTGAAATAGCCCGCCTCATGCATTGCACTTGGTCAACTTTACACCGGTATATCAGGGATAACATAAGTGTATGATTTAACTTCTGCTGAATTTGCTGAGGTTTGTTGTTATTTAAGGACAATTCTTCACAAAATCCCATTTTAACATATCTGGGATAGCAAAGAGCTTAACTGATTGATTTTTAAGAAAAGGTATAAAAATTGGTCCGTGTAACTGCTTGGGAAGGCTGTTTTTGAGAACTTGCCACACGGACTCTGTTAAGCTATTGAAAATAAAAGAAAAAGTCGCCATTTCTGACGACTTACACAACTTGGCAGGGGCAGTAAGATTCGAACTCACGACACTCGGTTTTGGAGACCGATGCTCTACCAACTGAGCTATACCCCTATTTTAATACCGCAATATTGATATTGCGGTATTCTTAATAGCATACTCAATTATAAAATCAAGCGTTTTTTTATGCTTTTAACTGTTTTCCTAACTTTTTATCCAGTCTTTCCAGTTCATCGATATATGATGAAATCAGGCTCAAGCCTTTGTTCCAGAAATCTGCATCATTCGGATTTAAGCCGAACGGTTTGAACAGTTTGTCATAATCGGTGATGGCGGTCTTCGTCAGCATATCCAAATATTTATCAGGAAAGTCTTTGACTTTGCCTTCTTGGCTGACTTGGTACAGAGAGTTTACCAAGCAATCGGCAAACGAATAAGCATAAACATAGAATGGGCGGAAGAAGAAGTGTCCGATTTGGTTCCAGATATGGGCATTATCGTCGCTCACTTCAACGTATTTGCCCAAGCTGGCGCGCATTTCTTCCAACCAAATTTGCGCTAATCTGTCTTCCGATAATTCACCGTTGCGGCGCTCATCATGGGCTCTGGTTTCAAAAAAGTGGAAAGCAATTTGGCGAACGGCCGTATTAATCATATCGCTGACCTTACCGGCAATAAGTGCTAATTTTTCTGGGCTGTCCGGCATACTTCTGACCATAGATTGAAATGTCATCATCTCCCCAAATACGGAGGCGACTTCTTCTGTGGTCATACGGGATGTTTCGTTCAGCTGTCCGTTTTGGCGACGGCTCATCATATGACATCCGTGTCCGAGTTCGTGGGCCAAAGTCAAAACATCATTTTGCTTACCGACAAAGTTTAACAGCAAATATGGGTGGGTAGCCGTGCCTGCCGCTGCCGCAAAAGCTCCGCTGCGTTTGCCTTGGCGAGGCGGTACGTCAATCCAATTATTTTCAAAGAAATTCTTGGCAATATTGTAGAGTTTGGGCGAAAATTCTTTGTAAGCTTTCAAGACAATATCAACACTTTGATCCCATGTATAATGTGTATCTTGGGCAAAGGGCAGGGGGGCATTTCTATCCCAATACTGAATTTTTTTAACACCTAACCATTTGGCTTTTAATTTATAAAAACGGTGGGATATATTCGCATAATTGGCGCGAACGGTTTCAGCCAAAGTTTCAACCACTTTATCACTGACGTTTTCGCCTAAATTCGGTGCGGATACCGGTGTTTTGAAACCACGTTTGACATCCTCAATGGCTTTGTCTTTGATAATCATATTGTAAATTAAACTTAAAAGCGGCGTATTTTCTTTACTGACGCGACCGATTTCTTTGCCTGCTTTTTCTCTGATTTTCGGATCTTTATCAAGGAGCAACTTGGTAATTTCGGCATCATTATATTCTTTACCGTCAATATAGAATTTAAGGCGAGAGCAGGTTTCTTCATACAAACGAACCCAAGCATCTGATGAAGTGATGGATTTTTCCATTAAAATCTCTTCAACTTCCTCCGAAAGTTCGTATTTCTTGAAGCGGCGAACGCGCGTCAAAAAAGGTTTGTAAAAAGCAACTTTTTCATTTTTGTAAAGCTTTTTAATATGTTCTTCCGGTAATTTGTTTAATTCCAAACCCCAGAAAACCATCGGTTTACTGTATTCGGTCAGCTTTTCACTGATATCCTGATAAAAACCGGTAGCTTCTTTGTTTTGCATCTGTGTAACCATATTGAGGTAAGCAAATTCTCCTAAAACAGCTCCGATGTCCGATAATTTTTCTTCTTCTTTCAGCATTTTAGCGAAATCATCTGCAGATAAAGAAGATATTTTTCCTTTATATTTTTTTGCAAATGCCTGCTTCCCCTTGCGAATTTTTTCTAAATCTTTAGAAATTTGAGGATCTTTAATCCCTTTATACATATCCGATAAATCCCAAGCGGGCAATTCTTTAGTTTTCTGTTTTGTCATTTGAATTACTTTCCTCCAATTTTTGATAATCTTGTTTGACTTTTTCAAAATCTTGTAAAAAATTTGGGTTTTCTTCGTAAAAAAGCTCCGAATTTTCATTTAAATCATTATTGAGGTGGCTCAAATCCGGAGAATATAAATAATTACTCCACGGAGCCGATTGCTCCCCCTTAATCCACAAGCGGAAACCTTGTCCGATAATTTTTAAATCACATCCCCCGTTGCTTATAACAGCTTTGGTAATGCACCACATAGATGATTGACAATCGATTAATTCGGTCGTCAATTGCTTGGTGCAGGGGATAAAACCACGGTTTAAACGGTCTTCTCTGGGTGAAAAAGCAACCAGAATTGTTTGCCCCATACTGATGAGGATAAAGATAACAATGAAAATATTGAACCAGTGGTGTTTTAAAAATTTCATTTTAATTTCCGCGTTTTTTCAACAATTCTTCCAAAAATGCCAGTTCCTCACGTGTGTTGGCGGCTGCAGCTTCATTAACAGGGCACTCGACAGCACTGCACTTTAAGCCTTTTTTGAGAGCAATGGCGATTGCATCTGTAAGATAATATTCTTGAGCGGCATTTTCATTAGTAATTTCATCCAGAATATCAAACATAACCTTACCGTCAAAACACATCATTCCGGAATTACAGAATCGGACGGCACGTTCCTGCTCATTTGCATCTTTGTATTCAACAATACGTTTAAGTTCGCCGTTTTCCATAATTAAACGGCCATAACGGGCGGCATCATCGGGCGTGAAGCCGAGGCAAACAATGCTGTATCCTTCACGACGTTTATTAACGAGTTTCATAATTGTGTTTTTTGTGTAAAGCGGTTGATCTCCGAAAATAACCAAAATATCGCCATCAAATCCTTTCAAGGCATCTTTTGCGCTTTTAACGGCATCGCCCGTTCCTTGCTGGTGGTGTTGTACGCAGGTTTCGTAGGGGGCTACTTCTTTTTTGACCAGATCTCCATCAGGTGCAATCACCGTTACGATTTTAGAAACTTTTGTTGCTTCCAAAGTATCTAAAATATGACGAATCATCGGTTTGCCGCAGACGGGCATCATCACCTTCGGTAAATCAGACTTCATTCTGGTTCCTTTGCCGGCTCCCAGAATAATGGCGGCAATTTTATTTTCAGACATTTGATTATCTCCTTATCATAATCTTTTTTTAATATTCTTTTCTTATAATACCAATAAACTTCCATTTGTGAATAAAGGTTTCAAAGTTATGAAAAATTTTTTTCTTATTTTAGCATTTTGTCTTATCGGGGCTTCTGCTTTAGATGCTCGTCCTCGTGAATTTAATTCTATGGATGAGGCAAAGGCGAGCGCTTCACATATTAATCGTGAAATTCTGGAAAAGGCTCAACAGCAAGAAAAGTTACCGGTAACAAATGAAGAAATGAGAGAATTTGTACGCAGTCGTATGGATAAAGTTGATATTATGACATTTCCTGAAGAAGAACGGCTGGATAGAATATCTTCATTCAGTAAGGTTTCTCAAGATGATGATGACAAAAATAAATCTATGTGGGAAAAGATGTATGATAAGGCGATGGAACGGCTGGGCAGAAATCCGGGGGTGAATACGGAAGCTTTGCAACCGGTAAAATATTATACTTTGGCGCCTGAAAAAACAGATGGTAATGAAGATACGCCGATGGTGAATGTTCAGCTTTCGGACGGAAGTATGTTACAGGCTCCTGCATACGAACATATACCCTATTTTGCCTCGCAAATTGATGTTTTGCCAAACGGAATGATTAAAATTTATGAAAATGTTGTAGTCGTTGCTAACGGCAGAAAAGTGAAAGAACCGATATCGCGTTTTATTGATAAAAAAAACGCTTCAGGCAGAGCTAAATATCAGGTTTCTTTGGAAAGTGTGAAAGTAAATGATACTCTCCTTCCTTATGAACTGGTTGAAACAAATAGTCATTTTGTGATTGCTCCAAAATATAAAATGAAATTACCTGAAGGTGTTTATATTTTTGAGTTCAGTTATGTTATAGACAGATATTTGATGGATATCGGTGATTTTTATGAATTTTATTGGAATGTAACCGGAGGAAATTATAATCTTGTCACCAGTCAGGTTATTGTTGCTGTTCGATTGCCCGGTCGTGAACCTGCGGTTAAGTACTATGCTTTGACGGGATTGCCTGATAATTTGGTTGATAATAATGCCGTTACAATGGTCGAAAAAGATAATATTCAGGGTTTTGTGACTTTATATCCGCTGATGCAAGGGGAAGGAATGCATCTCTTTTTAACTGTTCCCAAAGTTGATTTTACGCCGCTTACCTCATCACAACGGATTTTGAATTTTTTGGAAATTTACGGAGATATTGTATTAGCGATCGTCTATTTTGGGGTGGTTGCAATATCTTGTGCTTTGTCGTGGGTGTATATTCGCAAAAAGTTAAAGTTTAGGAATATTGTTTTGCCATCACCGCTATCGGTACGTTATTTGTGGCGAGGCGGGGCTGATAATAAGTCTGTCGGATGTTTTTTGCTTGATTTATACCGTAAAAACATAATTGAAATAGAAGCGCGGGATGAGGAAGTTATTTTAGTCAGAAAAACGGCCCATTCTAAACATCTTTCGAAATTTGAGAAAAAGATAATGGCATTACTGTTTTCTAAAAAAGACAGTTTGTGCAGATTATCTAAAAATGAGCAAATTCAAATGTTAAAAAAATTGGTTAAACAGAAATCCGTACAGGAAGTAAACCGTTTAGGCTTTAAGCTGACAGGAATGTATATTTTGTTTAATCTTTTGATGTTGGCTGCTGTTGAAATAGGTTTAATTTTCTGGAATCCGACCTCTGTTTTGGCAGGACTTTTAGTTCTCGTTGATGTTTTGTTGGGTGTGATGATAGGTTCTTACCTGTTTATTAAAGGGACATTGTGGCGCAGAGTATTATGTGCGATAGTATCCGCATCGGCGATGATTTTGGCAATGCTGATATTAACGGTCTATTTAAGCTGGACAGCAATTATCTTTCTTTTTGCAGGTGTTTGGATTGCGGTAATCTTTAATCAAAAAGCATCAGGCAAAGACGCTATGCTGAAAAATGCCGTGCGATCAACTTATCAGATGCGGGAATTTTTGTTGGAGCAAAAAGAAAGTATATGCAATGGGCGGAATTTTGTTATTCAACAGGCTAATATTTTTGCACTTGATGTAGAAGATGAGTATCCGAATAATGATAAAATAAAAAGCACTTATCGTTTGGATATGATAAAAGCCCTGTTGGCAAAGATAAATTAAAAAATAAAAAACCCCGTCAGAAGACGGGGTTTTTTATTTGAGTTAATTTTTGGGTACACCATATAATGATGTTACTCAAAAAATAAAGACTTACGCTTATACTGCTACCGATGAAAACAGCGAGAGCAAAAGCATTAAATTCATTAAAAAAAGAGCCTCTCTTTGTTAATATGGGAAATAGGAGAAAAAAAAGACCTGCTAGGAGGCTTGGATAATGAATCTTTTCTCCCTTTTGGAAACTTTTTATTGCGTGTGGTACGCAACGTAAAAGCGCTCCGCAGGCAAGTGCATAAATCTCGACCAAGGCCAGCGGAAATAAGCTCAAATATCCCATATCTGAACCGGAAAATTTTTCCTGACAATGAGCTCCGATGGCGCAGGCAACCATTAGGAGTAAAAAAAATCCTAACCAACCAAAAGTAGCACCATCATTAGAAATGCCTGATGTTTTCTCTTTAACAATTAAGGAAGCTCCGGCTGCGCCGACAAGCATTCCGGCAGCGATTGCTGCAATTAAATAAATGTTCATAATATGTCTTTAATTTGTTTGTTAGAACAGAATACCATTTTTGGAATTTTTTGTCAAATTGTTTAATTGGATTGTATAAAAAATTTTTTTGATTTTGGTGAATTTTTTGCTTGATAGAATCGGAAAAGTGAGTCTATTATGCGCCGAATTTTACCGCAGTCTTGCGGCAATTGCATGCAATTATTTTACATTTTTCATCAAGAGGGGTAGGCGGCCAAGTATTGCGCAAAGCTTTGATTCCCTATGGTTTGATGATTTTCATTTACATAAAAACTAATATTTTAACCTTCTGTTGACGGGGTGCAGGATTTGATTCTGTCGGTATGGTCGCAGAATTTAACAAAAAGGATAAAGTCAAAATGAAAGAATCTTATACGGGTAAACGGCGTGTAAGAAGAACTTTCGGCCGAATCGACGCTGTGTCGGATATGCCGAGTTTGATTGAGGTCCAAACAGGTTCTTATGCAGATTTTATTGAAAATAAAAACTGTGAATTTGGTTTGGAAAATGTTTTTAAATCTATTTTCCCGATTAGAGATTTTTCCGGTAACGGCGAACTTGAATTCGTTAAATACGAACTTGAGGAGCCGAAGTATGATGTCGATGAGTGCGTTAAGCGCGATATGACATATGCCGCTCCGGTTAAAGCAACTCTGCGTTTGGTCGTTTGGGATACCGATGAAGCCACAGGTGCAAAATCAATCCACGATATTAAAGAGCAAGATGTTTATATGGGTGATTTGCCGTTAATGACCGAAAAAGGTACATTTATTTTTAACGGTACCGAGCGCGTTGTCGTTTCTCAAATGCATCGTTCTCCGGGTGTTTTCTTTGATCACGATAAAGGTAAAACCGTTTCTTCCGGTAAATATTTGTTCGCCGCTCGCGTTATTCCTTACCGTGGTTCTTGGCTCGATTTTGAGTTCGATGCCAAAGATTTGGTTTATGCTCGTATCGATCGCCGTCGTAAATTGCCGGTAACATCTATTTTGTATTCTTTATACTCTAAAGAAACCGAAGATAAAATCAAAGCCTTGGCAAAACAGGGCAAAACCATTGATCCGGCTGAAATTAAAGGAATGGACAAGGAAGAAATTCTGGCTTATTTCTACGAAACAGAAACTTATTCTGCCGATAAGAAAAACTGGAAGGTTAAATTTGTTCCGGAACGCGTTAAAGGAACAAAATTTGATTTTGACTTGATTGATGCCAAAACAGGTGAAACTGTTTGGGAAGCCGGCAAAAAATTAAATGTCCGTTCTGCTCAAAAATTAGCTGATGACGGCTTGGAATATTTCCGTGTCGCTCCAAATCAGTTGTTTGGAAAGTATTTAGCCAAAGCTGTCATTGATTCTAAAACGGGTGAAGTTATTGCTGATGCCGGTGCCGAATTAAATGAAGAATTGTTAGATAAAATTAAAGCAGCAAAAATTTCTGAGTTAACCACTTTATTTATTGATGGGGTTAATGTCGGACCTTATATTCGCAATACATTAGAGGCCGATAAAAATTCTTGCCGAGAAGAAGCATTGCTCGATATTTATCGTGTTATGCGCCCAGGTGAACCGCCGACATATGAAACGGCTGATTTGTTATTCCGCGGTTTGTTCTTTGATAATGAAAGGTATGATTTATCTTCAGTCGGTCGTGTTAAGATGAATGCCGCTTTGGATATTCCGTTTGAAGAAGCTCCAGATACTTATTGCGTTTTGCGTAAAGATGATATTTTGCGCATCGTAAAGCGTTTGGTTGAACTGCGCGATGGTAAAGGTGAGGTTGATGATATTGACCACTTAGGTAATCGTCGTGTTCGTTCTGTCGGTGAATTGATGGAAAACCAATATCGTATGGGTTTACTCAGAATGGAACGTGCTATTCGTGAAAGAATGAGCAGTGAAGTTTTGAACAATGTAAAGCCTCAAGATTTGGTTAATGCAAAACCGATTGCTTCCGTTATTCGCGAATTTTTCGGATCTTCACAATTGTCACAATTTATGGATCAGAACAACCCGTTGTCTGAAATTACGCATAAACGTCGTTTGTCAGCATTAGGACCTGGTGGTTTGTCTCGTGACCGTGCCGGCTTTGAAGTCCGCGACGTGCACCCGACTCACTATGGTCGTATCTGCCCGATTGAAACACCTGAAGGTCCGAATATCGGTTTGATTAACTCATTGTCTACTTATGCTCGTATCAACAAATACGGCTTTATTGAATGCCCATATCGTAAAGTTGTTAAAGGCAAAGTAACCAATGAAGTTGAATATTTATCAGCTGATCAGGAAGGTAAACACTTAATCGCCGAAGCAAATGCAAAAGTTAAAGACAACGGTCATTTCGAAAATGATTTGATTGCTTGTCGCCGTGCCGGTGAATTTGAGTTTGCACGTCCGGAAGAAATCGAATACATCGACGTTTCTCCGCAACAGTTGGTTTCAGTAGCAACAGCGTTGATTCCGTTCTTGGAAAATGACGATGCTAACCGTGCTTTGATGGGTGCGAACATGCAACGTCAAGGTGTGCCTTTGCTTCGTTCTGAAGCTCCATTGGTCGGTACCGGTATGGAAGAAGCCGTTGCAAAAGATTCCGGTGCAACTGTTGTTTGTAAATATGACGGTATCGTTGATGCCGTTGATGCCAACCGCATTGTGGTTCGTTCTTTAAGTGAGAATGTTTCCGATGCCGGTGTTGAAATTTACAAACTACAAAAATTCCGTCGTTCTAACCAAAATACCTGCATCAACCAAGTTCCTTTGGTTAAGGTCGGTGATCACGTTAAAGCCGGTGACATTATGGCAGACGGTCCGTGTACCGAAATGGGTGAATTGGCATTAGGTAAAAATGTTTTGGTTGCCTTTATGCCTTGGAACGGTTTAAACTACGAAGATGCTATTTTGTTGTCTGAACGTATTTCTCGCGATGATGTTTTGACTTCTTTACATATTGAAGAATTTGAAGTTATGGCGCGTGATACAAAGCTCGGACAAGAGGAAATCACGCGTGATATTCCGAACGTCGGTGAAGATGCTTTACGCAATCTTGATGAGGCAGGTATCGTTTATATCGGTGCTGAAGTTAAAGCCGGTGATATCTTGGTCGGTAAAGTAACACCGAAGGGCGAATCTCCGGTAACTCCTGAAGAAAAATTATTGCGTGCGATTTTCGGTGAAAAAGCATCTGATGTTCGTGATACTTCTTTACGTGTTCAACCGGGTATTGAAGGTATTGTTGTTGATGTTCACGTTTTCTCTCGCCGTGGTGTTGAGAAGGATGAACGTGCTTTATCTATCGAACAAGAAGAAATTTCGCAGTTAGCAAAAGACCGCGATGATGAAATTGCCATTATTCGTCGTTCTTTTGATGCCCGTATGAAATCTATGCTTGTCGGACAAAAAGTTGTTGATGCTCCGAAAGGTATCGCGAAAAACTCAACGATTACCGAAGATGCTTTAACGGCAATTCCTTCATCTCAATGGCGCAAGATTGTTGTTAAAGATGAAGAAACAATGTCTAAGGTTGAGGAATTCTGTGCCGCATTTGATGCTCGTGTTGAGCGTGCACAGAAGCACTTTGAAGACAAAGTTGAGAAAGTTCAGCGCGGTGATGATTTGTTGCCGGGTGTTCTCAAGATGGTTAAAGTCTTTATTGCAACAAAACGTAAAATTCAAACCGGTGATAAGATTGCCGGACGTCACGGTAATAAAGGTACAATTTCTCGTATTTTGCCATTGGAAAATATGCCTTATATGGAAGATGGTACTCCGGTTGATATTGTTTTGAATCCGTTAGGTGTGCCTTCTCGTATGAATGTCGGTCAAATTCTTGAAACCCACCTCGGTTGGGCCGCTAAGGAATTAGGTCGTCAGTTAAATGAGATGTGCGAACAATACAAACGCGGTGAGAAAACAATCGATGAATTGAATAAAAAACTGAAAGAAGTTTACGGTGACAAGCAATATAAACGCGATGTTGAACCGTTAACAACCGAAGAAAAAGTCGAGATGGTTTCTCATCTTAAAAACGGTGTCCCGATGGCAACGCCTGTATTTGACGGTGCTCATGAAGACGATATCAACAAAATGCTGACAATGGCAGGTTTACCGACTTCCGGTCAGATTGATTTGTATGATGGTCGTACCGGTGAGAAATTTGACCGTAAGGTTACCGTTGGTATCATTTATATGATTAAACTGCACCACATCGTTGATGAAAAGATGCACGCCCGCTCTGTTGGTCCGTACTCTTTGGTTACACAACAACCTCTGGGCGGTAAGGCTCAATTCGGTGGTCAACGTTTCGGTGAAATGGAGGTTTGGGCATTACAAGCTTATGGTGCCGCATATACCTTGCAAGAAATGTTAACCGTTAAGTCAGATGATGTGAATGGACGTACTAAGGTTTATGAAGCTATTGTCCGCGGTGATGATGGTTTTGAAGCCGGCGTTCCTGAATCATTCAACGTTTTGGTTAAAGAAATTAAGTCTTTGTGCTTGAACGTTGAAATGTTGAACGAAGAAGTTTAGGATAGAGGAGTTTAATACTAATGAATGATGTAATGAAATTCTTTGGTCAGCAAGTTTCTGGTGAATCTTTTGATCAAATTAAAATCTCAATTGCCTCTCCGGAACAAATTCGTTCTTGGTCTTACGGTGAGGTAAAAAAACCGGAAACAATTAACTACCGTACATTCAAACCGGAAAGAGATGGTTTGTTCTGTGCGCGTATTTTTGGTCCGGTTAAAGACTATGAATGTTTGTGCGGTAAGTATAAGAGAATGAAATATCGCGGTATCGTTTGCGAAAAGTGCGGTGTTGAAGTTACCTTATCTAAAGTCCGTCGTGAGCGTATGGGACACATTGAACTGGCAGCTCCGGTTGCACATATTTGGTTCTTGAAGTCTTTGCCATCACGTATTTCTTTATTAACAGATATTCCGATGAAGGCATTGGAACGCGTTCTATACTTTGAAAGCTATATTGTTATTGAACCGGGTTTGACACCATTATCTGTTAATGAGTTGCTCAGTGAGGAACAATATCAAGAAGCTATTGATCAATATGGTGAGGATTCTTTCCGTGCAGGCATCGGTGCTGAAGCTTTGAAAGAAATCTTATCAAATATTGATTTGGAAGCTGAACGCACACAAATGCGTGAAGAACTCAAAGATAATAACAGCGAAGCTAAGCGTAAAAAATTGGTTCGCCGCTTGAAAATTGTTGAGTCTTTCATTGAGTCAAATACGAAGCCAGAATGGATGATTTTGGATGTTTTACCAGTTATTCCACCTGAGTTACGTCCGTTGGTTCCGTTAGACGGTGGTCGTTTTGCAACTTCTGATTTGAACGATTTGTATCGTCGTGTTATTAACCGTAACAATCGTTTGAAGAGATTAATCGAGTTGCATGCGCCGGATATCATTATCCGCAATGAAAAGAGAATGCTGCAAGAATCTGTCGATGCTTTGTTTGATAACGGTCGTCGCGCTCGCGCTATTACCGGTACCAACAAACGTCCGCTGAAATCCTTGTCAGATATGCTTAAAGGTAAACAAGGTCGTTTCCGTCAAAACTTGTTAGGTAAACGTGTTGACTACTCTGGTCGTTCCGTTATTACGGTTGGTCCGCAACTGAAATTACACCAATGCGGTTTGCCGAAGAAGATGGCTCTTGAATTGTTTAAACCTTTCGTTTATGCAAAATTGGAAATGTATGGTCACGCAACAACCATTAAAGCTGCTAAACGTATGGTTGAAAAAGAGCGTCCGGAAGTTTGGGATATCTTGGAAGAAGTTATTCGTGAACATCCGGTTTTGTTAAACCGTGCGCCGACATTGCACCGTTTAGGTATTCAGGCATTTGAACCGGTATTGGTTGAAGGTAAAGCTATTCACTTACACCCATTGGTTTGTACGGCATTTAACGCCGACTTCGATGGTGACCAAATGGCTGTTCACGTTCCATTATCAATTGAGGCTCAATTAGAGGCTCGCGTTTTGATGATGTCTACCAACAACATTTTATCGCCGGCATCAGGTAAACCGATTATCGTTCCTTCTCAAGATATGGTTTTGGGTATTTATTACCTGACGTATGAAGCTGAAGGATTAAAAGGTGAAGGTTCTATTTTTGCTAATTTCGATGAAGTCGAAATGGCTTTGTTTGAAAAAACAGTCGATTTACACGCAAAAATTAAATGCCGCATGGAATATGTCAGTGATGACGGTGAATTTAAGTATGGTATTGTTGAAACAACACCCGGACGTATTATGGTTTCTCAGATTTTACCGAAACATAAAAATGTTCCGTTCTCTTTGGTTAACCGTTTGGTTAAGAAAAAAGAAATCGGAGAGATTATTGATATTGTTTACCGCCACTGTGGTCAAAAAGAAACTTGTTTGTTCGTAGATAAAATTATGACTTTAGGCTTCACCAATGCTTGTAAGTCTGGTATTTCTTTCGGTAAGGACGATTTGATTGTTCCTGATGCAAAGAAAGAACTGATTGCCGAGACAGAAGCTCAAGTTAAAGAATTTGAACAACAGTACCAAAACGGTTTGATTACCAAAGGTGAAAAATATAACAAAGTAGTTGATATTTGGGCAAGTTGTACCGATAAAATCGCTGATGAAATGATGAAAAACATTTCAAAGATTGATCACGGTTATATCAACTCAGTTTATATGATGGCTCACTCCGGTGCGCGCGGTTCTGCAGCACAAATGCGTCAGTTGGCCGGTATGCGCGGTTTGATGGCTAAGCCGAATGGTGAAATTATTGAACAACCGATTATTTCAAACTTTAAAGAAGGTTTGACGGTGCTTGAATACTTCAATTCAACCCACGGTGCTCGTAAAGGTTTGGCTGATACGGCGTTGAAGACAGCTAACTCCGGTTACTTAACACGTCGTTTGGTTGATGTTGCGCAAGATGTCGTTATTACGGAAACAGATTGCGGAACTGAGCGCGGTATTATTGTTCGTCCGGTTGTCGATGGCGGTAATGTTATTGTTTCAATCGGTGAACGTATTTTGGGCAGAACCATTCAAGAAGATATTGTTCATCCGGAAACCGGTGAAGTTTTGGTTCACAAAGGTAAGTTGATTGATGAAAATGACGTTGAAGTTGTTGAAAAAGCCGGCGTTGAACAGGTTAAGATTCGTTCTGTTTTAACTTGCGAAAGCGAGCACGGTGTTTGTGCGGCTTGTTACGGTCGTGACTTGGCTCGCGGTACACCGGTTAACGTTGGTGAGGCTGTCGGTGTTATTGCCGCACAATCAATCGGTGAACCGGGTACCCAATTAACGATGCGTACTTTCCACATCGGTGGTGCGGCTTCTAAGTCTGCTGAACAAGCAAGCGTTGAAGTTCCGTTTGCCGGTGAGTTGAAGTTAGAAAATAACCATACGGTTACAGATACAAACGGTCATCTGATTGTTTTATCTCGTAACTGTGAAATTGTTATCGTTGATGCTCAAGGTCGTGAGAAATCTCGTCACCGCGTACCGTATGGTACAAAGATTTTAGTAGCAGAAGGTGCTAAAGTTAAAAAAGGACAGAAGATTGCCGAGTGGGATCCGTTCACAATTCCTGTCATTACTGAAAAAGCAGGTAAAGTTGAATTGGTTGACTTGATTAACAATGTTTCCGTTAAAGAAAGCGTCGATGAAACAACAGGTATTGTTTCTAAGGTTGTTGTTGATTGGCGTTCTAATTCGGCAAGTGCCGGTTTGAAACCGAGCATTATGTTGAAAGACGCTAAAGGAAAACACGTTACTTATGACACAGGTAAAGAAGTTCGTTACTATATGTCTGTTGATGCAATTTTGACAGTCGAAAACGGTGATGAAGTTAAAGTCGGTGATGTTATTGCTCGTATTCCGAGAGAAAGCTCTAAGACAAAAGATATTACCGGTGGTTTGCCTCGTGTTGCCGAGTTGTTTGAAGCTCGCCGTCCGAAGGATCAGGCTTTGATTTCTGATATTGACGGTATGGTTGAGTTTGGAAAGGACTACAAAGCAAAACAACGTATTACTGTTGTTCCGAAGAAAGGTAATCCGATTGAATATCTGATTCCGAAGGGCCATCACTTGGTTGTTCAAGACGGTGACCAAGTTAAGAAAGGTGATATGTTGGTTGAGGGAACACCTGCACCGCACGATATTTTGCGCGTTTTGGGTGTTGAAAAGTTAGCCGAGTATCTGGTTAAGGAAGTTCAAGACGTTTATCGTTTGCAAGGTGTTAAAATCAATGATAAGCATATTGAAGTTATTGTTTCTCAAATGTTGCGTAAAGTTGAAATTACTCAACCGGGAGATACAACTTTCTTAGTCGGAGAGCAGGTTGACCGTGATGTCTTTGAAGCCGAAAATGCTAAAATTTTGGCTGAAAACGGTAATCCTGCAGTTGCTGATCCGGTATTGCTTGGTATCACCAAGGCTTCTTTACAGACCAAGTCCTTTATTTCTGCGGCATCATTCCAAGAGACGACTCGTGTCTTGACGGAAGCTGCGGTTGAAGGAAAAGTTGATACCTTAGACGGTTTGAAAGAAAACGTTATTGTCGGTCGTCTAATTCCGGCCGGTACGGGTACCGTTTTGCGTTCACTCAAGAAAGTAGCTGCGCAAAATGATAAAGAGATTCAAGCTCTTAAAGAGGAAGAAGCTCAAGCATCAGCTCAGATTGAGAATAAAGCTGAGTAAAAACTGAAAACGTGTTTAACGTTTTGAGAAACAAAAAGGTCTTAATGAAAATTAAGGCCTTTTTTGTTGACTTTATACAATTCTCTCTTTATGGTGGTGTCGATTTAAAATTATTAAGAATATGATAACAGGAATCTTATTATGTATCGGTGCGCTTGCCTTTCTGTTTTGGGGTGTTGCCTACACAGAACGCAGTGCTCAAAAAATGATTGAAAAACAGAATTTAAGAAGCTTACATCGTTTAAGCTAGTCTTTTAAAAGCTTGGAAAGTTTAATCTTTTCAAGCTTTTTTTATTAAAAAGTTCTTGCATTAAAATATCGGAGAGGTATAGTAATTATGCTTTTTTATTTATTAATTTAATAATTATATCATTTATGAATGCTAAGGAATTTTTTGCCCATATCCTCTCAAGTGAGAATATGCAGGCGGTTGTGAATTGTGAAAGCCTTCCTGTTGTTGAAATAGAGGAAGACGAGTGTCGCGAAGCTTACAAGAATTTGTCTGCCCTGAAACGCTGTGTGTTGAAGCACCGTGTCAGCCGTTATGTCGAAGCTTTTGCTTCTCGTCGGACATCGCAGGCCAGAGAGCAGTATCTGATGCTTTATCGACTGAAAGAAATTCTTATTTAGCCGTGAACAAGCGGTTGATCTATCTCCCATTTTATGTGGGAGATTTTTTTATGCTTGAAATCTGTGAGAAAATCCCTAAAGTAAATAGCAGTTTTAATAAAGGAGAAAAAAATGAAAAAATTTATCGTTATGATAATGCTGATTTCTTTTGTCAGCGCTTGTGCAACAGATCCTTACACCGGAGAAAGTAAGGTTTCTAAAACAGCTTGGGGAACAGGAATCGGTGCCGTTGCCGGTGCCGGAATCGGCGCTTTGGTCGGCGGTAAAAAAGGTGCGGCATGGGGTGCCGGAATTGGTGCAGCTGCCGGTGCCGGAACGGGCGCTTATATGGATGTTCAAGCTCGTAAATTACGCCAAGAGTTGTTAAACACAGGTGTTCAGGTTTCAACTCAAAACGGTCAAATTCGTTTGATTATGCCAAGCAATATTACTTTTGATACCGACTCGGCTGTTTTCAAACCAAACTTTAATCCGATTTTAGACTCGGTAGCAAAAGTGTTTAAGGAATACGATAAGACGATGGTTCAAATTACCGGTCACACAGATAATACAGGTACGGTTGCTTATAATAATACTTTGTCACAAAAGCGTGCCTCAGCTGTGGCAACTTATTTAATTAATCGCGGTATTGCCGCCAGCCGTATCAGTGCTGCCGGAATGGGCCCGTCTCAACCGATTGCAACAAACAGTACCGCTGCCGGACGGGAGCAAAACAGACGGGTAGAAATATCAGTCATCCAAATGCAATAGGGAAATCTTGTATAATGGATTATTAATACAGATTTTGCGAAAAGAAAAAATGCTCACGTACGCTTTTAGTACGCTGCGCTTTTTTCTCTCTTAAATCTTATTACTAATCTCATTCTCCAAGATTTCTATAATCATTGCTCATAAAAAAAAGCTCGCTTTAGCGGGCTTTTTTGTTGACTTTTTGTCTATTTGTGGTAAAACTACAATGAGATAGTATTATTTAAAAATTAAATATATGGCAAGAAAAGAAAAGACTTGGATTATCCGTGGAAGCGTACGGAGATTCAAAAAAAGTTTTTTAGAGGGTTTGGGTTGTTCCGTTTCTGTTGTTATGGAAGTTGATTCCTTTCAAAGCGGTTATGCCAAAGCTTATCGCTATGAGGTGGCAAAACCGTGGATTGAGCTGAGTACACTCAAAAATTCAAACGATATGCTCTCTTCTCATGAGTTTTATCTTGGGGAAAATTTGGTTGTCTGGGTGCTTGAGAGTACAGATGAAAAAGGCAACAAAACCTACTCTCTGAAACGAATTGAAGAGAAGACGATGGATGTTATGTCTGTCGGTGATTTTCTTAAAGATTGCATTTGAAAAATAAAAGACATCGCAGGGTTACGGACTGCGGTGTTTTTTTTGGGTGTTTAATCTTTTTTTTAATTTTATATAAGAGTATTATAGCCATGAAGAATATTGAGGATATTTTAGTTGAAGTCGGTTATTCTGATGTTCCGGATATATCAGCAATAAAAGCGACGATGGGGCAGAGTTTTCCCTCTTGGATTGAACATATCAATTTCAGAGAGGCCCTTGATTTTTATGGTTTAACTTCTCACGGTAAATTTATGAGTTTATTTTTGCCATATTTGGATTTTTATAATAAAAGTCCGAATTTGCAACGTGTGGCTTATGTTTTGAATCAATATCTTTTTGATTTTAGTAAATATAATTGGGAGTGCAAGTTTAATCGCAATGTTGAAGATATGTTTGCGGCTGTCGTTTTGTTGTCAGGGTATAAAAAGCACATTGTCAATATGCAACGGTTGAATTTTGATGCAATTCAAATAGAAAAACACAAACATCGGATTTATGAGTGTTGCACCATAGGTTTTGATACGTATGGTTTATCTTATATGCAAGACTCTCAACTCAAGTGGGGAACGTTGTTTATCAATACGCATATTTATGAAATCGGGCGTTTGCAGTTTGAGGTTAACAGATATGAGTACAAAATAGAAAATTTTGATATGAAAGATGAATTTTGTGTTGATGTACATATTCCGAGAGGAGGTCATCTGGATAATTCTTTGGTCGAGGAATCTTTATTATCAGCACAAAAAACATTACCTCGAATTTATAAAGAGTTACCGGTAAAACCAAAATTCTTTTTGTTTTCTTGGCTGCTATCCAAAGAAGTCAATAATCTGTTGCCTGAAAACAGTAATATTAAATTGTTCTCTAAAAGATTTAAGATTATTAAAACTTGTAGCGGAAGCAGTTTGAATCATTTTTTATTTAATCAATATGATTGGGATATTAAAAATTTTCCTGAAGAAACCTCTTTGCAAAAAGTAATCAAACAGAAACTCCTGTCCGGTGAAAAATTTTATGATGCTATCGGTGAGTTAAAACAGTTATGAAATTACATACTAAAAAACCCGCTTAAAATCGGCGGGCTTTTAAAACTTTTCTAATGTAAGTATTATCAAATTATCCCTGACGAGCTTTGAGCTTAGGGTTCTTTTTGTTGATAACATAAACACGACCTTTACGACGTACCAATTTGCAGTCTTTATCGCGTACTTTTTTAGATTTCAAAGAACTATAAACTTTCATTGTTTTTTCCTTAAAGTAAAATGTTTAGTTGCCTTTTAAGCTAAAACAACCGCTTTGTCAACCTAATTTTTATAATTTGGGAGTTTTTTTAATATATCTTTTGATTTTTGTAATGTTTTTTTTATAATAAGGCTCATTAAGGAGTTTGTTTGATGAAATTTTTGAGCTTTTTGTTTTTCGGAGTCTTTTTAAGCGTTTCTGTTCGTGCACAAGAAATTATTGCTTTGCAAGATAATTCACAGGTAACCTATATGGATGAGGTTAAAGCGTTAGGTGCCGTTGCCGGTCAGGGCTTGGCTTGCGGATCAACCAGAATAGATACTTTTGAAATGATTGCGCGCGTGATTTTAATTACCAAAGCCAGATCAGATACGGAGCAAGCCGCCGGAATGCGTGCCTATAATGAAGAAAAAGCAAATGCTTATGTTTCAAAACAAATGGATGGGATGTTTGAGTGTCGTGATATTGTGCGCCGTTTTGATAATCAGGATATTTTCAATGTCAAAATATATGCGGACGGAACAATTCAAATGCCCGACGGTTCTATGTTTACGCCTCGTGCGCCTTATGATGTGACGGCTGTGAATTCTAAAGACAATAATCAGAAAAAACACGCTCAGGAAATTTATCAAAAATCAGGTAAAAGAAAAATAGGGCAGGTCAGGTATAACACGGGGGCTCAAATCGATGGGGCAACTCCGCCGGCATATCGAGGATCAAATGCGCCGCTTGTCGGATTTTGATATATAATTAATTGCTTGCAAGTTCTCTTTTTTTCTATATACTCGTGACAAATTAAAGTCAGTCGGGAGTATGTTTTTATGGCTTCTTATCAATACATTTACGTTATGCAAAATTTAACAAAAGTTTTTCCGGGCGGAAAAGAGTTATTTAAGGGGATTACTTTATCCTTTTTTCCGGGGGCAAAAATCGGCGTTTTAGGTGTTAACGGTGCCGGTAAATCAACGCTGTTAAAAATTATGGCCGGTGTCGACAAGGAATTTAATGGCGAAGCTTGGGCCGCAGAAGGGGTTAAGGTTGGTTATTTAGAACAAGAACCTAAATTGGATCCCGCCAAAAATGTGATGGAAAATATTATGGACGGTTTGGGTGAAATCAGAGATTTACTCAAAAAATTTGAAGAAGTTTCTGCTAAATTTGCCGAGCCGATGAGTGATGATGAGATGAATAATCTCATTAATGAGCAAGCCGAATTGCAAGAAAAAATAGATGCCTGTGACGGCTGGAATTTTGAACGGACCATCGAAATTGCGATGGATGCGTTGCGTTGTCCGCCTAAAGATGCCGATGTGACAAAGCTTTCCGGCGGTGAAAAACGTCGGGTTGCTTTATGCCGACTATTGTTGCAAAAGCCGGATATGCTTCTTCTTGATGAGCCGACTAACCATTTGGACGCAGAATCGGTTGCTTGGCTTGAGCAACATCTCAAAGAATACAAAGGAACGGTTGTTATGGTGACACACGACCGCTATTTCTTGGATAATGTCACAGGGTGGATTTTGGAACTCGATCGCGGACAGGGGATTCCTTATGAGGGTAATTACAGCTCTTGGTTGGAGCAAAAGCAAAAACGATTAGAGCAAGAATCTCGTGAGGAAACGGCGCGTCAACGGACGTTGGCAAATGAGTTGGAATGGATTCATAAAAATCCGAAAGCCCGCCAAGCTAAATCTAAAGCGCGTATTAACGCTTATGAGGAACTGCTGGCCGAGTCGACGAAGGATAAAATTACGCAGGCGCATATATCTATTCCGATGACAGAACGTTTGGGTGATTTGGTGGTTGAAGCTAAAGGTATTTCTAAGGCTTATGGTGATAAACTTTTAATCGATAATTTATCATTCAAAGTTCCGAAGGGCGCGATTGTCGGTATTATCGGTCCGAATGGTGCCGGTAAGACAACTTTATTTAAAATGATTGCCGGTGAAGAAAAGCCCGACAGTGGTGAAATCAGAATTGGCGATACGGTTGATTTGGGGTATGTTAATCAATCTCGAGATGAGTTAGATCCGAACAAAACGGTTTGGGAAGAAATATCTGACGGCTTGGATATGATTGAACTTGGCAAAAAGACCGTGCCGTCTCGTGCCTATGTCGGACAATTTAATTTTAAGGGAACGGATCAGCAAAAGAAAGTCGGGCAACTCTCCGGTGGTGAGCGTAATCGTGTCCACTTAGCAAAAATGTTGCGCAAAGGGGCAAATGTGATTCTTCTTGATGAGCCGACCAATGATCTCGATGTTGATACGTTGCGATCCTTAGAGGAAGGAATTATGGAATATCCTGGGTGCGTGTTTGTGACTTCTCACGATCGGTGGTTTTTAGACCGCTTGGCAACGCATATTCTTGCTTATGAGGGAGATAGTCAGGTTGTCTGGTTTGAGGGAAACTTTGAGGAGTACGAAGCCGATAAAAAGCGTCGTCTCGGAGAGGAAGCTTGCAAGCCGCATGCAATACGCTATAAAAAACTTGTATAATGGACTATTAATACAGATTTTGCGAGTAAGAAAAATGCTCACGTACCTCTATGTACGCTCCTGTCGCAATTCGTTCTAAATCTTACTATTAGTCTCAAATATCGTATTTTTAGGTAAAAACTCATCTAATGGTCGATTAGGGCGTTGCCTGTTACCAGCGCTATTATCCAAGTTTTTTGAAAAAAAGATTTTTATCCTCTTGCATTCGTGAAATCTTATTCCTACATCAAGTAATAGAGGTTGGATTGTTTATCTAACTTAAATTATAAAAAAGGAGAAAGATTATGTCACATTTGATTTTAAGAAAAAATGAAATTGAGCCGCGGACAAATGATGTTTGGGGATTGCAATCTGACATAAATCGCCTGTTCGACGCATTTATGAGCCCGTTTGAGAGAACAGAAGTTAAAAATACACTCTCTCCAAAGCTGGATATTGCTGAACTCAAAGACAAGTATGAAATTAAGGCCGAGCTGCCGGGAATGGATGAAAAAGATATCAATTTGTCTGTGGAAGATGGTTTGTTGACCATTAGCGGTGAGAAAAAAGCCGAAACAGAAGAAAAAGATAAGGGTTATTATTTGAAAGAGTGTTCTTATGGTTCTTTCAGCCGCTCTGTTCGGTTGCCGGATAATATTGCAGATGATAAAATTTCGGCTCAATTTAGAAAAGGTGTGTTATTTATAGATATGCCTAAAACGAAGGAAACTCAGTCAAAAGCCAGAAAAATTGAAATTAGTTCTAAATAAAATTAGGAAAATTGTTAAAAGTAAGGCTCTCTTTGATAAAAGGGAGCTTTATTTTGTTTATTGGAGCAGGCAACGGGAATACGCAAAATAAATTTTGCTCGTAGCTTGTTTTCTAAGCTTGCATCGTTGCGCTGTCGCTTCTCGCGCGCTGAAGAAAACTTCGCCTGTCGTCCAAAAACAACATTTTGAGGTTGTTTTTGTTCCTCCAGCCCTTTCGGGTTCGCTTCCCACTGTCAACTCTCAATAAACAAAAAAAGCACCACAAGGGTGCATTTTGTTTATTGGAGCAGGCAACGGGAATACGCAAAATAAATTTTGCTCGTAGCTTGTTTTCTAAGCTTGCATCGTTGCGCTGTCGCTTCTTGCGCGCTGAAGAAAACTTCGCCTGTCGTTAAAAATTAGTCCACCGGACTAATTTTTTTTCTCCAGCCCTTTCGGGTTCGCTTCCCACTGTCAACTCTCAATAAACAAAAAAAGCACCACAAGGGTGCATTTTGTTTATTGGAGCAGGCAACGGGAATCGAACCCGCATCACAAGCTTGGGAAGCTCGCGTTCTACCATTGAACTATGCCTGCATCGCATATTGAACCTTACTATACAAATTAAATTCTATTTTGCAAGCTAATTTTTATAATGGTAAATATAACTTTTGGTCAGCCAAAAACGAAAATTTTCTTTATCTATCAAAGTTAATTTGTCAAATGTGGCGTCCAGTGCTATTAAATCTATTTTTTTTTGTGTGTTCAGCAACTTTTCCTGCAAATTTTTTGTAAGCTCCGGAAACCCAAAATAGTAAATGATATCAGCTTGGTTATAGTCATATTCCAATAAATCTTGATGCAGAAAAGTCAAATTCGGTATTTTTTTGTAGCGGTGTAAGCAATAGGTGTAGAGGTTTTTGTTGTATTCGATTCCAATAAAACGGTGGCGGGGATGTTGTTGGGCTAATTTCGCAAGCATTGATCCGTTCCCGCAACCTGCATCGATAACGGTTTTATTAATTTTTTTTCCGGCAAGTAAATTTGATATTTTGATAAAGGCTAATTTTTTAGGAGCATTTGGAGACGGCACAAAAGGGGCTCGATGATTTTTCATTTCCCACAAGGCATATAGAATATAAAGCCAAAACAAAACAGACAGTGTACAAACTATCAAATTATAAAAAAACATTTTTCACCTCTAAAAAAAGGCACTGAAATTTTCAGTGCCTTTGTAAGCTTTGGTTGTGACTTAGAAAGTATAACGCAGACCACCGTATACTTCGTGGTTGTGAACTTCACCACTGTTAATTTCGCCCATATCATAGTAGCGATAACCTAAGTCAATGTTGAATCTGGTTGTAACTTGAGCAGATAAACCACCACCGACAGACCATGTAAAGTTATTTTCACTGTATTTCTTATTTGAAGCGGAGGTATCTGACGCTTTATAGGTGTATTCCAGTTTTGTAATACCAAGTCCGGCAGAAACATAAGGAGTAAACATTGTATAAGGAGATAAGTCCCAATAAATGTTTGCCATATATGATCTGGATTTAAATTCAGTAGTTGTCCGAGCATATTCATCAGGCGGAACAGGCATAGGAATGACTTTTATTTTACTCTCTTCAGTATCTTTTCTGTGCACATATTCTGCTTCAATTCTGAAGTATTTGTAACGATAACCTAATGCTGCGGAAACCATTGCAGCGTTATCGTCAAGGTGTAATTTTTTATCGGTTGCTTTATTTTCTTTAACATCACCAAGGGTGTGATTAGCAACACCGCCACGAACCGCTAAATAAGGACCATCACAGGAGGCAGAAGCCTGATTCCCCATGGATGCGAGCAAGCCTAAAACGGCTGCGGTTGATAATAAAACTTTTTTCATTTTTGTCACTCCAAAGCTATATAAATTTAAAATTTTGTCCAAATATAACACAAAATTTCGAAAAAGCAATACTTTTTTGTATAAACTATTTATTTTATAACATAATATTCTTAATAGCTTATTAATAAGGCGTATTTTTTTTCATTTTTGAGGTTTGTCGGACAGTGAGGAGAGAATCTGTGGGTAGAATCTCGAGTCGTTAATTTTTTCTCTTGAAGAATCTATTCTTCTGTTATAGATTCTCGTCAGTTCTAGTGGGCGGCATTCAGACTATGTTTCAAATGTAGAGCAGGCAGTTTGCGGTAACGTTGGAGAAACATTGCTCCTTACACGTCTTAATAACATATGAAAGAGTCGGTTCGCCTGAATTAGTTCATCTTTTATGATGGGCGTTTTGTTAACATTAATAGCTGATAGGAGCTTAAATAACCATGAGTAAATGGGTATATACTTTCGGAAACGGCGCTGCTGAAGGCGACGCTTCTATGAGAAATCTCCTGGGCGGTAAAGGTGCAAACTTAGCTGAAATGAATAAAGTCGGTTTGCCGGTACCTCCCGGATTTACGGTTACAACTGAAGTTTGTACATATTACTATGCAAATAATAAAACTTATCCTGCTGACTTGAAAGATCAGGTTCGTGCCGCTGTCGCCGGTGTTGAAAAAATTATGGGTAAGAAGTTTGCTGATGCAGAAAATCCTTTATTGTTCTCTGTTCGTTCTGGTGCTCGCGTTTCTATGCCGGGTATGATGGATACAGTTTTGAACTTGGGCTTGAACGATCAGACTGTTAAGGCTTTGGCAAAAGCTTCCGGTTCTGAAAGATTTGCTTATGACTCTTATCGTCGTTTCTTACAAATGTTCTCAAACGTTGTTTTGGGTGCAAACATGGACGAATATGAGTCTGCTCTTGAAAATATGAAAAAATCTAAAGGCTACAAATCTGATACAGATATGACAGCCGATGATTTGAAAGTTTTGGTTGAAGAATACAAGAAAATCGGTGTTAAATTAGGTAAAGTTGTTCCTCAAGATCCTTGGGATCAATTGTGGGCAGGTATCGGCGCCGTATTTGGTTCTTGGATGGTAGAACGTGCCATTATTTATCGTAAATTAAATAATATTCCGGGTGACTGGGGTACGGCTGTTAACGTTCAAACAATGGTCTTCGGTAATGCCGGTGATGACAGTGCAACAGGTGTTTGCTTCTCTCGTGACCCTGCTACCGGTGAAAATGTTTATTATGGCGAATTCTTAGTTAACGCTCAAGGTGAAGACGTTGTTGCCGGTATTCGTACACCGCAACCGATGGGCTCAAAAGGTCAAGGTAACTCTTTGGAGGAATTATGGCCTCACCTTTATAAAGAATTGGTTGATGTTCGTAATAAACTCGAAAATCACTACAAAGATATGCAAGATATGGAATTCACAATTGAACACGGTAAATTGTGGATGTTGCAATGCCGTAACGGTAAACGTACAGCTCAAGCTGCCGTTCGTATGGCTGTTGAAATGGTTGAAGAAGGCTTACTCAATAAAGAAGAAGCCATTATGCGCGTTGGTGCTGACCAATTAGATCAATTATTGCACCCGATGTTAGATCCGAAAGCCAAGAAAACTGTTATTGCTACAGGTTTACCTGCATCTCCTGGTGCTGCTGTCGGTCGTGCCGTTTTCAATGCTGAAGATGCTGAAGCTTGGGCCGCTAAAGGTGAAAAAGTTATTTTGATTCGTAGCGAAACTTCTCCGGAAGATATCGGCGGTATGCATGCTTCTCAAGGTGTGATTACAGCTCGCGGCGGTATGACTTCTCACGCAGCCGTTGTTGCTCGTGGTATGGGTACGCCTTGCGTTTCCGGTTCTCACGAAATTCACATCGACTATGCAACCAAGACAATGACAACGGATAAAGGTGTTGTTATTAAAGAAGGTGATTGGTTGTCATTAGACGGTGCTAAAGGTCAAATTTTAGAGGGTGCTGTTCCGACTGTTAAGGCAGATACCAATAGCGGTAACTTCGGTAAATTAATGAAATGGGTTGATGAAATCCGTACTATTGAAGTTCGTGCTAATGCTGAAACACCGAAAGACGCTCAACAAGCTCTTGATTTCGGTGCACAAGGTATCGGTTTGGCTCGTACCGAACATATGTTCTTTGATGCTGAACGTATTCCTGATATGCGTGCAATGATTTTGGCTTCTGATGAAGCCGGTCGTCGTGCCGCTTTGGCTCGTTTGTTGCCGTATCAAAAGGAAGACTTTAAGTCATTGTTCAAAATTATGAACGGTTTCCCTGTTGTTATTCGTTTGTTAGACCCGCCACTTCACGAATTTTTGCCTCATACAGATGCCGAAATGCAGGAATTGGCTAACAAAATGGGTATGACTTTGGAGCAAGTTAAACAACGTGCTAACGCTTTGCACGAAGCAAACCCGATGTTAGGTCACCGTGGTTGCCGTTTGCCGATTACATATCCTGAAATCTGCGAAATGCAAACTCGTGCTATTATTGAAGCCGCTATGGAATGTGCAGATGCCGGTATCAAAGTTGTACCGGAAATCGAAGTTCCGTTAACAGGTTCTAAAAAAGAGTTGGATATTGTTAAGAACATTATTGATACCACAGCTGAGAAAGTCTTCTCAGAAAAAGGTAAAAAGATTGTTTACCAAGTCGGTTCAATGATTGAATTGCCTCGTGCTGCTTTGAAAGCTGATGAACTGGCTCAATCTGCCGAGTTCTTCGGTTTCGGTACAAACGACTTGACGCAAACAACTTTGGGTATGAGCCGTGATGATACAGGCGCTATCTTAGATGAATACCGTGCTCGCGGTGTTTATGTCGCTGATCCGTTTGCATCTATTGATGTTGAAGGTGTCGGTATGCTTGTTAAGATGGCTTGCGAGAAAGCACGTTCTTCTAATCCGAAAATCTGGTTGGGTGTTTGCGGTGAACACGGTGGTGATCCTGCATCTATCGACTTCTTCCAGACTTGCGGTATGAACTACGTTTCTTGTTCTCCGTTCCGTGTTCCTGTTGCACGTTTGGCTGCTGCTCAAGCTGCCGTTCGACACAAGAAATAAGCGGAAGACTAAAAGCTAAAGAAAGGAGGCTCTTTTGAGCCTCCTTTCTTTAAACTGTGCAAAATGTCTTTGTAGGGCAGATATTTCAAAAATTGCTAAGTCACGTACCAATTCCGACTAAAGCTTTTGTTTTGTGTCGTTTACACTCGCTCACAAAAGCAAGTCTCATTGCTTGGCTCATAAAAACAATTCACAGGATTGTTTTTATTTCACAGTGTACGCTCCTGTCGCAATTTTCTCAATATCTTACTACAAAGAGCATTTATCACAGTTTAATGTATGCAAAATGTCTTTCTAGGACAGATATTTCAAAAATTGCTGAATATAAAATAAACTCAAATGCCTTTTTTGTTGACTTTTAGAAACGTATTTTTTATATTTTTGGACAGAAAATAATTATTAATTAATAAAATTATGGATATATTAAAAATTAAAACGATTTATCAACGGTTGTGCGAAGATGCCAAATCTCTTGAACGATTGGAAATCTTGTTTGATTCTGATAAAGAAAGGGAAATTATTCGGCAATTGCAGCGCTCAAACCAAAATTATCGTCAGGAGCTTATTGCTTCTATTCAAAAACAATTTCCTGAAATGACCACTGATGTCCGTTGTTGGACGGATGAGGAGCTTTCATGTTGGTTTAATTTATTAATTGAGTATCCTGTTTTTTGGCTTGGTAAGGAAGGGACTCTTATTGCCTTTTTGTGGTTGCTCGATATTAAAGGTTCCTTGCAAAATTTGAGGTATTCAGAACAAATCGGGCTGTTATGCACACACAGGAATATGGTGGATTATGCTGCTGACCCTTGTAATGACGGGGTAGTGAGGACGCTCTGGGTTCTGATTGATAAGTATGCTTCTTTAGTAGAGGCTGAACAATTTCAGAACAGGGTTAATCTTAGAATAAATGAAATTTCTTAATGTAAAAAAAACGGAGAATGTTCTCCGTTTTTTTATTTGTTGACAGAAATAATCAACAATGTTAGGGTTGCGCATATTTTTACTATTTCTAAGTATCATTAAAAAATTATTAAGTATGGAAGGCGAAAAATCTATTCAGATTATCGGCAAGAGAAGTCCGCTTGATTCGGCTTTTGCCATCTTTGAGAATTTTAGCGATTGGGTGAATTTGAGAAAAAGTAAAGTTTTGCCCGATGGTGTTTATTTTGCTGTTGTCCTGTTGGGCAATAAAAACAAAGCAGATATTTATCCTCACATATTTGTGCAGGGATACCGTCCTCATTCTTCCGGCGCTCAGATCCATGTCGATAAGCGTCGCTACGGCAAGTTTGTCTTAAGAGGCGCTAAAGTTGCCCCTGATGATGTTGAGTTTGATACGGTTCAACTCTATCAGATTAAGGGAGAAAGAGCTGTGGAGCTCATTTTAACCGAGGGTGAGTGTCAGACTTTAGGCGGTGCTCGAAAGCTAATCGATAGAATTTGTCAGGATCGACAGCTTGAGCAGCTGAGTAAAGTTAAGCATTATCTGTATGATTGTCCGACTTCGGTCGGCTATTTTTTGAAAGGTCGAATCTATGATGTTTGGTCTGTTTTGATCGGAGAAAATACAGGTTTTGCTCTTGAAAAGAAGGTGTTGATTGTGGATTATTTGACAGGTATTCCGGCAATCGTTCCCTACGAGGATGCTTGTTTTGCAAAAGCTGAGTGAATTAAAAAAACGGTGCAATTTTTGCGCCGTTTTTTTTCGACTCGCTTAAAATAAATATTTTTTTCTGAAAAAAAAGCAAAAATATGAAAATTTCGGTTTATAAAACTAAAAAATGATACCATTTTTTTACTTTTTTATCATATTTATCATTTTTGTTATTGAAAAATAAATTTTTATTGCTTAATTTAATGCTTGTATTAGTTGTTAAGCAATTAAGAAAAAAATAAACCCATATGGAGAAAATAAAATGAAAAAACTTTTAAGTTTATTCGCAGTTGTAGCTTTGTCAGGTTGTTCTATTTTCGGTGCCGGCGGTTTGTTCGGTGGTAGCGAATGTGAATCTAAATTAGCTCGTGATTTTATGGCTAATGCCGAAGACAAAATTTACTTTGCTTTCGATAGCTCTGCTATTACAGAAAATTCAGCTGAAATCTTGGATACTCAAGTTGCTTGGTTGAAGAAACATGAAAAAGTAAATGTTATCGTTCAAGGTTACTGCGATGAACGTGGTACAAGAGAATACAACTTGGCTTTAGGTGCTCGTCGTGCTAATGCTGCTAAACAGTATTTAGTATCTCAAGGCATTGCTGCTGACAGAATTTCTACCATTTCTTATGGTAAAGAAAGACCAGCTGTTTTGGGTAACAACGAAGCTGCTTGGGCACAAAACCGTCGTGACGTTACAGTTGTTAAAGCTGGTAACTAATTCGGTTGCTTGAACTATAAAGAAGGACGCTTGCTGAAGCGTCCTTTTTTTGTAATGTGATTATTGCGTTTTAGACTTGAGATTATGATTTATTCGTATTATCTTTATCCTAGTCTGGTTATTATAGAGGATTATCTATTATGAAAAATATTAAAAGCGTGCTCCTCGGAGCTTTGATTTTGAGTTGGTGTTCATCTGTTTCTGCTCAATCTGTTTCTTCTTTGCAAAATGAAATTGCTGCTCTGAGAGAAGATGTTTTATCTTTGCAACGTCAAAATTATCGAGAAAACGCTGAAAATCCTCAAAAATCCTCAGATGTTCAAGTCCGTTTAGGGCAATTGGAAGAACAAATGCGTTCTTTAAATGGTAAGGTTGAGGAATTAGAATATAAGATTAAAACCTTTGATGATAAAGTTGCAATGATCAACAAGGATATTGATACTCGTTTTCAATTGTTAGAAGGTAAAGCGGTTACAAGTACATCTTCCGACTTGGCGGTAACACCGAAATTTAATGCGCCTAAAGCTGAAAATGCGCCTAAATCGGTTACGGGAGATGTTGTTCAAGGATCAGAATTGGAACCGATTGGCAGTAAAGAAGTTGCTGAAATTTATCAAAATGGTTTGAATGCTTTAAAAGCAAATAATTATACAACGGCGGAACAGAATTTTTCCAAGATCGTTAATCAAAATCCGAATGATAGATTGGCCGGTAATGCTCAATATTGGTTGGGTGAAGTTTATTATGCTCAACAAGATTTTGCTAAAGCAGCCGTTGCTTTTGCTAAGGGGTATCAAAATTATAAAAACGGGGCTAAAGGGCCGGACAGCTTATTTAAATTAGGTATGTCAATGAAATCTATGAAGAAAAATACAGAGGCCTGTGCCGCTTTTACAAGTATGAAGACAGAGTTTCCGAAAGCTAATGCCGACATTTTAAGCAGAGCGGCAGATGAAGCTAAAAAGCTTAAGTGTAAATAGGTTTTCGAGTGCGGGAATTTTTAGATAAATATAATATTCAAGATGATGTTTTGGCCGTCGGTGTTTCCGGTGGGGCAGATTCCTTGGCTTTGGCGTTGTTGCTTAATGAATGTTTGCGACCGGTCGGTAAAAAGGTTGTTGCCTTAACGGTTGATCATCAGTTGCGTCCCGAATCTGCTGATGAGGCAGCTTATGTTGCACAAGTTATGGAACAAAAAGGAATCGAACATCATATTTTGGTGTGGAATGAAAATAAGCCCAAAACCGGAATAGAGGAGGCCGCCCGTGTTGCGCGCTATCGGTTACTCAGTGCTTGGTGCCATCAGCATCAAATTCATTGCTTGTGTGTTGCCCATCATCTTATGGATCAAGCAGAAACATTTATGATTCGTTTACAGAGAGGGAGCGGTTTAAATGGGCTGTGCGGAATGCAAGAGATCAGTGAAATGTACGGTCTGAAAATTTTGCGTCCGTTTTTAAATATCCCCCCACAAGATTTAAAAGACTATTTATGCCAACATCAGATAGAGTGGAAAACTGACAGCTCAAATGATTGTGATGATTTTTTACGAGTACGCGTTCGTAAATTTTTACCAAAAATGGAATCGGCACTGGGGATAACACCTCAGCGTTTGGTTGATACAATGGCTGTTTTGCGTCGTAGCCGTGATTATATACAGAGCCAGGTTTGCAAATTTATTAAGCAACATGTTCGTTGTTGGGATAATGCGGGTATGTCGGTGTCCTTATCTGTTTTGTTGCAGCAACACGAAGAAATAGTTTACCGCGTGCTGGCAGATTTAATTAAAGAAATCGGGCGAAGTGACTATACGGCACGAGCTGAGGAGGTTGAACGTTTGGCTATTGCTGTTTTAAGTGAGAAATTTAAAGGAGCAACACTCGGACACTGTGAAATTTTTGTGCAACAGGGAAAGCTGTGGATTGTTCCTGAACTTAAGATTAAAAGCCGTTTGCCAAAAAAAAATTGGGAGCAATTTGTGCAGGAAAATCCGTTCTATGCAAAGAAAAATTTGCCTTATAAACTTCGTGTGGCCTTGGTTAAAGCAAAAATGAAGGTTGAGTTTTAGCAGAAAGTACCCTATATAGGAAAATATACGCAAAATAAAGGAAAAAAATATGAAAGCAGGGAAAAATTTTATCATATGGCTGGTGGTGATTGTCCTTTTATCGGCCGTGATGAATACTCTTAATGACGGGGCACAGAGAGCAGGGACCTCTAATATGCCATTTTCTGATTTTATGAATGAAGTTGAAGCTAAACGTGTTACCGATGTCACGATTGCAGGCGCTTCTATTTCAGGTCATATGACAGATGGAAAAACATTTTCTTCTTATGCTCCATACGATCCTTCAATGGTTGAAACTTTGCGCAAAAACGGCGTTATTGTTCGTGCTCAGCCGGAAGATACGTCAGCCAATACATTTTGGGGAATCGTTATTTCGTGGTTTCCGATGATTTTGCTTATTGGTGTTTGGATCTATTTTATGCGTCAGGCAAATTCAGGCAATAATAAGGCTTTGAGCTTCGGAAAATCAAGAGCTCGTCTGATTGAAAATACTAAAAAAGTGACATTTGCTGATGTTGCCGGCTGTGATGAGTCTAAACAAGAGTTGGAGGAAATTATTGACTTTTTGAAAGAACCGTCAAAATTTCAGCGTTTAGGCGGCAAAATTCCCAGAGGCGTTTTAATGGTCGGTCCTCCGGGAACCGGTAAGACTTTATTAGCCAAAGCTGTTGCCGGTGAGGCCAATGTTCCGTTCTTTTCAATTTCCGGATCAGATTTTGTGGAAATGTTTGTCGGTGTCGGTGCTTCGCGTGTTCGTGATATGTTTCAACAAGCTAAAAAGAATGCACCCTGTTTGTTATTTATTGATGAAATTGATGCGGTTGGTCGTCATCGTGGTGCCGGTTTGGGCGGTGGTAATGATGAACGTGAGCAAACGTTAAATCAGTTGCTTGTTGAAATGGACGGGTTTGAAGATAATCAAAATGTGATTGTGATTGCCGCCACAAACAGGCCTGATGTTTTGGATCCGGCTTTACTGCGTCCGGGGCGTTTTGATCGTCAGGTGACCGTTTCGAATCCGGATAAAAAAGGGCGTGAAGAAATCTTAAAAGTTCATGTTAAAAAGGTTCCTTTGGCTAAAGACGTCAATCTGTCGGTTATCGCTCGCGGAACACCCGGTTTTTCCGGTGCGGATTTGGCCAATTTGGTGAATGAAGCAGCTTTATTGGCCGCCCGAAAAAATAAACGGAAAGTAACGTCTAAGGATTTTGATGAGGCTAAAGATAAGGTCTTGATGGGTAATGAGCGAAAGTCTATGGCTATGGATGATAAAGAAAAAGAATTGACAGCTTACCATGAGGCCGGACACGCAATTTGCTCTCTCTATACCGAAGAATCAGATCCGATTCACAAAGCAACGATTATCCCGAGAGGGCGCGCTTTAGGTATGGTTCAGCAATTGCCTGAAAAAGATCAATACTCTTATTCTAAAACGAAGATGCTTTCTCGTTTAGTTATTTGTATGGGAGGACGTGTTGCAGAGGAGTTGCATTTAGGTGCCGATAAAATTACCTCAGGCGCTTCTTCGGATATTGCCGCGGCAACAAATTTGGCGCGTTCTATGGTGACTGAGTGGGGAATGAGTGATTTGTTGGGCCCTGTTTTATATGCCGAAAATTCCGGTGAAGTTTTTCTTGGTAAGTCGGTGACGCAAAATAAAAATGTCAGCGAAGAAACGGCTCGCTTGGTTGATGCTGAGATTAAGCGTTTGGTTACAACCGCTTATGATCAAGCAAAGCAGTTGTTGACCGAGAAAAAAACAGAGTGGGAAACTTTATCAAAAGCTTTGATTGAGTATGAAACATTAACCGGTGAAGAAATAAAAGATGTTATTGCCGGTAAACCGATTGATAAATCCGAGGAAAGTCCTGTGGATGAGGCGCATCGGACTCAATCTTCAATCCCCGAACTTTAAAAGTTCGCAAAATTGGAAACTAGTGCAGGTTTGTCCTAAATTGCTAAGTCACGTACGCTTATGTACGCTCCTGTCGCAATTTAATCCAAACCTTACTATTTTCCGAATTTATCGAACTTTTATCAGGTAAATTCTCTGAGTTTTGGGAAGTTCGCAAAATTGGAAACTAGTGCAGGTATAAAATGATAAATTACTCCATAAAAAAGGCGCAAAAAGGTGATATTAAGGCTATTGCTGAATTACTTAGTCGTTATTTAGGAACAATGGATTTTATTCCTGCCGTGCAAAAATCTTCTTTTGCAGAGATTGTTGCTCTTAATGAAAAATCCGTTGCACGAATAATTGATATGGTTGTTGTTGCTAAAACAAAGGATAACCAAATTATCGGGGTTGCCGGTTTGGATGATCATAAGGCAGGTGATGTTTACGGAATTGGATTAACTTCATATCAAGAAATTATCGGATTAGCGGTTGATGATAAATATAGAAAACAAGGAATTGCAAAAGCATTGATCGCTTTTCTTATGCAAAAAGCAACTCAGAATGTTGTGGTCGAAGCGTGGGGCGATACCGGTCAAGAGGCAAATGCTCATTATGCTTTAATAGCAAATGGTTTTGTTAGAATCAAACGTTTGAAAGATTTTTATAAAAACAGGGGTGATTGTCCTTTATGTGTTTATCGAGATAAATGCAATGCGCAGTTATGTACTTGTGATATTTATCTAAAGAAGTTTTTTTGATTGATTATAATTTATTATTGACCGCACTTTTCGATGATGATATTTTTTTTGCAGAAAATCTATTATTTTTACTAAGTTTTTAAAATTATGGGAAAAGTGATTTTAATTTTGGTGATGCTTGTCATTATTATTGTGCAAGCAGTTGTCATTGTCAGGCTAAAAGCAAAATATCGCCGTTTTCAAAAAGAAGTCGATATTGAACGTCGGATTAATTACAGCCACTTTGACTAGGTTAAAAGCTCTGATTGAAAATCAGGGCTTTTTTTGTTGCATTTTAGCGGCATTTATTTATTATGAAAAGTGCAAGCAGGTGTTCTGTTTGTGGGACTTCGTCGTCCGGAAATTAAAAATAACTCCTTCGCAAGAGGGAGCCTGTGAATATATTGAATAAGCAGGGCTGTTAATTTCACAGCGACGAACTCCCTCGCCTTTTTGATAAGGCGAGTTTTTTGTTAGTAAAGTAACGAAATTAAGGAGTTCAAAATGAAAAAATTCGAAAATAAAACGTTTAAGCAAGAAATGGGATTTCAACTTGGTCTTATCCGGCGGCAACTTAAAAAGCCGATTGAGTTGGTGGCGCAAGAGACACATCTTCATCCGATGACGATAGATTATATTGAAATGGGAGAAAGTGTCAGCTGGAGGAAGTATTTTCTGCTTTTAAATTATTATCAATGCCGCATTAAAATACTACCGCCTGAAGCATAAAAGAATCTTGTGAACAAATTTCAGACTCAAATTGCGAATCAAAACGAGCTCCTTTAAGACTCAATTATTAATAATTGGTTAAGAAATAGGGGACTCGGCGTATGTTTGATACAGATGAAATGCTTACAACCGAAGTTGATAATATTACAATTTCTGCCGCGCGTGAATTGGTAGAAGAAAATGCTGCTCATCAGTTTGTGTGGGGCTACTATTTCTGTATTGAAAATAATTCGGATAAGAAAATCAGTTTGCTTGGTAAAAACTGGCATATCACCGATGACAAGGGGAATAGCTATTCTGATGACAGCGCCGGTTTTAAGGGCGAAATTCCAGATTTGGAACCGGGAGAAATATTTGAGTTCTCAAGTACCGCGCCGCTTAATTCGGCTAATGCGGTCTTTTACGGAAGTTGCAAAATAAAGGCGGCTAATGATGAGATAAAAGATATTCGGATACCGACGTTTGAAATGTCTGTCGGAAATGCGGCTGTCGTTTTGAATTAAAAAAAAAGCTCCCAATCGGGAGCCTTTTTTTTAATAGTTTGTAACGGTTGTATCGTTGGCTATATACATATTCAGATATTTATGAATGTTGTAGTCCATTCGTTGATTGAAGTCATTAAACAAATCATAAACCATTTTGTTCCAGTACTGCTCTTTGTCCTCAATATCCGTTGAAGCAGGAATGGTCAACTCGCGCCAAGCTTCAACTTCTGTTCCTGCACTGGATAACGAGTTTGTATCCGTAATGCGGACAACGATATACAGGGTTGCGTGATATTTAATCTGATCTCTGTCAAAAAGATTTTCTGCCGGCTGTAATTCTTCAGTAACACTCGCGTCTTTAATAATTACGTGAGCTTGCTTGGTAGAAGAATAATCAACGGCTTCTAATCTGTCACGAGCCCATATACGAGCTGTTTTTTCAATAGAGATAGGAAGCAAATGTTCAACATTCGGCCTGCGAAAAGAAGGTGTAAATTCGGAAACGACATCTATTTTGCTGACTTTCAAATCAATTTTGCCGGCATTGGTAAAGCGAGGCTCATTGGAGGATACTTCGCCCTCCGGTGAATTGTTATAAAATAAACCGCAATTACTGGTAATCGCGCAGATTAATAAAATACTGAGCAAAGTTTTGAATTTAGTCATTTGTTAATCCTCAAAAGAAACAATTTGCGGTCATTGTACAGATTATAAATTAATATATACTTAATTTAGTCGCTACTGATTGATGAGTTCCCCTTTATCAAAACTGTATATGCTACCGCAAAAATGGCAGGTTGCCGTAATTTTTCCATTTTCGCACATATCGCTGATTTCTTCAGGTTTCATTGCGTGCAGCGTGTTGAAAAGTTTATCTCGGCTGCAACGGCAAGCGAAAGTATAGTTTTTTTCCTGTGTGATGTGTAAATTGTCAGCGTGATATAAGCGATTTAAGATTGTTGCGGAATCCAAATCAGAATCAAATACTTCACTTTCCTGTAAACTTTGCATAAAAATAACAGCCTGATTCCATGCTTCAGCTAACTCTGTTTCTTCTACAACGGCAGAGCCGCCGTGAGAAGGGAGTTTTTGCAGTAAAATACCTGCTGATTTCCATCTGTCATTTTCCGTTTGAGGGGCTTGTAAGTAAAGTTTGAGATATGTTTCTATTTGCTCAGATTGTTTAAAATAGCGCATAGCACACTCGCTCAAATTTTTTCCTTGTAGGTCAACAATTCCCTGATATAAATCCGTTTCAGGGCCCTGATCGACCGTAAAAGCCAGAATACCCTCGCCCATAAAATGAGGTGCCGGTTCTATTTCACCGACAGTTTTTCTGAGCTTCTGAGCGTGCCTGATTTTATTTTCATCATAATCGGCGCAAGCACGAATACCGCCTTCGGAGGTGACATCAACAACAACCATCGGAACAGGTCCGTTGCTTTTCGTTTGCAGTGTAAACAAGCCCTTATATTTTAATGTACTGGCTAATAATGTTGCCAAAGCAGTGCTCTCCGCAACCACGGCAGATACTTGTTTGGGGTAGCTATGTTTAGTCAGGATCGTGTTAACGACATCATCAAGACGGACAAAACGCCCTAAAAAAGAGCCGTTATCAATGTGAAAAGATACACAGTTGTCAAAATTATTCAATTGCTTATTCCTTTGTTTGTTATAAGATAAATTATACTTTATTTAATTCAAAATTTAAGGATTTGCAAGTGTTAGAAGATACGGAAAAAACAAAAAAACTCAGAAATCCAAAGAAGATAACACCGCAGAGATTGAAAAACATTGCCCTATATTATCTAAAGCGTTTTGATTCTTCCATTGATAATCTGCGTCAGGTTTTGCGCCGCCGCGTTGCGGATTATGCTTATCATAATCCGGAATGGCCTAAAACAGAAGCCTATGAGTGGATAGAACAAATCTTGTCCGATTTTGAACGATACGGCTATTTGGATGATGAAAGATATGCCGAGATAAAAATTAAAAACTATGTTGCTGCCGGAAAGTCTGCTCGTTATATTGCCGGAAAATTAAGACAAAAGGGGATTAATGAAGCGCGTATTGACGCCATATTGGAAACGCAAGGATACCAACCTTTTGAATCTGCATTGTTGTTGGCTCAAAAGAAAAAAATAGGACCGTATCGTCCCGAGGAACAACGAATCTTATTCCGCCAAAAAGATTTGGGCGTTTTAGTGCGCGCCGGATTTGATTATGAAGTTGCCCTGCAAGTTCTGAATTATGACGTATAAATTTCAAAAAAAACTGGTATTTATTGAGAAAAGCTTTTAGGATAAAGCCAATTATCAGAAGGAGATTATCTATGCATATTAAATTACCGAAAAGAGCAGATAATGCCGTACGGTATCTTAAATTAAAGATATTGCCGAAGCGGTTGTTCTTTAGAACAATGTTGCTGATTTTTATTCCGTTAATTGTGGTTCAGGTCGTTTCCATTGTTGCATTTTGGGATGGAACATGGGGGCGAGTCGGCTCAAAATTGGCAGATAATTTAACGTCAGATATGGCGATGATTATGGATATGATTAACCATTCACCGGATCATCTGCAGGATATTAAAAAAATTGCCAAGACAAATTTGGATATGGAAGTGACGGCATATTTGAGCCAAGATAAGCACAAAGCCGTCAATAATGTGTTGAAAAAAAACAACAATGAATTGGTAACGGGGTTTTTGGAAAGAAATCTTAAAAAGAAATTTCCGGCAGATTTGACAAATGTTTACTGGAACAGGAAAGAATCGTTGTTAACGGTATTTATCGATACACCGGATCGATTTTTTAAGTTTGTTACTTCTTCGAAAAATATTTTTTCAACCTCTATTTTCGGATTTGTGGCTTGGATGGTCGGTACATCAATTTTGCTGTTTTTGGTTGCTGTTGCCTTTTTAAGGATTCAGGTTCGTTCAATTGCGGATTTGGCAAAAGCGGCTGAAGATTTTGGTAAAGGTATTGATGACAGTAAATTTAAGCCTTACGGTTCATCGGAAGTTCGCGCCGCAGCATTTGCCTTTATTAAAATGAAGGAACGTATTCAAAGACAAATATCTGAAAGAACACAGATGTTGGCGGGCGTTTCTCACGATTTGCGAACACCGTTGACACGGATGAAGTTGCAAGCAACAATGCTTAAAGGTCAAGATAAAGAAGATATGTTGCAAGATATTGCTGAAATGGAAAAGATGCTTGAAGGATATCTTTCTTTTGTCAGCGGAGAAGGCGGGGAACGCTCAACTTTTGTTGATATGAATGAATTGGTCTTGAGCGTTTTGAATAAATACCGGACGAAGGACTCGTTTATTCGCTATAAAACAAACGATCAGGTCAGTGCTATTCAGGGGCGTGAACAAGCTTTAAAGAGAGCTGTCACAAATGTTGTTTCAAATGCTTTGAAATATGGTAAAACAGTTGCCGTTGCTCTGGAAAGTACGGATCGTCACTTAGAATTAATTATTGATGATGACGGTCCGGGTATTCCTGAAGATAAAAGAGAAGATGTCTTTAAGGCCTTTTATCGTTTAGAGGAATCTCGTAACAAAGAAACAGGAGGCGTCGGGCTCGGTCTTGCTATTACCAAAGATGTGATTGTATCACATGGTGGTAAGATTGAGTTGCTTGATAGTCCTTTAGGAGGTTTGAGAGTTCTCATTTCTATTCCCTTATAGCACGCAAATTCGTAAATTTATGGCTTGGCTTAAATAGAATTTGCGCCATAAAAATTTAATAGCCGGAGGAGTTATTCCGGCTATTATTTTATTGAATTGATTTTAATATATATTGTTTTATTATAAGTGTATATCATACTTATTAGGACAAAGAAAATGTTTAATTTTTTTAAAAAGAAACCGGAACAAAACGGTTCAATAACCGAGAGTGCTGATGACAATAATTTAGCAAATATATTGGGTGCTCAGGAAAATGATACAAATATTACAGCCGGCGTTGACGCTATTTTAGATGATGATGCTGAAATTACAGAATCCGGTATTAATTCTGAAAATTTAAATTTTTCTCAGTATGATGAGCCTGAGTTGTCGAATCCGCCTTCTTTCGATGATCATAATGACACAGAAAAGAATTCGGACTTAATCGATGAAGAAGAACAACCTAATGAGGTAATAAGTGATTTATTGGATTTAAATGAGCCGGCAGAAACCGTAACGGATATTGATACGGTAACCGAGCCGTTATTTTCATCAGAGCCTGAATTTGAACAAAACGATACTTCTTTTGATGAGAGTGAACAGTACGCCGTTTCAGAGCAAGAATATGAAACAAATAATTTTTCGGATACACAAGATGAAACAGAGGTCGAATCGGAGCTTTCTTCAGTGCCGGAATATGCTTTAAATGCCGATGATGAAGTCAATCCTGATGTTGAGCCGATTTATGCTTTCAATGATTTTAATGTTGATTCCGTAGATGAGATTCCGGAAACAACACCCGAGCCTATGGAAGATTCTTCGTTGACGGAAACTCAGGAGCAACAAGATATTTTATCTGATAATCCGGTATCGGATGTGGCAGATGATGTTTATTCAACAGCTGAATTCAATGGAGAAAATATAACAGATCAACAGATGAATGATCCTGTGCTTGATTTTAAGGATGAGGACTCTTTCGATGTTACGGAGATAACACTTCCTCAAACAACAAATGATGATGAAGAAACTTTCTCAGGAGAAATATGTAAAGTTTCTCCTAACAGTGATTTGTGGACGGTTGATCGTATCGGCTCACTGTCTGAAAATGCAAAAGTTATCAATTCTTATACGCAATTTGAAACTTGGGAAGGTGATAAGTATCAAGATGAGATCGCATTAGAAATTAAGGCAACGCAGGATTTGAATGAATGGTCTGTTTTAATAATGAATCATTATATTGTTCCTTTGAAACCTCAGATATCGGAACTTATTATTGACCGGCAATCGGATACGGTGCGTTATGCTTCGTTAATGAGAGAGGGTAGTGAAAAACTTAAAATATTTAATCAGAGCCATTACAAATTTATTATGCCTCAGAATAATTTCTTTACGGTTCAAGGAAATGTCATTTGCGGTCATATTGAAGAAACAGATACGCTCGATGTTTTAGACTATGTTAAAATTCCTCTCGGCGATAAAGTTAATCAGCGAATCGGATTTAAGACGCCCGCTTCCGGTATAATTTTAGGACCAACAGGAACGCAAGTTTATTTCTCAGCAGCTAAAGCTTTATCCGTATGTGTTGAAAAAGCTGATGCTGACGATTTTATTAACGAATATATTCCGTCTGTTAAAGATTTTGATTCCCGTCAGTCTTTTGTGTATGGTGAAACAAGTCAGGAAACGGAATTTAACGGTTCAGAACAGCAAAATAAATTAGTTATCAATGTCGGCTCCTCTTTATATGGCTGGTATGTTCGATTTGATAATGAAAAATATATGAGTTTGCGCGATGTTTTGGATTATCAGATGCGTTATAAAAAACTTCCGTCAGCCAATGGTGAAGTTATACATGATAACAAAATTTTGAGATTCTTCGGTGTTCAAAAAATGCAGGCCCGAGAAAAAACAATCTATTATTCTTACGGTAAAATGTAGTCATCATTTCCCATAAATAACAAGCACCTTCAAAATAGCTTGACACAATGGATTCGATATGATAGAATGAATCTAGATTTTGGCTCAGCCTATCTGGGGGTGCGATATGAAAACTAAAGATTATTTGCTGTATGCGGTAGTTATATTGCTATGTAGTCTGGGAATGTTTTTTCTGACCAAAATTGCAAAGGCAAATATAATCTATAATGATTCAGGCACCAACCTCCTTATAGAATACCAAACCAAAACCAAACCTTCAGCTGGGCCAAAATCCTCATATCAAAAGTATGCGGCGG
>JAFUSU010000032.1 GCA_017467515.1 Alphaproteobacteria bacterium
AGAAAAAAACAAAAAACAATACGCGAAGAGGTTTGGACTCTCGTGTCAGGCACGAGCAAATCCAAACCTCTACGCATACACTCAACCCTGAGGTGTCAACACCCTATTTGGGCACACACCGCATTGTATCATAATTAATTTTATAACCATCTTTACATGCGGTTGGACGCCAGTATTGCGTACCAGTATGACTATTCGGACCACTGTATTTATAGCAACCCTCAAATGAGTTAGCGTTAGAGTCTTTTGATGTTGACCAACCTTTAGATGACGGACAATAACCGGAATCATAGTTGTTATACGTAAAGCATAATCCAGCTGTTGTTGAATAGGTGTATTGATAGGAAAGGGAAGTATATCCAGATATACAGGAATGACAGTAATACAACATTGTACTCCCTGATTGACATGAGGAATAAGTGTCTTGATTTACACAATGAGGATCACTCTTAGAAGTTAACTTATATTTTTCTGTATTTCCTGCACCGCCATGGTATGTTACATTTCCTGTAGTTTCATCAATAAAGTAGCTATTGGTAAAATAACAAGGATTAACTGTACATGATTCTATATAGGATGTACGCTTCCCACCTTGCATAGCATACTTAGAAACTATATAACCAGATTCACAAGCCGTACATCTATATTTTGTCGTATTACCAGATTTGCAAGAATTATAAGAAGAAGATGAACAATGAGCAACCGGAGCAGATAAAGTATAACCATCACAAGGATTAACAACACAATTAGCAGTTACATCTGAGTCAGAGGTGGCAGAAAGATATGGTGTAAGAAAACTTTCAAAGTTCAGGTTATTTACCAATACCACATTTGAGGATGAGGTTGGGCTTGAGCTTGAGCTTGTAATTACTTGATTTTCTGATATATAGCCGTCCTCACATCCTGTCCTTTTATACTTTCCGTTTGAACATTGCTCACAGAGTGCATGAGAGGGGCAAGAATCTAATGTGTAAGATGAACAATCTTCAGCGCAAAATACTTTACTCTGATCAAACGGACATTTAAGAGTTGCAACACCAGAGCTACAAGAAGTTCCCGTATATCCCAACTCCTCACAAGTCGGGACTTTGGTACAAGACTGCGCCTTGACGTTTATTGTAAAGGAGAAAGTCATCACCAACAGGCTTGCCCCTATCATCATTCTGTTTGTTATAGTCGTTCTCATTTTCTTTCTCCTTTTTTAGGTTAATAATTGTTGTTTTTATAACATTGTTTCCTTCTATTCCCTCCCTGTTTGAGGGAGGGTTAGGGAGGGTTCGATTATTATACTACCCCTCCTAACCTCCCCTCAAACAGGGGAGGAATAAAGGCTCCTTTGTTCTCGATGGATACTCGTGTCGGAGCACGAGTATGACAAGGAGAGAAGAGACCTAAGTATGGCATAATAATTCTTTTTTTATTTTGCTCAGTTCCCTCCGTTAATTAGTCTTAATCAGGCAACGAAAGGCCGGACATAAGTAAATATTAACCGAACCACTCGGGCAAACAATAGCTGAACAGGCACCACTTGTACCAACTTCATATCCGTTATTACATGCTAAACATTTATGGTAAAACTCCGTACCGGCCATTTGAGTGCTGATACTTGTACAATTCGAAAAACATGTTGTACCGGTTGAATAGCCGGTATCGGCTTTTTTAGCGCTACACGCTGTACCGGTGCTGTTTAACTCATACCCCGGAGCACAGGTTTTACATTTATAACATATGTTCGCACCGGTTTTCGTTACGGACTCATAAACGACACAATGCTCTATCATTGTTGTCGTTGTACCACATGAATTTTCCGAGCAGGTAAACTCTGATGTAAGAGTCCACCCCTCTTTACATTTTTTACATTTATAACAAAGATTATCACCCGCTTTATCAGTATCAACCTCGGTACAATTCGGCGTAATGGAAGTTTTGTAATCTCTACCGCATGACTTTTCCTTGCATACGCCGGTGCTCGTGTCTAATTCATAACCTGTTTCACATGCTGTGCATTTATATTTGTAGCTGTCTCCCGTCTTGCAACTTTTAACGCCATTACAATGTTGCCCGGAACTTACTGAATGAGGAAAACCGTTACAATCAACCGCATCACAACTACAACCATTACGCACCCAACCTGTGCGACAACTCGTGTAACAATAACGCGTTCCTTTTGAACCGCAATCCTTTGTCACATATGTTCCTGCATTTTTATTGATTGTTGTTAATGTAAATGTACTTGCACATGTATCCGCATCTATACATTCACCACCAACTTTTTCCTGACCACTTGGACAGTCTTGCGTTTTGTCTGTTCCATCATTCAAGATAAATCTTACTCCCGCCAGTTTTTGGTATGTTCCAATTTCGTTGGAGATTTGTTTATCATTCAATTCTAAACTGTTACCAAAAGAATATGCCTGCACTTCATGCCCGCACAGCATTATTCCCATCAAACAGCATAAAGTATATATTTCTCTCATAATAACCTCCAATTTAATAAATCTCGGCTAATTACTACATTTGTAACAGAAATTTGTTCCTGCTTTGGTAACTGATACTGCCGGGCAATTCTGAACAGTTGAAAAACTCGTTGAACTACCTGTCGGACACGAATTCGCCGTACAAGTTGTATGGCCATCATTTAATGAATAACCGAGTTCACATGCCGTGCACTCGTAACATAAATCTGTACCAGTCCGTGTGATCGTGTGTTTGATACAATTTGTTATTGATGATGTTTTATAATTACATGTATTCACCGTACAGGTATGTGTATTCGATAATGTCCATCCATCTTCACACCCCGTACAATCATAACAATAACCCTCTCCTGCCTTACCTGCCACTATCGCCGTACAATGAGCGGTTACAGATGTCGCATACATCGTACTGTAGTCACTACAATTTTTCGCTATACACATATTATTATTCAATTTATATCCCAATGCACATGACGTACATTTATATTTGTAGGTATCTCCCGTTTTGCAACTCTTTAACCCATTACAGTTTTGATTTTTATTTGTTAAGAGCGGATATTCTGAGCAATCAACTGGTGTACAAGAACAACCACTATGCGTCCATCCTGATTGACAGCTTGTATAACAATACCTTATTCCCTTGGAACCGCAGTTCTTGGTCACATAAGAACCGATTTTACTGCTGACCGAGGTTAACGGAAATGAAGTATTACAAGCCGCAACATCTATACAAATGCCGTCCACTTTCGTTTGTCCTGTCGGACAACTCGTTTCTTTAATCGGCATTGAATCTAAATCATCGCCGCTCGCATCGGAATTAATGGTTGACTTTTTTGAGATAAAACTAACTGCCGCATATTTTTGATATGAGGATTTTGGCCCAGCTGAAGGTTTGGTTTTGGTTTGGTATTCTATAAGGAGGTTGGTGCCTGAATCATTATAGATTATATTTGCCTTTGCAATTTTGGTCAGAAAAAACATTCCCGGACCATATAGCAATATAACTACCGCATACAGCAAATAATCTTTAGTTTTCATATTGCACCCTCCAGATAGGCTGAGCCAAAATCTAGATTCATTCTATCATATCGAATCCATTGTGTCAAGCTATTTTGAAGGTGTTTGTTATTTTTCCTCTATACAAAAAAAGCCCCTCCGAAAAGAAGGGCTTATCAATTTTTTTTAATTTGTCAAAATAGGTTGGATATTATCCGCCCCCGTAAGAGGTATCGGTAATGGATGAAGATCTCCGTTTAAGGCTATTTTTAAAACCTCAGAAACATAAGATACAGGAATAATTTTCAACCCTTCTTTCACATTATCAGGAATCTCAGCCAAATCCTTTGTATTTTCTTCAGGAATCATTACTGTCTTAATTCCCCCTCTCAAAGCAGATAAAAGTTTCTCCTTTAATCCGCCGATCGGGAGTACCCTGCCCTGCAATGTTATTTCACCGGTCATAGCAACATCTTTCCTTACCGGAATCTTCGTCAAAACAGAAACCAACGTGGTATACATCGCAATACCGGCTGACGGTCCGTCTTTAGGTGTAGCGCCTTCCGGAACATGGATGTGAATATCCGTTTTATCAAACACTTCCGGATCTATACCTAATTCTCGAGAGTGAGATCTTACAACAGAATAAGCTGTTTCAATGGATTCTTTCATAACATCACCGAGCTTACCCGTTTGTTTAACGATTCCCTTTCCGGGCATATCAACGGCTTCAATGAATAAAATATCTCCACCGACCTCTGTCCACGCCAAACCTGTTGTAACACCGACATGATCCTGTTTTTCGGCAACCCCGTAGTGAAATTTTTTAACACCGAGATATCTCTCAATATTACTATCATCAACCGTTAACTTGAGATCTTTTGTTTCTGAAATCAGAATATCTTTAATTGCTTTACGTGCTATTGTTGCCAATTCTCGCTCTAAATTACGAACACCGGCTTCTCGCGTATAATATCTGATAACATCACGAATAGCCTCATCAGTAATATAAAGTTCGGTCGGTTTAACGGCATTTTCTTCAAAAATCTTAGGAATTAAATGCCGCTTAGCGATTTCAATTTTTTCATCTTCAGTATAACCGGATAAACGGATAATCTCCATTCTATCCAATAACGGTCTTGGCATATCCAAAGAATTTGCCGTTGTAACAAACATAACATCAGATAAATCATAATCAACTTCAAGATAATGATCACTGAATGTCGCATTCTGCTCCGGATCCAAAACCTCTAATAAAGCAGAACTAGGATCTCCGCGCCAATCATTCCCCAGCTTATCAATTTCATCAAGTAAAAACAACGGATTAGATGTTCCGGCTTTTTTCATTCCTTTAATAATCTTACCCGGCATAGACCCTATATATGTCCGTCTGTGCCCTCTGATTTCCGCCTCATCTCGCATACCACCGAGAGAGGCTCTGACAAAATGACGACCGGTTGCTTTGGCTATAGAACGTCCCAAAGAGGTCTTACCGACACCCGGAGGACCAACCAAACATAAAATAGGTCCTTTAACCTTATCGGCACGTGCTTGAACAGCCAAATATTCAACAATACGTTCTTTCACTTTTTCAAGCCCGTAATGATCGGCTTCCAAAACTTCCATAGCCTTGGCAAGATTTTTATTAACTTTAGAGGTCTTTTTCCACGGAATATCCAGCATCCAATCCAAATAATTACGAATCACTGTCGCTTCCGAAGACATAGCACTCATAGACTTGAGTTTCTTAACTTCAGCAACGGCTTTTTCTCTTGCTTCTTTAGATAGCTTTGTTTTTTCTATCTTAGCCATATACTCAGAAATTTCATCTCCGTCTTCGCCTTCATTCAGTTCTTTCTGAATAGCTTTCATCTGCTCATTGAGATAGTATTCTTTTTGGCTTTTTTCCATTTGCTTTTTAACACGGTTTTTAATTTTATTTTCAACCTCTAACAGAGTAATTTCCGCATTCATAAAGCTCAAAATTTTTTCAAAACGATCTTCTAATGTCTTTCCTTCAAGCAATGCTTGTTTGTCTGCAATTTTCAAGGCCAAGTGAGAAGCTATCGTATCAACAAGTTTTCCGTATTCTTCAACTTGGTTAACCGAAACCAAAACCTCAGGAGGAATTTTTCGTGAGAGCTTAACATATTCCTCAAACTGAGAAACAACAGCTCTTGCCATAGCCTCCATTTCCGTCGTATGTGTTTCATCTTGCGGCATTATTTCCACAGCAGCGGCTAAATATTCAGGAGTGGAGGCAAATTTTTTAATTTTAACTCTCTCAACCCCCTCTATCAAAACTTTAACCGTTCCGTCAGGCAATTTAAGTAATTGCAGAATTGTCCCTAAGGTTCCTACCGTATAAATATCCTCTTCGGTCGGATCTTCTACCGCTGCATCTTTTTGCGTTAACAAAATAATACTCTGTCCGTTATCCACAACACTTTGCAGTGCTTGAATCGATTTTTCCCGTCCAACAAACAACGGAACAATCATTTTCGGATAAACCACAATATCTCGCAATGGTAGAATAGGATATACTTTTGTTTTAGCAACCATATTTTTCACCTTAATTTCAAACAACAACAGTTACTATATAGGAAATCTTCTGATATTCTGCAATAGACCATTCCTAAAATTATGTTTTTTTTTATTCTCTCGCAACAATAAATCAAGTAATCCACAATAGAAGAAGAAAATATGTGGAACACAACGCTATAGTGTTGAACTCTAAAAAAATAAGAGTATGATGGCATAGATAAAACAGGAGTGAATATAAATGCTTAATACTGCAGATCATCAACTTGATGAGGAATTTGATATTGATATTTCCGTTACTTTAGGAACAGCCGATCTAAGAATCAACCAATTACTAAAATTAGGACGCGGTGCTGTTGTGGAGTTAAATCGAAATGTCAATGATTATGTCGATATTTATGCTAATGACACCCTTATTGGTCAGGGAGAGGTGGTTATCACCGAAAATGAAACAATCGGTATTGCCGTTACGGAAATGATACAAAAAAGGTAATGTCAATGTCTGCCGCCCTTCCTTTGCGTAAAAAATTAAAACATTTTTTTAAAAAATTAGAGAGTTCATCCTATACGACAACGATTTTAGGGGCGATTATTTATGCCTATGCTCAATTGGTCGGTTTCACGACCCGTTGGCAGAAAAGAGGACTGAAAGAAGTCTACAACACTTGGCGACAAAATAAAGCCATTATTTTAATCATCTGGCACGGACGCACTTTATTGCCTTGCCATTTTTGGTATCATAAAAAACAATTTCCTATGAGTGCTCTGGTTTCTCCACACCGAGACGGAAGAATGATTGCTGCCGTCCTAAAGTATTTCGGCATTAAAGTTATTGATGGTTCCAGTAATGAAAATGCCAAAGGTGCTGCACTTTCCTTAATGACAGAATTACAAAACGGAAATAGCATCACCATCATTCCCGATGGTCCTAAAGGACCAAATATGAAACTCTCTCAAAGCGCCCTGTTCTATGCTCAAAAAACGGGCTTACCGATTATCGGTCTGACATACAGTGTAAAAAACGCTGCATTGATTACTAAAAGCTGGGATAGTATGCTGGTACCGGCTCCTTTTTCGAAAGGAATTATTGCCGCTACTGAACCTTTCTTTATTTCAGACCAACTGACAAGTGATGACTTAGAGAAAAAAAGATTGGAAATTGAAACAGCTTTAACTCAATTAACTTGGGACATAGATCATCAACTTGGTCTTCCGAAGGTGGAACAAGGGAAAATGCCCCGAACAAAAAAATACCCAAAACAAGGAAATTGACAAATGTTTATCGGAATTTACAACACTTTAATTACCGTTTTATATCCTTTAGTTATTCGGTCATATATTCAAAAAAGAATAGAAATAGGAAAAGAAGATATCAAACGATTTAACGAGCGCATCGGAAAACCGATAAAAGAACGACCGGAAGGGAAATTGATTTGGTTTCACGGCGCCTCAGTCGGAGAATCTGTTTCAATGCTACCGCTTATTAATCGCTTACTTGAAACAAGTGATGATACTTATGTAATGGTAACGACAGGGACAACCACATCTGCTGAAATTATGGGAAAACGTCTTCCCGAAAGAGCCTTTCACCAATATATTACTATTGATAATCCTGTCTTTACAAAACGTTTCATTAAGCATTGGCAACCGGATTTGGTTCTTTGGTTTGAATCTGATTTTTGGCCGGCTATGCTTTCCACAATCAAAAAGAAAAATATTCCCTTGGTCTTAGTTAACGGACGTATTTCCAATAAATCATTTAAACGCTGGCAACAATTTGACTACATAAGCAAAGAATTGCTCGGATGTTTCACTTTCTGCCTCGGTCAATCGGAAGAAGATGCTTATCGATTGCGCATTTTAGGGGCAAAAGAGTCAACGTGTTTAGGTAATCTGAAATTTGCGGGATTACCTATTCCGGTGGATGAGGATAAAAAAGCTGAAGTTATCAAACAAATTGGTAATCGCCGTATTTTTTGTATCAGTTCGACTCACGAAAATGAGGAATATCAACTTGGTAAACGCTTTAAACTTCTGTTTGAAAAGCACCCTGATGTTTTGGTTTTGATAGCACCTCGTCATCCGCAACGCGGAGGAGATATCAAGAAACAATTATCTGATTTAGGATTAAATGTCGCTTTGCGTTCTGCAAATGAAAAAATAACGGATAAAACGCAAGTCTATATTGCTGATACAATTGGTGAACTCGGTATTTGGTATGGTATCAGCCCTGTTGTTTTCATTGGCGGATCCCTAATTCCGCACGGCGGACAAAACTTTATGGAGCCATCTCGTTTAAAAGATGCCGTTATTGTCGGACCTTATATGCATAATTTCACAGAGGCTATGCAGCGAGCTCAAAAAGCAAATGCTATCATTCAAACCAATGATGCTGAAGAAGTTATTGATACGGTTATTCAATTGTTTGACAATAAAGATTTACTTGAAGCAAAGCAAAGCCTCGCCTACAATTGGGCTTCCGGAGAAGCAAAAGTATTGGATGGCATTGTGGAAAAAGTCAAAGGATATATTGCTTAATGAGAACTCCTTCTTTCTGGCAAAAAAACAACTGGATATCTAAACTCCTAACTCCTTTAGGTGAGCTGTATGCGTTAGGCACGAGAATACGCCTAAAAACAAAAAAAACACATAAAGTCAAAATCCCCGTTATTTGCATCGGCAATTTAACAGCAGGGGGAACCGGTAAAACACCAACAGCCATTTCATTAGCTGTTTTATTGCAAAATGCCGGATTATATCCTAATTTTTTATCCCGAGGATATCACGGAACAGTCCAAAATGTACAGGTTAATTGCACCACACACACTCCGCAACAAGTAGGTGATGAACCTTTATTACTGGCTCGCATCGCCCCGACTTTTATTAATGCCGATCGTTATCAAGGCGCTCTAATGGCTCAACACAACCAAGCCGAATGCATTTTAATGGACGATGGTTTCCAAAATCCGAGTTTATATAAAGATTTATCATTTATTGTCATTGATGGAACCATCGGTTTCGGCAACGGAAAATGTATTCCCGCCGGTCCGTTAAGAGAACACATTACAGACGGATTAAAACGGGCTCAGGCCGCTTTGATTATAGGAGATGATAATTTTAATTTGAGTACTTCTCTGAATATCCCTTGTTTTAAGGGAAAAATCATTCCTGAATTACCTGATTTGCAAAACAATCGCGTTGTGGCATTTGCCGGAATCGGACGTCCTCAAAAATTTTATACTTCATTAAATGAACTTGGAATTGAAATTGTTAAAACTTTTGATTTTCCTGATCATCACTATTATTCAGAAGATGAATTAAATACTGTTTTAACCGAAGCTGAACTTCTAAACGCCGAAGCGATTACAACAACCAAGGATTTTGTTAAAATTCCCCCTGCTCTGCAATCCCGCTTCAAAGTTTTGGAAATTAGAATGCAATGGGAAGATTCTGAAAAACTCAAAAACTTTATTCTTTCATACATCAGGAAACCAAAATGACTATTTATGAAGATAAACTCCGCGAATGCCACAAAGCAATGGAATGTGCTGTTGATGAACCTTTATCGATTGATACACTTAAACTGCGCTATAAGCTCCTTAATGAAGAATTGGAAGAACTTAAAGTTGAAATAGATGCGTTGTGTCAAGAACTGGAAGAAACAGGAACAACTCAAACAGAAACACGTGCCAAAATGCTCAAAGAACTATCTGATTTACAATATGTCTTGAGCGGTATGGCCGTCAGTTTTGATCTGCCGCTGGAAGATGCTTTTCTCAGAGTGCATACCAGCAATATGTCAAAATTAGTTAACGGGAAACCGCTTAAACGTGCTGACGGTAAGTTTTTAAAAGGACCGAATTATCAGCCCCCTCACCTCGAAGACTTGGCAGAGAAAATTAAATAGTCTCACATAGAACAAAAAAATCGCTCAAGCCTGAAAGCTTAAGCGATTTTTTTGTTAAATCTCATACCCACGCTCCCTTAAGATGTCAACAACCTGACGCCCCAAAAAGCGACAGATAACAGCGTATCTTGCACCTAAGTTGCCACCCTTTTCTTCATCCAAAGCACAATCGGTACGCAAATCCCAGAGATCGAATAACTCCAGAGGAACTTTTTGTACGTCAGTGAGCTTATCTAACTGATATAGCATGGAATCAACATAAAGATGCAGGGCTACTTCTTCACTTGAAACATTCTCTTTATTCAAGACTTTTTGGCAAACATTTGTTTGCATTAAAGCCTTGTGAAGACCTTCGAAGCACAGGCTAGGATGCTTTTTTCTTAAAAGAAGACATGAAGCATAAATAGGACAATCAGGACATCTGTATCCATCTACATTGTAGAGATTCTTTTCTAATTTTGGACTTTTAGCCAACTCAAATCCGTAATCAAACGGAGTTAATACTTTTTCTTCCATAATAAAAATTTTTTTAATTATACTATATATAATTCAAATGACAGTATATTTATAGACTAAATTTTCCAAAAAAGCAATAGTTTTTTACTCGGATTTATGATACTCAATCAATTCATCAACAAATTGAGGAAAAGTTTCGCCGGCTTTTCCGTAAATATGTTTGTCAAATAAATAGTTATTTGCTGTCGGTTCAAGTGTAAATTCAATTGTATCCGCTCCATAATACTTAGCACTTTGAACAAACCCTGCTGCAGGAAAAACGACACCGGAAGTTCCGATAGAAACAAACAAATCACATTGTCGTAACAATCTTTCTACTGTATCCATACAGAGTAAATTTTCACCGAAAAACACAATATTAGGTTTCATCATTCCCATAATCCGACAATGAGGGCAAACTGTTTCCGTATCAACATCACCCCATGTTTCAAGAATATGTCCGCAATTTAAACAGACCGCCTGATTTATTTGTCCGTGAATGTGATAAACATTTTTCGTACCGGCTTTTTCATGAAGCGTATCAACGTTTTGCGTAATCACATTAATTTCAGCCGGATATTTTTCTTGTAACTTTGTAATAGCCAAATGAGCGGCATTAGGTTTGACACCCTGCACTTCAACTTTCAATCCGTTATAAAAATCGTGAACCAAAGCAGGATTCCTTTCAAAGCCTTCTATTGAAGCAACATCTTCAACCTTATGATTATTCCACAAACCATTAGAACTTCTGAAAGTTGCCAAACCGGATTCTGCTGAAATACCGGCCCCTGTTAAAATAAAAATACTTTGATAAGGCTTCATCCGTTTGTTCCTCTAAAACAAATCAACATTGCGTTCTATATTGGCAGATACCGTATTTACGATAGGTTCAAATTTTCTAAGTTTTGTAAAAATTTGCAAAACCTGCTCTGTCGTATATTTTTTATAACAAAAATCAGCCCGATAAAAATCCGGACGGAATTTTTCTGCTAATGGGCTGATGCAGTAGGGTTTGCGCCCAAACAACATTAGTTGACAATGGCTTGATAAGGCTTGATATGAAATGCCGTCTTTCTTCAAATCAATCCACCTATCCTGATGGTCACATTGAGCACAAGTATTAGAACGGATACAACTGGCACTGATAAACAAAGGCGTATCTTGATAAACAATTAAAGTTGTCGGCAAAACAGCATTATTGTTTAAATTCAAAATATTAGATTCTGTATCTTCAACTGAAAAAGAAACACGAGAAACGCCCATTTCTTTTGCCATTGACATAGCTTGAGAATTTAAAATATAAAGAGGTGCATCAAAACTTAAATCAATACCTTTTTCAGGAAGCACGGATAGTCCCCAATAATTGGCTATTTCCCATTTTTTATAGCCGGCACCCAAACAACTGCTGATTAATTTTTGAAAATGTTCAGGTACACGGCAAACCGTCGGTAATGCCAAACGAACCTTGTTTTTAGGCAAACCGCGCAACATTTCTGTTTTCATTTGTGAGTTCAGTAAAACAACAATCTCCGCAACATCATTAAAATCCAAATCACTTAAACAAGATAAATCATCCGTTTTAATAATCCATTGTGGAGAAGCGTGTTTGATATAATCCGGTAATACGGGAAGAACACCGTATTTATTTTCTATTTTGATTTGAGCGTATAAATTTCGGCGTAATTCATTTAAGAGAGATAACGGGGCAAATAAATTTTTAGAATTTTGAACTTCCAAACTACTTAATGAAAAATTCGTATCCCCTGTTTTACTGAAAGCATTATGAATAGCTTGTTTTGTTTTATCTATTTCGGTAGCCGGAGAAAAAACACCTGCAACGGAAGCAAGATAATCTTTATATTGTGCGGAAATTTTGTTTTCTTCAACAGTAACTTTAATATCAAGGGGTAATCTCTGGAAATATTGCCCGTTTTTGGGCTTGTTGTAGTTATAAGAACCTTTCACTTTAGTGGCCGATGCAAGATAAATCTGCTGTCCTTTTTTAAGATAATCTGCTTGCGGTGGCAACAGTATTTCCACAATATCTCCGGCTTTTGCCTCAAAAACACTTTTGTTGTTTACCCGTAAAGATTGAATAGAAAATCCAAACGGCTTTTCCTGCCTCTGAACATCAATCTGTAAACCGTCATAACGTGCTATATTATGATTAGTTTTAAACACAATCTTGTGTTTTTGAATTTGTTCAATTTTACCGATTGGCAACCCTCTGTGTCCGACAAAATCCCTATCGATAACTTCTTTATTTTTACCATTGAGGTGAAAACTCGTCCACGGACGCGAAAAGATTTGTTTGATGTTTTCTTCTTTTTCAATTGAAGTGCCATCCCCATCTAAAATATGACGATAATAATCGGTTACGGCAGCAACATATAATGCAGATTTTTTACGACCTTCTATTTTAAGCGACGTGACAGGCATTTTAAGTATATTTTCTTGAACAGCCATATCTTTCATAGAAAAATAATGCTTTTCACCACTCTCCCCTTCAAACTTTGCCCGACAAGGATACAAACATTTTCCGCGATTAGCACTTCTTCCGCTTTCAAAAGAAGAAAATAAACATAATCCGCTGTAAGAATAACACAAGGCACCGTGGATAAAAGCCTCCGTTTCTAAATGCGGAATAGCGGCAATCTCTTTGATTTCTTTTAAGGTTAATTCTCTGGCTAATACGACACGTTTAAAACCCAGTTTTTGCAGAGCCAGAGCCCCTTCTTTATTATGAACAGCCATTTGTGTACTGGCATGAAGTTCTAATTCGGGATACTGTGTTTTAATGAGTCTGGCCACACCTAAATCTTGTAAAATAATTCCATCAACATGACAACGAGAACAAATATCCAAAGATAAAAGCAAATCTGATAATTCCTTCTCTTGGATAACCGTATTTATGGTCACATAAACTTTACGCTTCAAAAAATGAGCGTATCCGACAAACTGATTTAAATTTTCCTCAGAAAAATTGGTCGCCGTTGCACGTGCCGAAAACTTTTGCAATCCCAAATAAACGGCATCAGCACCGTAGTAAAGTGCTGCGTATCCTGCTTCAATATCTCCGGCTGGCGCTAATAGCTCTTTTTTCATAATTTATATCCTAAAATAAAGAAAAATAACGATTGAAAATATACAAACAAGCAGCCGCATAAATTCCGGCAAAAACATCATCAAGCATTACGCCCCAAGCATTTAATAATTTGCGATCAGCCCATCGAACCGGTTGCGGTTTCCAAATATCAAACAACCTGAAAAAAGCAAAACCGAGTAAATAAACAAACCACGCATTCATATTTCCTTCCAATTGATTTGCCAACAAAACAAAACTCAAGCTCTGCCCGACAACCTCATCAATAACAATTAAAGAAGGATCATGTTTAGTATATTTCAAAACTTCTTTTGAAGCCCAAACACCAATAACAAAAGCAGACAAAGCTATAATAAATACACCGTTTATTCCAAAATAATAAACTCCGGCAAAGACCAAAGGTAACGTCATTAACGAACCGACGGTTCCTGATGCAAACGGGCTGAAACCAAACCCAAAATAGCTCGCTATGATATAAGAAATTGTCTTTTTCATCATTCCTCACAAAAAAATATAACAATAGCTTCGTTATACTTTTTTTTCTCATAGAGTGCAAGAAATTTAATTGTTATATTTTCCAAATAAAAAAATAATAATTAGACAAAAATTCTTGCATTTTTTTAATATTATGCTAAAATAGAATTAAAAATAAAGGAGAAAATCAGTGAGCATCAAAAAAAGGTTATTGTGCGGAACTATCTTTGCATTAGGCTCTATCAGTATGCAAAAAGCCAATGCTAAAATTCCTGCGCTTGATGCCAAAAAAGATTCAACTGAGTATGTTACCAAGAACTTAAAAGACACAACTCTCAATAAGCAAAATGCACCATTGGCACCATCAACTGTTCAGATGAGTGAGATTCTCAATGAAGATAGTTTAATATTGGCAAAAAAAGAAGCCAATTTTGCTAATGCTGAAAAATTAATGTTTTATCTGATTGCTAATTTTGAAGGTTTCCGAAGTCAGGCTTATCGTCTTTCTTATAAACAAAGAGGAAGGAGAGTTACCGAGAAATTTTATACTTACAATTTTGGTAACACAATTACGGCTGACGGAGATGCCGTTAAATCGACGGACAGAATTACAAATTTCGATGAATCTTACAACTGCTATGATGCTTTTATAAAAACACCAACTAAACAAAATCCAGTTCCGTTAAAAGAAGCAATGATGCTCTCTCTTCCGATTGATAAAATGGAAGATTTTGAAATTGCCGTTATGGCTGAAATTGGCTATAATTACGGTCCCGGTTTATTTGTTAACAAAAAAACCAAAGAACCAACTCAATTTGCCAAACTTGCCTCTACTTATTTCAATAACAAAACTCCTGAAAATTTAGAAAAGTTCGGTAAAAGTTTTCTGGCTCGCTGTACGGCTAATCATAGAGTTCATCCGGTTTTAAGAGACAGACGCCAAGTTGCATTCAATATTTTAAAAGGAAAGATTATCATTTATATTGATGAAAACGCTATTTCTCACCTTCCGCCTGAAAAGCAAAAAATCGCCGTCAATTTACAAACACACATCTTAGGTGTTTTAAACGGAGCTCAAGGCAATCCAGAGAAGATTCAACAACGTCTGGAAAGCGGAGCATATATATGTGAAAGCGGTGACTCTATTCAACACGCTATTGAAGAAGATTTAATCAAATCACAAAAGAAAAAGAACATTAATTTGGCAATGTATAAACAATACAAAGCTCGTCGCGGTAAATAAAAAAGGAGGATATCATCCTCCTTTTTTATTGTTAAATATAACGGCTTAACGAGTTTTTTCTTCAACCGCGACCGCAACAGCAACAGTCGCACCGACCATCGGGTTATTACCCATACCGATTAAGCCCATCATTTCAACGTGAGCCGGAACAGATGAAGAACCGGCAAATTGAGCATCAGAGTGCATACGTCCCATTGTATCTGTCATTCCGTAAGATGCCGGACCGGCAGCAACATTATCCGGATGTAAAGTACGACCTGTACCACCACCGGAAGCAACAGAGAAGTACTTACGACCATTCTCAACGGCCCACTTCTTATATGTACCGGCAACCGGATGTTGGAAACGAGTCGGGTTTGTTGAGTTACCGGTAATGGAAACATCAACACCCTCTTTAATCATAATGGCAACACCTTCAGAAACATCATCGGCACCATAGCAACGAACTTTTGCCTTATCGCCGTTAGAGAACGGAATTTCTTTTGTGATTTTCAATTCACCGGTATAGTAATCATATTCTGTTTCAACAAAAGTAAAACCGTTAATACGAGAAATGATGTAAGCGGCATCTTTACCTAAACCGTTCAAAATAACGCGTAACGGTTCCTTACGAACTTTATTGGCAGAACGAGCAATACCGATAGCACCTTCCGCGGCAGCAAAAGATTCGTGACCGGCCAAAAAGCAGAAACACTTTGTTTCTTCTCTTAATAACATAGCGGCCAAATTACCGTGTCCTAAACCAACTTTACGTTGATCGGCAACAGACCCCGGAATACAAAAAGCTTGCAAACCGAGACCTATTTTTTCAGCAGCTTCAGCTGCATTTTTTGCGCCTTGTTTAATAGCAATAGCGGCACCTAAAGTATAAGCCCAAACAGCGTTTTCAAAAGCAATCGGCTGAATACCTTTGACTAATTTTTCAACATCAATTCCTTTAGCTGTACAAATAGCTTTGGCTTCATCTAAATCTTTCATTCCATATTGAGCAAGAACACCATTGATTTTATCAATTCTTCTTTCAAAACCTTCAAATTGTTGCATTGTTCCTACTCCTTTCTCGGGTCAATTTTCTTAACGGCTTCATCAAAACGACCATAAGTTTTGACATTTTGTTCAAAAGCGGTTTTAGGATCTGTACCATTGCGAATTGCTTCTAACATCTTTCCGACATGAACAAATTTGTAACCGATAATTTCATTATTGGCATCTAAGCCCTGTTCTAAAACGTAACCCTCGGCCATTTCCAAATAACGAGGACCTTTTTCATTGGTAGAAAACATCGTACCGACTTGAGAACGCAAGCCTTTTCCTAAATCTTCCAAACCGGCACCGATAGGTAAACCGTTATCAGAAAAAGCCGTTTGAGTACGACCGTAAATAATTTGTAAAAACAGCTCTCTCATTGCAACATTAATAGCATCACAAACCAAGTCTGAGTTAACAGCTTCCAAAATTGTTTTACCCGGTAAAATTTCAGCGGCCATAGCAGCAGAGTGTGTCATACCGGAGCAACCGATTGTTTCAACAAGGGCTTCTTGAATAACGCCTTCTTTAACATTTAAAGTCAATTTACAAGTACCTTGTTGCGGTGCACAACAACCACAACCGTGTGTCAATCCGGAAATATCTTTAATTTCCGTTGCTTTGACCCATTTTCCTTCTTCCGGAATAGGTGCACATTGATGACGAGCGCCTTTGGCGACAGGACACATCTGTGCAACTTCATGAGAACATTGATATTTACAAGTCATATTAGTTACATCCTTATTATTGATTAAACATCGCTCATACAATAGAAAAATCTATCAAAGAAGTCAACTTTATTCTATTTTCCAAATAAACTATACACATAATTTTAACCTTCTTAAAATATCGTGAATATAATTTTGTGTAAAAAAATAAAAATAATATTATTTTTCATAAAAAAATGCTTAATTAAGCAAATAGCATCATAAAATTTGAAAAGAAAAAATATATGAGAGTATTCTTAAAAAAACGAATTAAAATCACAGGGGAAAATAATCTTATTGATAGCCCTAAAAACAAAAGAAATGAGCTTTTAAAATATGCCACCGTTCGTATCAAGGGGAACAATAATCATCTTAAAATCGGTTCTCCTAATTTTTTAAGAGATACAGAAATCAGAATTTACGGGGATAATAATACCATTATTATGCCGGATGGTTGCTTTGGCAAGGTTAAAATTGAAATTAAAAGTTCCGATTGCACCGTGATAGTTGGTGACAAATCAGGATTTATGGGTACAGAAATACAATTATGGGAAAAAGGAAGCCGAGTTGTTATCGGAAATGATTGTATGATTGCAAAAAATACCAAAATATATTGCACGGATTTTCACGCCATCTATCATCTCTCGGAAAAGACACCTTACAACCAAGGCAAAGAAATTATTGTCGGTAACCACGTTTGGCTGGGGGAAGGTGTCGCACTGACAAAAAATACACATCTTACCGATAACATTATCGTTGGAATAAATTCAACCGTCACCAAGGATTTGACAACCCCTTACGCTATTTATGCCGGAAATCCTGCCACATTAAAGAAAACGGATATTAATTGGCACTCTGAATCTTATGATCTGTCAATAAAAAGTATCTGACCGTTGCCTTAACGCTTTGTTGCTTTCCGGCTTGTCGGTAATTTGTGACCGACAAACATTCCAATCAAATAAATAACCCCGTTGATAATAACCTTACGTTGACGCACACCGAGATTGCACCACCATTTCCACATTCTGGCAAACCACCCTTCTTTCTTTTTCTCTGCAACAGCTTTTCCTTTACCCTCGGCAGAAACAGCAACTTCTTCTTTCTTTTGGGGAGTAATAACAGGTTTCACATCAGCTCTGTATTCGTCAACAATCTTTTTAATTTCACTATCCGGCAAATAAGCTCCGTGTATACGTTGCAATTTACCATCTCCGGCTAAAAACAAAGCATCACCGCGACCAATTAATTTTTCAGCACCGCCGCAATCCAAAATAGTACGGGAATCCGCATTGCTTGCAACTTTATATGCCAAACGTGTTGGAAAATTAGCTTTCAACACACCCGTTACAACATCGACAGATGGTCTTTGCGTTGCTAATATTAAATGAATACCGCAAGCTCTGGCTTTTTGTGCCAATCGCTGAATGTTTTTTTCAACCTGCTTGTCCGTTGCCATTAAGTCTGCAAATTCATCAATCACACACACAATATACGGCATCAGTTTTTCTTCGGTTTGTTCATTATAATCTTTAATATTTTTCGTAAAACTTTTTTCCAACCTATCATAGCGGTTTTCCATTTCATCAACCAAAGCCGCAATAATTGAGACAGCTTCTTCTGATTCTGTAATAACCTTATAGCCCATATATTTCTGATTATTATAAACACTGAATTCAATACGTTTAGGATCAACCATAATAAATTTTAACTCGTTTGGCTTTTTAGCAGCCATCAAAGAAAGAATAAACGTATTCAAACCGACAGATTTTCCGGAACCAGTTGTTCCGCCGACCAGTAAATGAGGCATTTTTGCCAAATCCGCAAACACGGGACGCCCTAAAATATCTGCCCCAAGACAAATCGGCAATTCCCCTTTAACGCGACCAGCACTATTCATGATATCATTAAAATCAACCGTTTTAAATTCATCTTGAGGAATTTCAAAGCCTAAATGATTTGTCCCTTCAATCATCTCCACACGTAAAGAAGAAACACCAAGCTCGCGGGCAATATCATCCAAAACAGCTTCAATATTTTTTACTTTTGAACCGGCAACCGGTAAAAACTCAATTTGTTTCAACAGCGGTCCTTCGTGCACACCGACAACCTCACCACTAAAACCATAATGGCCTAAAACTTCCTCAAAATTTTGCATAATAAGCTCCTTATAAATATGATATTTCAGTTATAAAACCTCCTCACCTAAGACACAAGAAAAAAAGCAGGGTTATCAAACCCTGCTTTTTTATTTTTCCTATATAAAGAGGCTACTAAGAAGCTTTCTTTGCCGCTTTTTTTACAAATTTCGGAGCTTTATGCTCATTGATAACCTTTTCATCGATGATAATTTCTGTTACATCGTGTTTGTCAGGAATATCATACATAATTTGCAACAGATTTTCTTCCATAATAGCTCTCAAGCCACGGGCTCCTGTTTTACGTTCTATAGCTTTTTTAGCTATGGCCCGCAAAGCATTATCCGTTACGGTGAGTTTAACGTTTTCCATATCAAACAAGGTTTGATATTGTTTAACAAGAGCATTTTTAGGTTCGGTCAATACTTTCATTAATGCTTCTTCATTCAAATCATCTAAAGTCGCAATGATCGGTAAACGACCGACAAACTCCGGAATTAAACCGAATTTTAACAAATCTTCAGGTTCAACGCCTTTTAACAGTTCACCAATCCCTTTATCTTCTTTTTTATCAACATTGGCGCCAAAACCGATAGATGTTTTAGAACCGCGTTGATTAACTATTTTTTCCAAACCGGCAAAAGCACCGCCGCAAATAAACAAAATATTGGTTGTATCAACGTGCAAAAATTCCTGTTGAGGATGCTTTCTTCCGCCTTGCGGAGGAACATTGGCAACCGTACCTTCTATAATTTTCAGCAAAGCTTGTTGAACGCCCTCACCTGACACATCACGCGTGATTGAAGGGCTATCGGTTTTACGAGAAATTTTATCAATTTCATCAATATAAATGATACCCCTCTGTGCCTTTTCAATATCATAATTAGCGGCTTGAACCAATTTCAAAACAATATTTTCAACATCTTCTCCGACATAGCCGGCTTCGGTCAAAGTTGTGGCATCTGAAATAGCAAACGGCACATCTAAAATTTTAGCCAATGTCTGTGCCAACAGGGTTTTACCGCTACCGGTTGAACCGATTAAAATAACATTAGACTTTGAGATTTCGACATCGGAATTATTTTGTTGGCTATTCAAACGCTTATAGTGATTATAAACAGCAACGGATAAAACTTTTTTAGCCTCATCTTGGCCGATGACATACTGATCCAAAAATTCTTTAATCTTAGATGGTGTTGGCAGTTTTTCCGGAGTAATACCAGCCTCAGCTTTCGTTTCTTTAGCCATTTCATCAGAAACAATATTGATACAAACCTCAATACATTCATCACAAATATAAACACCGCGACCGGCGACTAACTTTTTAACTTCTGCTTGGCTTTTTCCGCAAAAAGAACAATGCAGCATTTCATCTTCACTACTCATCAAACACCTACTTCATTTCGTTACGATTAGTTACAATATGATCAATCAAACCGAATTTCAAGGCTTCCTCAGGCGTCATAAAATTATCACGATCCATTGCTTTTTCAATAACGGATAACTTCTGACCTGTATTATCGGCATAAATTTTATTCAAACGCTTACGCATATCTAAAATTAATTTAGCTTGAATTTCAATATCCGATGCTTGTCCTTTTGCTCCACCGGAAGGCTGATGGATCATAATTTGAGAATTTGGCAAAGCAAAACGTTTACCCTTTGTTCCTCCGGCCAATAAAAATGACCCCATAGAGCACGCCTGCCCGATACATAATGTATTTACATCACAAGAAATATATTGCATAGTGTCATACATAGCCATACCCGATGTAATAACACCCCCCGGTGAATTAATATAGAGAAAGATATCTTTTTTCGGATTTTCCGACTCTAAAAACAGTAACTGAGCACAGACCAAAGAAGAAACTTCATCATTAACTTCCCCTGTTAAAAAGATAATTCGTTCTTTCAATAAACGGGAATAAATATCAAATGAACGTTCTCCTTTAGAGGTTTGTTCTATCACCATAGGCACTAACATATCTCGTGTTTCAAACATCATTTTTTCCTTAACTTACAATTCAAACTTATTATATTCTAATTAAATATAATCAATAAAAAGTTAATATTTTAAATATAAAAAACTTCCTGTCCAAATTAAACTTATTTTTTATCCTTAACAAATACCTGTTCTTTATATTCTTCAGGAGTGCAAACAATTATCTTGTCCGTCAGAAGAAATAGGCGACAATACATTCCTTCGCTTTCTAAAATTGCCTGACGTTTTCTGGCCAAAGATGCAAAAAATTCCGCCTCAATTGATGTTCTGGAAAAATAATTAGATGCAATAATTGCAATAACCGGTCCTTGGTGTTGACGAACAATAGAATCTCTTAATCGACTGAACTTATGCGTTTCAACAAAATCAATATTATGCCCCGTATGCCCGTTAGCATAATTCAGAATACGATTAGGCTTTTCTCCGATTATTCTTGCGGCAATCATTGCAGACGGATACCCGTAGGTTTGTACCAAAGCATCATCAGGAACATTAATCTGCCGTTCCAACGGCTCAAACAGTTTAACGAATCCTTCATTACCGATCCGCCATATTTTAAGATAATTCGGAACTTCAGAAACCAAAGCATAAAAACCTATAATGTAAAAAGAAGTCAATAAACAGAAACTCAACATACCCTTAGGGTTAATTTTTTGAAAGAATTTAACGATAACAATTGCCGTAAGCATCTCAATCGGAATGGCATAGCGAATAATAGAAAACACTCCTGCCCAAATAATAAAAGAAGTAACCAAAAAAACATACAGCAACGTATTTCGGAGAGAAGAAATTTTTCTGTCAGTCAATAACCATTTTAAAAACATTCCAATTAAAATACAATATGTTAAAGCATAACGCACATCAAAAAAATAACCTTCACTGACATAATTATTTTTCAGCGATCCAAACGAAATCAAAATCGGCAAATATAATTTTTCAAGCAGCGTTGTTGAATTTAAATAGTGTTCATCGCGAAAATTATATACTTCGTAATAATCTGATTGGAAAATTTTATTCAAAAAAGGAAAAAACGGATTGTCAAAATGGGAATACAACTGCCACATCCACCAACCGTTGGCAAGCAAATATCCTATCATTCCGCTCAGTGCAAATACAATAATTTCCTTATACGAGATGTGTAAAGGCTTAGAGAAAACAATTAATATCCCGCCCATGGCCAGACAATAACAAATAACTGTCGGCTTAAGCCCTAACGCAAACCCCATTATTAATCCGGACCAAAGCCAAACAGATTTTTTTCTTTGAACATCCGGAATATGCTTACATATCAGATAAAATCCCAATAAAATCAAAGTAGAAACTTGAACTTCGTTAGAACAAACGCCCATTTGTGAAAGAGCCGAATAGCCTGTCATTGCAATTAAGCAAGCACAAATTGAAGCCAATGTTTCTTTCTTTAAATCAAAAAACAGAAAACAAATTTTACACACAACAAAACAAAGTATGCCATACCACATTCCTTGGAAAAAATGAATCACGGAAGGTGTATTTTGCCAAGCATTTAACATTAAATAATAAGGGATATCCAATAACGGATTAAAATAAGTATTAATTTGAGCCGGCGCTATATCATACCCCAAGCGATGATGAAAAAACGCCCATGCATTATAATAATGATAATTCACAAAATCCCAATAAATTTCGGATGGATTGTAAATTTTAAAAGTTCCGGTAATCAGAACAAAAATACATAACAACAAAACATTAAATGTATTTCTGTTTTCAAATATATTTTTCATCACTTCCCCTTTGAATCTGGATATCAATACTTATTTTACAGCTTCCAACCATAAATTTTTTCCGACAATTTTTCCGTATGTTAATTTATCCGCCAATATACTGATCGGCATCAGATATTGATCATATATTTTCAAAGCAACAGGATTAAGATCACCACAAGAATTTCCTAAAATTTTATAAAGAAATGATGCAAAAAAGCCTGCAAAATCTTTATATTGACACTTTTTCACCCGAAAACCGGCCGTTTGAACTTTTTGCATTAATTCTTTCTTCGTATAACGACGATAATGACCGACTTTTTTATCCATACACGAATATAAACAAGGAAATGCCGGTACATACAAATTCAGATGTCCGCCATCTTTCAATTTACCGTATAATTGTTTTAAAACGGTTTGATCATCCTCAATATGTTCCAACACATTAAAACTGTATATCAAATCAACCTGAGGAACTTCATTCAAAGAAGATATTTTTTTAATATTCTGTTGTTCGTAAAAGTCATTTAAATTCTCAGCCGGTTCTAAAGCAATAATTTCTCGTTTGGGATTATTTCTTTGAAATTGTTTCGCATAAAATCCCGTTCCTGCCCCAAAATCCAGCACAATTTTATCCGTTGTTTGCAAGGTATTTTCAAGCAATTGAAGCAAATAATGATTATAAATTTTAGACTTCTCCATTATTTGCAGATTATCAACACCATCATATTGCATCTTTTTAATTTCCGTTTTTTCCGCGATATTGTAAATATGTTAAACGGCGAACTTCTTTACGATTTTTAGAAACACTATCCAATAAAAAACCGATAAGTAAACTAAAGATAGAACACATTCCTAAACCGACAACAAAAATGGTCGTCGGCATTCTCGGAACCAATCCTGTCTTTAAATATTCCGTTAAAACAGGAAATCCAAAACCAAGTCCCGCAAGCATAAAAACAAAGCTTAACCAGCTAAAAACCATCAAAGCACGCTCATCTTTCACCAAATTAACAATCATCAATAAAATTCTTAAACCATCTTTGTAAGTTGACAATTTACTGACAGAACCTTGCGGACGAGCAAAATATTTGGTTTCAACTTCTTTAATCGGCAACTTGGATGATAAAGCATAAACCGTTAATTCCGTTTCAATTTCAAAAGCGCCGGATTGTGCCGGAAAAGATTTAACAAAACGGCGAGAAAAAACGCGAAAACCGGATAACATATCATCAAGAGGATAATTAAAAAAATACTGCACAATATGTGTTAACAACCAGTTTCCCCACCGATGCCCGACGCGATACGCATCCAAATCCACTTCTTTACGGCTTCCGATAACCATATCCAAATTTTCATTTTGTAACGTTTCTATCAATTTAGGTGTTGCATCAATTTCATAGGTTTCATCACCATCACTCATAACATAAATATCAGCATCTATATCAGCAAACATTCGCCTGACAACATTTCCTTTACCTTGTCTTGATTCTGAGCGCACAATTGCACCCGCTTTCTGAGCTTCAATAACAGTATTATCCGTTGAATTATTATCATACACATAAATCTGAGCTTCCGGTAGAACTTGTTGAAATTTAGAAACGACTTTACCGACAGCAATCTCCTCATTATAACAAGGAATTAATACAGCAACTTTATATGGAACACTCATAGCTGTTTACTCTCCTAAGATTTCACTTTTCAATGTTTTCGGCACACAAATATTAATCTGCCACAAACGAAATTGCAATAGTCTACAATACATACCGGTATAACGCAATTGTTTAAGACGTTCATCAGCATTTCCCCACAAAGAAGAAACTAAAGCTATTTCTGCACCTTGATGATTTTGTTCTGCTTCATTTCGCAAATGACGAAAAGCTGTAACTTCCATAAAATCTTCAGGAATACGATATGACCTGTTTGCATAACCGACAAGTTTAATGTCATGTCTGTCACCTATTGCCAACGCCGCAGGCATAGCTGACGGAAAACCATATAATTTTATGAGAGCATTATCAGGAAGATGAATTTTTTCCATCTCAATATATTTTTGTTTTCCTGATACCTCTTGCCAAACACGAATATATTCGGGAACTGCAGATATCAACACAAACAAACCAATTATTTCCAACGTTCCGAAAACAGTATAACCAATAGTATTTTTTATGCGAATAGACGTAAAAAATCTAACCAAAACAAGCGCTGAAAACATTTCTAAAATAATAGCATAACGGATAATTGAAAAGACATTCAACCAAATCAAATACGAACTGAAAATAAACGCATAAAATAGCAGATCAAGCCGCTTAGTAACAAACCTGAATTTAGATTGATATCCCCATTTAATCAAACTTACAATTAAAACAACATAAGCAATGGCAAATCTAAAATCATGAAACCAAACTTCACTGACATAACGTTTTGTATATGAACTGAAATAAAATGGTAAAAATATTTTTTTTATCCAAGAAATATCCGTATATCGAGCATCCCGAAAATTATCATCAATAAAATACGGTGAATGAAAAATTTTATTTAAAAACGGAAAAAACGGATTGCCGAACAAATTATACAGGCGTACCATAAAATAGCCGTTGACCGATAAATATCCGATAAGTCCGAATAAAGCAAAAAAGATAATTTCTTTGGACGATACACCAAGTTGTTTTGCAAAAAGAATAAGAATCAATCCCATAGCACAGCAATAAGTAACAACCGTCGGTTTAAAACCTAATGCAGCCCCCATCAATGCTCCGGATATTACCCATATTTTCAGGGAACGCTCCGTACGTTCAATGTTCCGTGCAATAAGATAAAAACCGCATAAAATTAAAAAAGAAACTTGAATTTCATTGGTTGTTGTACCGACTTGTGAAAGAAAAGAAAATCCCGTTGCAGCAATCATAATTGTCAATAATATTTTGATTTTTTCGGAAGTCACATCAAAAAACAATAAAACAATCTTGTAAAAAACAAATAATAGAAGACCGCTCCAAGCCCCTTGCATAAACGCAATCAAATGCGGATAATCATTCCAATATTGAATCATCCAATAAAACGGCAGATCCATCAAAGGATTAAAATAAGTATGTAAAGTTGCGGGGGCTATATCATATCCCAATCTGTCATTTGAAAAAGCCCAAGCATTGTAATAATGATAATTCACTAAATCCCAAGCATTATCATACGGGAAAATCATTTGCTTTGTACCGCATACAATAACAAATAATAAAAATATGAACCATTGAGAATAAAAAAAACGACAAATACGCATACAAAAATCCCCTCGTTAAAATTCTAACGAAGGGATTTTATAAATCAATCAAAACTTAAAAACTACGCAGACTTTTTAGCTGTTTTAGTTTTGGCGCTTTTAGCTTCCGATTTTGTTTCCGCTTTAGCTTTTGTTGTTTTAGTCGGCTTTGAAACCTTAGCATCACTGAAATTATATAATTCCTCAATGCTTACGTTTTTCTCAGAAACAGAAGCCTGACCGAAAATATAGTCAACAATTTTCTCTTCCATAACGGGAGCCTTCAAAGATTCAATAGCTTGCTTATTCTTTAAGTAGAAATCAAAAACAGCTTTTTCTTGCCCCGGATATTTTTTAGCCTCATTCATAATGGCTTTATTAATATCTTCCGGAGTAATAGTAATTTTAGCTGATTTACCGATTTCAGAAAGCAACAATCCAAGTTTAACACGACGAACAGCAATTTCCTTATATTCTTCCATAAGTTTATCTTCAGATTTTGCTTTTTCTTCTTCGTCTAACTGATTGTATTTTTTAGCATTATTATATTGATCTATAATTGCTTTATACTCGGCATCAACCAACCCTTGAGGAACATCAAAATGATATTCTTTATCTAAATTGTCTAATAATTGACGTTTTAACTTCATACGACTGACTGCTTCGTAATCATTTTGAATGCGAGATTTTATGGTTTCTTTTAATTTTTCAAGAGAATCTTCACCCATAGATTTTGCAAATTCGTCATTAATTTCAACATCTTTTGCTTCACGAAGTTCTTTAATTTCAACAGCAAAAACAGAATCTTTTCCTGCCAAATCTTTCGCATGATAATTATCGGGGAATTTTACCTTAACATCAACTTTATCGCCTGCTTTTTTACCGATAAGTTGATCCTCGAAACCAGGAATGAAAGAGCCGGAACCTAATTCCAACGGATAATTTTCACCCTTTCCGCCCTGAAATTCAACGCCGTCAACAGAACCGACGAAATCAATAACAACAGTATCTCCTTTTTTGGCAGCTCTGTCCGTTTCTACTTTGACAACATTGCGGCGAGATTGTGCTAAAAATTTCATCGCTTTATCAATTTCTTCCTGAGGAACTTCCGCAACCGGTTTTTCTAATTTAAGAGTTTTCAAATCCCCGAATTTAATTTCAGGCAAAACCTCAAAAGTCATTTCAAAACCGATATCTTTTCCATCTTCAAACTTATCTAATTTAATATCGGGTGTCATAGCCGGTACTAATTTTTTTGAAGTTAAAATTTCATTGACGGATGCATTAATCATCTCATCTAAAACTTCCCCCAAAACGGACGGACGAAATTTTTGCATTAACATTGCTTTTGGAGCTTTACCGGGACGAAAACCTGGCAATTTTGTTGTTTTTCCTAAAGTTGTTACTTTGGCATCAACTTTACTTTCAAAATCAGAACTTTTAATAGTAACCTGAAATGCTTTTTTGAGTCCATCGGACTTTAACTCTTTTACGTTCATACTCATCTCTTTACTGAAAAAAATTAAACCAGCCAATCGTTTCCGATCGGTTGGTGCGGACGGAGAGACTCGAACTCTCACAGCAAAGCCACTAGATCCTAAGTCTAGCGTGTCTACCAATTTCACCACGTCCGCAAATTAAAAGTGGTTGCTTGAATAGTACATAAAAAATTCTTTAGGTCAAGATAAAATTCACAATCTCAATAAAATTATTGTAATCTAAAGTAATATTTAATATGATGAGCGAAAATAGTGCGCACAAGATTATAATTAAGGAGCAAAATCGTGTTTCGCAAATCATTGAAATTCAGCATATTAGCTTTATTGGCGGCAACTTCTCTTACGGCCTGCGGTCTTTTTCATCATACCGATACACCTGAAGATAAAGGTTTCTTCTACTTTGGAGATAACGGTAAGCGTGAAGCGGAATTAGCAGTCGTTGCTTATACACAAGGTCATTTTGATGAAGCTGATGATCATATTCGAGAAGCTTTACACGACAACAAAAAAAATGAAATTGCAATGCTCGTCGGAGCTTTGGTATCAGAAAAAACAAATCGTCCAAATCGCGCCAGACAATTTTATGAAGACATCTTGCTCTACAACGGAAATGAGCTTTCCGTTCTTGGGGCAACAACACCGGAACCGCAAAAAATAACGGAAATTGCCCGGAAACGTCTGCGTCAATTAAATTTAAGCCAAAACAAATTGATTATTGAAGACTCGGCGGGAAATAAAGTGTTTAATATCAGTAATGAAGCTTCCGTCAAAAACGGAACAAAGGCAATGGAGGAAGCTTTATTTATCCGTCAGAAACACATTGGTCAAAAAAGCGCCGCCGAAGCCAAAGCAGATCGCAATGCGATCGATGTTTTGTTTGATGACGGCGAAAAGAATACGGTTTCAAGATTTATAATTCTAAAGGAATTGGCTGAAAATGACCTCATCACGAAAGATGAATTTTTGCGTGCACGACAAGCTAATATCGGAGGTTTATTACCTCTGACCAAAAACCCGCCGTCATCTCAGGTTGTTAAACCCGTTCCGACTGCCGGCATTATTATTGACAGAATCAATGCACTCAAATCAGCTGTTGAAGATCGTGCCATTTCGGCAAAAGAATTTTCGGCAGAACGTAATTTAATTATTGAAGCTGTTTTGCCTCCGCATCCGAGCCAAAGATTAAAGAAAAAAGCACCGGCTAAAGATATTATCAACGCCGCAAAAGATCTTCGCAAACTGGAAGTTATTTATGACCTGAATTTAATTACCTCGGATGAAAAAGAACAAGAAAGAAAAGCTATTGAGCAAAGTTTAGGACTTAATCCGGAAGCAACGAATAATGAGCCGAAAACGCTTTTAGAACAATACGTTCAGCCTCAGCCTGTTCAACCCCAAGCTCAACTTCAAGCTCAGCCTCAACCGATTATCGTCAATGAGGTCATTAAAGTCGTTGAACCGGAAACAGAAACGCCAACAACAAAAGCAAAAAACACCATTACGGCAACAAAGCCCACGGAAACACCTCAACCGCTTGTTCCTGATGTATCCAGTCCATTTAACAAATAATTTGAGTAAGAAAGCAACAACAAATAATGAATAACAATAATCCTCGCAAAACATTTGCGATTATTTCTCACCCTGACGCCGGTAAAACAACTCTGACCGAAAAATTATTACTGTTTGGCGGTGCCATTCAACAAGCCGGTGCCGTTAAGGCTCGTGGAGAAAATCGCCGTGCTCATTCAGATTGGATGAAAGTCGAACAAGAACGCGGTATTTCCGTTGCCTCCTCAGTAATGACTTTTGATTACAAAGGAATTACCTTTAATTTACTGGATACACCGGGACACGAAGACTTTTCCGAAGATACATACCGTGTTCTCACGGCCGTTGATTCGTCCATTATGGTTATTGATTCGGCCAAAGGTATTGAAGCTCAAACAAAAAAATTATTTGAAGTTTGTCGTTTGCGTGATGTTCCTATTATCACCTTTATCAATAAGCTTGACCGCGAGGGTTTAGACCCGTTTTTATTGCTCGATGACATTGAAAAAACGCTGGCTCTTGATGTCACACCGGCCAGTTGGCCGATTGGTATGGGAAAAGATTTCCTCGGGTGTTATGACTTATTAAATGATCAGCTTATTTTATTGAATAAGACCGGAAACAAGGGACAAATCAACGCCACCATTGAAACCTGCCAAGGATTAGACGATCAAAAATTAGATCAGTTATTACCGGCTCACGCTGTTGCAAAATTAAGAGAAGACGTCACAATGGTCCGAGAACTGTGTCCTGCCTTTGATAAAGATCTCTATTTAGCCGGTGCACTGACACCTGTCTTTTTCGGAAGTGCTATCAATAATTTCGGTGTAAAAGAAGTACTGGAAGGATTACATCAATTAGCCCCCTTACCTCGCCCGCATCCTGCCATCGAACGTGAGGTTCAGCCCAATGAAAATAAGGTCACCGGATTTATCTTTAAAATTCAGGCTAATATGGACCCTAAACATCGTGACAGAATTGCTTTTATGCGTTTATGTTCCGGACACTTTAAACGTGGTATGACCTTAACACAGGTAAGAACTGGAAAAGGATTAAAAGTTCCAACGCCTGTTATGTTTTTAGCACAAGAAAGAGAATTGGCTGAAGATGCCTTCGCCGGAGATATTATCGGTATTCCTAACCACGGACAACTGCGTATCGGAGACAGTTTAACTGAAGGTGAAAAGATCCATTTTACGGGCATACCGAGTTTTGCTCCTGAATTATTAAAAAGTGTTCGCGCTCTTGATCCTCTTAAGTCCAAACATTTGGGTAATGCTTTGCAACAAATTGCAGAAGAAGGAGGAGCCAGTGTTTTTAAACCGATTGTCGGCTCAGAATGGATTGTGGGCGTTGTAGGAACTTTACAGTTTGAAGTTATGGCGGACCGGATTCGTTCCGAATTCGGAATTCCTGTTATTTTCGAACCGACACAATATTACACGGCTCGTTGGGTTTCTTCGTCTGATAAAGACGAATTTAAAAAATTTCAAGACACAAATCAGCTTAATATTGCAGAAGATCATGATGGAGAGATTGTCTTTTTGGCCAGAAATGCTTGGCATTTAGGAAAAATTCAAGAAGACTTTCCAAAGTTGGTTTTGAGCAAAACAAGAGAACAGGTTATATAAATAAAAAAGCACCGTAAAACGGTGCTTTTTTTCTACGGAAACAATATCACAAAACTTGTTTACGGATAAGCGGACGCAATTTATAATTTCCGCGTCTTTCTGACCTTTTCGTTTTTCCTTCGGGAAAAACTTTAATCCAAGTTTCATAACAGCCACAATCAGAGTCAGTCCAGTAATATCCTTGCCAAAGAGGCTTTTTAGCTTTTTCCAAAGCTTTATTTACCACACAGATTTCATCTGCCAGTAATTCCATCTCTCGAATATCCGCGACAATGCAATTTTTCTCAAGATTAAAATTTCTTACGGGAAAAAACTTATATACATCTTGGGCTGATGCGTTCTGTTCACTAAAGATATCACCATAAATATCTTGTCCTCTGATGAGAACAATCACGGCTTTAAGGGACTTTCCTTCGAGCAAATCATCTGAGCAGGTATCATCGTCATACCAATACTGCCCGATATGAATCTTGGGCAAATTTTTCGCCAACAGTGAAATAGTTGACACTCCTTCATTTTGTTTTACTTGTTCCATTTCCATAATAATGCATTTTAAAATTTATAAATAATAAAGTTAGCAGAATAAATTTATTGAGCTCATTAATTAAAATCAACCATAAAAAAAAAGTTCTACCCAAAAGATAGAACTTTTATTACATACTTTTCAAACATATCCTGATAAGTTTTTTTTCAAACAGAAATATCTTAAAAAAACATACCTTATCTACATATTTTTCAATATATGGTATGAGCATCATTACTTTATTCTTTAAAGTTTATTAATCAATAATTATTTATTGTCCAGTAACGTTGTCCGATTTTTTCGCTGACTGTTTGTACAATTGGATTTGAGATATTGTAAACAGCCAAAGCGCCTTCATTAGAGTAATTTTTATGATTCAAAACAAAGCCACCTTTTTTATTCAATTCAGCCTTATCTTTATAAATACATTTTTCTTTATTGCATTGCAAATCGATTAACTTTTTATCCGTTATTGAACCGCGATAAATTTTCTTTAAAATTTGAGAGGCATCCTCTGATAATACGCTTATGGCTAATTTTTCACGCCACATTTGCTTAGTAAAATAATTGCCACGGTTCGGTAAAATGACAAGTTTTTCAAAATTATCTTTTACGGCAAAAGTCTTAGCCTCGTTATCGACCAAAATATCCGGTATTTTAACCGTCCAAATTGATAAAAATCCTATCAGAACGGCAAACCACCCTAAATGCCGCCATTTTGTCTGCCAAATTGCCAGCCACAATCCACCGCAAACGATGATAAACAATCCCCAAGCCGGCATTGAAAGAACTTGTAATGAAGCACCGTTGATACCAGCAACATAATTTGTAATATGGTTAACAAGCGAGATTCCCTCTCCGACAAAATATAAAGCATACGTTTCTATTCCGAAGGGCATAAGTAATAAAGACAACAACACAGCGGGCATAATCCATAACGCGATAATCGGACCGGCCAATAAATTAGCCAAACTTGTATAAACAGAAATACGATTAAAATGATAAATAACAAAAGGTAAGGTTGCCAAACTTGCAACAAAATCTGCAACAACTATTCCGATTAGATAAATAATCACACCTTTTCCGAAACAAAATAAGTAAGACCTTTTACAATCTTTTCCTATTCTGCCGGAAAATGAGCCGGCATATTTTTCATAAAAGGCAATTAACATAATGGCGGCAGCAAAGGACATCTGAAAACCGGCACTGATAACAACTTGCGGTTCAAAAATCAAAATCAACAAAGATGCCCATGCTGCCATACGCATAGATATTGCTTTACGACCGCATAGTACACCGATTAAAACTAACGCAGTCATAATAAAGGCGCGCTGCGTAGAAATTTGCCAACCGGATATAATCAGATAAATAAAACCCATTCCTAATGCAAATAATGCTGCTATTTTTTTTGTATCAAACCTTAAGGCGACAGAGGGAAAACAAGCTAAAATCCAACGAATAATTACAAACATTAAACCGGCAATCATCCCCATGTGCAAACCGGATATTGCCAGAAAATGTGCCAAACCGGCATCACGATATTCTGCGGTCTGTCGAATACTGATTCGCCCTCTTTCACCAGCAATCACGGCTGCAGCTATACCTGCCGTTTCCGGTGGCAAAGTTGCATATATTTTAGCAACAATTTTTTGCCTAATTTTTTCAAAAAAAGGAAGAAAGATATCAGGTTTAACGCCAATATTCTGACAGGGAATTTGATGAACGGAGACATCGGAAAAACCGGTTGCTTTAAGTCCTTGGAAAAATTGCTGACGATTAAACTGATAACTGTTGAGTAAATTAGGCATCATTAACGGCTGAAATTCAGCAACGGTTTCCAGACAATGTCCCACCTTGATTTTAGGATTATCTTGTAAAGGCGTTAAACGATATTTTCCTTCAATAGAGCGTCCTTGAAAATTTTGCAGATGATCCAATATCAAATAACGCCGACCTCGATAATTATAACCGATAGAAGAAACATATCCTTTGAGATAAAGTGTTTTTTCATGCCGAAGCAAAGGAATTTTATTTTGATGATATGCTCTCAGTTGAATATCTGTAAATCCGAGAGCAATAACAGAAACAACAGCAAGCACAGCCAAACGGTTGGGATATTTTCTCCATAAATAAGCTAAAACAATAAGAGTTTCAATAACAACGAGAGTCACCCATATTGTCGGCTCAAACGTTAAACTGAAATAGAAAAGGATTCCTAAGGCAAAAAGAACCGGAAACCATAAGAAAAGTCGCTCCTTTTCTCGTTCTAAAATATGATGAAAATAATAGAGAAAAGTCGATATCATCAAAGCTACCTTACAATTTTTCCGCTATCTTAAGATATGCTTTGGCATACGCACTGTCCGGCTGACTATACACAATCGGTGTACCGCAGTCTGCATTTTCTCTGATAGAAATATGTAAAGGAATTTCTCCTAAGAATCTTTCTCCTAATTGAGCTGCAGTTTCTTGTGCGCCGGCGTGACCGAAAATATCTGCTCGGGTTCCGCATTTTTCACAAATATAGTAACTCATATTTTCGATGATACCGGCAATTTCAATTCCTGTCTTTCTAAACATATTGACACCTTTGACAGCATCAATCAAAGCAATATCCTGCGGCGTAGAAACAATAACAGCTTCATCAATTTTCATCTTTTGCGATAATGTAATCTGGATATCCCCTGTTCCCGGCGGCATATCAATCACCATTACATCAATTTCACCCCAGTTGGTATCATTGAATAATTGCTGAATTGCACCACAAGCTTTAGCACCGCGCCAAATCAAAGGCGTATCTTTATCAATCATACTTCCGATAGACATTGATTTTATACCGAAACGTTCAAACGGTTCCAGTGTTTTACCGTCATTAGAGAAGACGGGATCATTTTCATATCCTAACATTGTCGGTACAGACGGTCCGTAAATATCAGCATCAAAAACAGCTACTCGATTACCCAGCTTAGATAAAGCCAAAGCTAAATTAACAGCTGTTGTCGATTTACCAACACCACCCTTACCGGAAGCAACGGCAATAATTTTTTTAATTGAGGGAACATTCCATTTATCATTTTCCGGATTCATTACGGGTGCTTCTTTATCTGCCGTAAACACAAGAGACACCTTTTTTCCCTCTGCAAGTTCTGATAAGCGAGAGCGTAAAATTTCTATAAATTCTGAATGTTCCTGACGTTTATTTAAACTCACAACGATGCGCTTATCAAATACACCTATACTGTCAATATCTTCAACCGGAAAATAGCTTCCGACTAATGCTTTGATTTTTTCTTCCATTTTGTTTTCCTGTTAATAACCGCTGACAAAAATTGTTTTGTTATTATATTTATATTATATATAAGAGCAACGCAATTATAAATCTTGAGAGGTGCATAAATGGCAAAAGACAACGGCCCTTGGGGGAAAAATGAAAATATCAGTCCTTGGGGGGAAACAAGCGAAAAAATTTCAAAACCAAAAGTGATTGATTTATCAACGATTGAACATCTGAAAAACAATGACGGTTTTGATTTTAAACCAAGCTGGCTTTTGATTGGTATTCTTCTGTTATGGATTGTATCCGGATTCTATCAGATACAGCCCAGCGAACAGGGCGTTGTTACACGTTTCGGCGCTTATGTTTATACAACGGATGCCGGTTTGCACTATCATCTACCCTACCCGATTGAAAATGTTGTTAAAGTAAATACAACACGTGAACGTAGTATCAATCTGGGTGTTATGGAAGATTATCGCAACAAAATGCAATCTTTTACGGAAAGCCATATGTTAACGGGAGATGAAAACATTGTTGACATCAACTTAACCATTGTCTGGCGCATAAAAGATGCAAAAGACTATTTATTCAGTATGCGCAGTCCGGACACAACCGTTCAAGTTGCCGCCCAGTCCGTATTGCGAGAAATTGTCGGTCAATCTGAAATGCAACCGATTATCACCGGAGATCGCGGCAAAGTCGAAGATGAAACCAAAGAAGAACTTCAAAAAGTATTAAATGAATTTGGTTCTGGCATAGAAATCGTTCGTGTAAAATTACAAAAAGCTGACCCTCCGAAACAAGTTGTTGATGCCTTTAATGAGGTTCAACGAGCTAAAGCTGATATGGAACGTTTCAAAAACGAAGCGGAAGCCTATCGTAATGAAATCATTCCAAAGGCGCGTGGTGAAGCTGCTCAAAAATTGCAAGATGCTCAAGCTTATCAAGCCGCTGTTGTTAATAAAGCAAAAGGTGAAGCAGAAAGATTTAACTCTGTTTATAATGCCTATAAACAGGGAAAGGAAGTCACCGCCAAGAGAATGTATCTTGAAACGATGGAAAACGTCGTCAATAAATCTCAAAAAATTATTCTGGATCCTTCAGCCAAAGGCAGTAATGTTTTGCCGCTTTTACCATTAAATGCAAATAAATAAGGAGATTAACCTATGCGTACGAATTTCAAATACTATCTGGCCGCCTGTGGAATCGCTGTTTTATTTGTTTTGGCTAATGCAATTTATATTGTCAATCAGGCTGAGCAAGCTATTGTTTTACAATTTGGTGAACCGATCCGTGTTGTAAAGGAACCTGGTCTTAAATTTAAAATTCCTTTTATTCAAAATGTTGTTTTTTACGATATGCGTTTACTCAATTTAGATCCGCCGGCGCAAGAAGTTGTCTTGAATGATAAAAAACGTCTTGATGTTGACAGTTTCACACGTTATCGCATTATCAATCCGTTGAGATTTTACCAAACTGTCCGGACAGAAGATCAGGCTCAGAGTAAATTAGCCGAAATTGTCAATTCTTCGGTTCGCAAGATTCTCGGTCGCATTACATTACAGGAATTACTTTCCGAAAAACGCAATCAAATTATGCGTGATATAAGCAAAGCCGTTAAAATCGATGCCGAACAGATCGGTGTCAACGTTGCTGATGTTCGTATTCGTCGGGCAGACTTACCGTTAGAAGTTTTACAAGCCATCAATGCGCGTATGAAGACAGAACGTGAGCGTGACGCTAAAGAATTTCGGGCTCGAGGTCAGCAGGAGGCTCAACAAATTCGGGCTGCCGCTGAAAAAGAAAAAACAATTATTATTGCCGAAGCCGAAAAACAGGCTCAAATCACTCGCGGTGAAGGAGATAAAGAAGCCATTAAAATTTGGAATGATGCCGCTAATCAAGATAAAGAATTTTTTGCTTTTTATCGTTCTTTAGAAGCCTATAAAAATTCTTTATCAAATGGCGAAGCATCTCTGGTATTGTCTCCGGATTCTGAATTTTTCAAATATTTCAGAAAATCTCTTAACACAGGAAATTAAAATGAAACATAATAAACTTATTTTAGCGATTTTTCTGATTACAGGTTTTTGCCAAAATGTTTTGGCACGAGCCGATTTTCCATCATTTGCTGATTTGGCGGAAAAATTACTTCCGTCTGTCGTTAATATATCAACAACAACCTTAAACGAAGACGGTGCCGAAGATATTGCGCCGGAAACAGAAACATTGGGATCCGGTTTTATCATTAGTAAGGATGGCTATATTGTCACCAACCAGCACGTTATTAACAAAGCAAAAGTCATTAACGTCACCCTCTTTAATAACGAAAAAATTGAAGCAGAAATTATCGGCGAAGATAAAAAAACGGATTTAGCCGTTCTCAAGATAACCACAGAAACACCCCTCACGCCCGTTGCTTTCGGAAATTCGGATACCTTACGTGTAGGAGATTGGGTATTAGCCATCGGTAATCCGTTTGGCTTGGGAGGAAGCGTAACAGCCGGTATTGTTTCAGCCAAATCAAGAGATATCGAATCCGGTTCTTATGATAATTTCATTCAGACAGATGCCGCTATCAATCAAGGAAATTCCGGCGGTCCGATGTTTAATTTACAAGGAGAAGTCATTGGTGTAAACAGTGCTATCTTTTCAACCACCGGAGAATCAATGGGGATTGGCTTCGCAACTCCGTCTAAAATGGCCGAATGGGTTATCAGTCAACTGCGCAGTCAAGGAAAAGTGACACGTGGTTGGATCGGAATTGCCATTAAACCGGCACCTCACCCCTATCAAGGTATTTTAATATCTCGTATCACGGAGAACTCTCCGGCTTCAAAAGCAGGATTCAGCGCCGGAGATATTATTACTAAATTCAATACGATGCCCATCACAAGCGCAACCAATTTATCAAGAATTATTGCTGAAAGCCGCCTTGGTGAATTGCTGAATTTTGAGATTTTGCGCAACGGACAAATTATGACACTTCAGGTAGCAGCTGAAGAAATGCCTGATGAAGAAACAAAAACCCAAGCCCCCGTAGAAACGCCCGCACCAGCAACGGAAGAACAAGCTGTTGCACCGGAACCGATTGAAGAAACACCTCAAGAAGCTGATATTTCCCAAGAAAAAGATTCACAGAAATCTCCTTTAGGGCTTGAGATCAATAACACAACCGCCGAACTTCTGGCACAATATAAACTGCCGACCGATAGTAAGGGAGTTATCATCACCGCTATGGACGGACAATCCGATGCTTCGGAAAAAGGCATTCAGGTTGGCGATTTAATTACAAAAGTAGATAAAAAAGAAGTTTTTGATATCATCAGCTTTAATGATTATATCAAACAAGCACAAAATGAGAACAACCGCCCTGTTCTGCTGACAATTCAAAATTCTGAAGCGGAACACTTTGTTGCCGTAAAGTTAAAATAATGAAAAGAGTTGATTTTTATCATTTACAAAAACAAACTTTAGAAGATGTTCTTCCTAAATTGGTAGAGAAAGCTTACGCTACAGGTAAAAGAATAAAAATCAAAATAGGCAATGAAGCGCGTGTTGACTTCATCAACTCTTTATTATGGACATATAATGAGGAAGCATTCATTCCGCACGGAAACAAAAAAGACGGTTTTGCCAAAGAACAACCTGTTTGGCTCAGCACTGAAGATGACAATCCCAATCAGGCTGAGATGCTGTTTTTAGTTGACGGCGCAAAATTTAATTTAAATAATGAAAATAATTTTTCGCGTATTTTCAATATATTTGATGGAAATATTGAAGAATCACTTCAACAAGCGAGAGCTTTTTGGAAAGAACTCTCCGCTTTAGAAATTGAAAAAAATTATTTCCAACAAGATGATAATGGCAAATGGAACAAAAAAGGATAAAAAAAACTCCCGCTGATATTGCGGGAGATTTTTTTAAGGAGCCATAAAGGCAACCATCGGCCTAAAATAAGCGCCACTACTACCGTCTGTTCTCATATTGAGAGAATCACCATCAAGCATATCAACAACAGCAGAGTGGTACTCATCTTTCGGTTCGCCCCAGAATAAATCTTCACTCCACTTGAGTTGTTTTACCGCCTTGAGGGCCGGAAGAATAACTGAAATATTATTAAAAACCTGTTGTAACTCCTCACTAGTCGGACGGTAAATTATGCCGAACGGGAATTGCTTGGCATACTCTGCTTGCAATGCATCCATATAGGCACTAATCTGATCGCCCATAATGTAGCGTTGTTTAAAAGAGTCACCGTAGACGATCCCTTCTTTCTTATCCACAATAAGAACCAGAGATTTGAGGCTCTTCCGGGGTGAAAACACCTTTGAAACGGTATCATCGGCATACCAATACATACCAATCTCCACGCGTTCCAAATTGTTCTTTTTCAGAGGAATAAATTTAACCTCTGTAGCTTGTTCCTTGACCGTCGGCATCAATTTTGTCTGCCGTTCTAGCATTTTTCTTAGCACTTCATCCATAAAAATTTATTTTTAAAATTAATAATAAAGAAAATAACTCATATCGCTTGCCATATTATTCCATTTTATACAAAAATCAACAAAAAAAATTGCTCTTATTCAAATTAAGAGCAATTTTTCTGATACAGAACTTATCTGAGACCTGAATTATGCAGCCTTTTTCATTTTTTCGGCAGCAAATTCATTCATTTTAGAAATAACGTAGTCCAAATCCTGATTATCAAGATAAGGAGTCATCGGAATAGAAAGAACTGTTTTAGACAATTTCTCGCAAACAGGAAGCTTACGTGTATTCCACTTAGCATAAGCCGTTTGTGTATGAACCGGACGCGGATAATAAGCGCCACAAGGAATACCGTTTTCCTTCAAATAAGCCATCAGTTCGTCACGATGCTCGCAATTAATGGTATATAAAGCATAAGCAGATTGGCAGTTTGGCAAAATTTGTTGTTTATTGAAATAACTGCTTAACTCATTATCATAACGGCTTGCGACACGATAACGATCTTTCAATTCCTGATCGAATACTTTTAATTTTTGCAACAAAACAGCTGCTTGGAAAGTATTCATACGACCGGTCATACCTAAACGAACATTATCATAGTGATCTTCAGGGCTCATACCGTGAACACGGCAAGATTGAACAAGTGCATTTTCTTCATCCGTATGAGAGAAAACGGCACCACCATCACCGTAACAAGCTAAAGGTTTGGTCGGATAGAATGATGTTGCGGTCATATCGGCGATTGAACCGGCTTTTTTACCTTTATAAACAGAACCGTAACCTTGGCAAGAGTCAGCCAAAACTTTCATACCGTTTTTATGAGCAATTTCAATAATGGCATCATAATCACAAGGAGAACCGAAAATATCAACCGGAATAACAGCCTTAAGGTTCAATTTTCCTTCAGCCTTAACTTCAGCAATAGCGCGTTCCAAATCTTTTGGATCCATATTGTATGTATTCGGATCGGAATCAACAAAAATCGGTGTAGCGCCTAGTAAAACCGGAGCCTCTGCAGAAGCAACAAAAGTAAAGGATGAAACAAAAACAGCATCACCTGCTTTAACATCCCAAGCCATCAGAGCTAATGTCAAAGCATCTGTACCTGAACCGCAGGTTGAGCAGTTTTTAACTTGAGAATAAGCGGCCAATTTAGCATCTAACTCTTTTGTTTCCGGACCCTGAGCATATCCGCCGTGGTTCAAAATTGTTCTGAAAGCTTCAATAAAGTTTTCTTGTCCGATAACTTTCTGAGTAGTTGCACAATCAAACAAATTAATAGGTTTTGCTGGTTTAGTAGTCATAATATATTCCTTTCATAATTCAACTGACTCGGATAATATCAAAAAAAAATCCGATTGCAAAACACAAAACATTTCTGATTTGTAACAAAACAACAAAATAAGCGCTTTCAGATAAAATTTATTGATTTAGTAAAAAATAATGCTATATTTGTATAAGTTTTTACATTCAGGAAAGGATGCGTCTGTGCTTAATAAATTAGGGCTGTGCGTTTATATTTCAGCATTTGCGTTGATGACGGCTTCTTGCTCATCAACATCTTCTCACAATGAATCAGACGGCTTAGAATCTTATAACCGAGCTGTGTATAAGTTTAACAATCAATTTTATAAATATGTTATGAAACCTGTTTCTAAAGGGTATCGTCACATTACAACCCCGACCGCGAGAGAACATATAGGAAATGCGTTTTCTAACGTTAAGGAACCTATTTATGCCGTTAACCACCTGTTACAGGGCGAAGTTGTTGAAAGCGGAAAAGATCTTGCTCGTTTTGCGGTTAATACCACGCTTGGTATAGCCGGAACTTATGATGTTGCCGGGAAAGGATGGAATTTACCGAAAAACAAAACCGGTTTTGATGATACATTAGCAACATGGGGAATGCCGGACGGCCCGTTCATTATGTTACCGTTTGTCGGTCCGAGCACACCGCGTGCCACAGCAGGTTTGGTTGCCGATTCTTTTGCTAATCCGGTTTATTGGGCAACAGCTAATGATGCCAACATTCACGATAAAGTTTACTACCCTTACGTAGCAGCTAATGCTGTTGTTGTTTATGAATCGGGAATGGATGTTTTAGATGATTTGGAACGAAATTCCGTTGATTTTTATACAACAATGAAATCGGCTTACATCCAAAACCGTAACGGAAAAGCTTCTGACGATACCGTCAGCTATGACTTCGGTATGGATGACGAAGAAGAAGATTATTAACTTTCAGACTAATTAGGAGTATCAAAATGAAAAAAGTATTTTTAACCTCCCTTTTTGCCGCATTTTTTATGACGGCACAGATTGCTAAAGCTGATGTTGATGCAAAAGGTGCTGAAGAATTTGTTCACAATATGACTAATGAAGGTATTGAACAGATTATTAATGCAAATGTTTCTCAGGCAGAAAAGCAACAACGTTTTAAAAAATTATTCAATGAAGCTCTGGATTTAGACTTTATCGGAAAATATGTTTTAGGACGTTATTGGAGAACAGCTACTCCCGAGCAAAGAAAAGAATTTATCAATACCTATCGTGAATTAAATACAAAAGTTTGGTCTGAACGTTTTGATGAATTTAAAGGAAAGAATTTTGTTTTCAAAGGAACAACGCCATCAAATTCGGCGGGACAAGTTTTTGTAAACACCATTGTTCCGATGGATCAAGGCGAACCGGCAACAGTTGTTTGGCGTGTTAAACAAGACGGTAATACCTTTAAAATTATTGATATCATTATCGAAAAGGTCAGCTTAACAATGGCTAATCGTAATGAATATACCGCTTTTATTAAAAACAACGGCGGAAACATTGACGCTTTAATTGCAAATCTCAAAACAAAGTTGAAATAATGACCAAATCGTTCAACTTTGCCTTATTGGCTTCGTTTTGCTTCATCGGTAGCGCATTTGCTGCCGATGATGCTTTTGTTATAAAAGCCGAAGATATTAAAACAGCCGCTATCGAAAAGCTTCATCAACAGGGAACAAACAGTTTTGAGATGTTTGACATTGACAGTAACGGCAAAATTTCGAAAACAGAAGCGGATATGTCTACAAAAGGGTTGGATATGGTTCAAGTTCCTTTTTATACCCCCGAAGATATCACCAAAATCAAGAAAGATGTAACAGATGCCTTTAACCGCTTTGATGAAAATAAAGATGAAAATCTGAATAAAGAAGAAGCTGAGAAATTTTTAGCTTATATTGAAAATATGCTTGCAAATTTACAAATATCTAAAATGGATACAGATAATGACGGCAATATTTCAGATGAGGAAATGATGTCTTTCTCTCGGCAACTTCCGTCGTTAGAGGAAAGTATGGCCAGATTGCAGGAAGCGACAAAAAAGCTGGAAGAAATTAATAAAAATCCGCAACAATATTTGAATAATATGGTTCAAAATGTAGGAAACAGCGTTAATCAAGAAGAATACACGCAAATGGATAAGGATAAGAACAATCAAGTTAATGTTGATGAGTACGTGGATTATATGTTCAACCATCCGAACAATAAAGAACTCGGCTTTAGCAAGGAAGATTACAAAAATATCTATCAATTAATGGATACTTCAGGAAAAGGCCACATAAGTCTGGAAGAATATTTAGACTATAATAAAAAGCAATTTGAAGAAATTATGTCTTCAAAATAAAATAAGTAACAGACTTAAGTAAACAGCTCCTCGTCAGAGGAGTTTTTAAGGAAACACTGCTTATTTTACAACTTCGGCCACTGCCCTTTCAGCAAAGCATCCAGTGATTTATGTTTGCGCCCGAAACGAGCTTCATACATCCAATAATTTGCCATAACACGTTCAATATAAATACGCGTTTCTCTGGACGGAATAACCTCAATAAACAATAAAGGGTCATCATTGTATTGGACGCGTTTTAGCCATTTATATAAATTTCCCGGTCCGGCATTATATGCCGTAATCACAAAAAACATATTCTTGTTAATAAACGGTTTTTCAGCCAGATAAGCAACATACTGCTGACCTAACATTAAATTATAATCACTTTTGAACAAAACCGTATTATCTTTCTTAATATGCGGATTTTTTGTAATATGGAAAGCCGTCGCCGGCATAAGTTGCATCAACCCCTTAGCCCCTGCCCGACTGTTTGCCTTAGGGAAAAAGGCAGATTCCTGACGCACCAACGCCCAAACAAAAGCTTTATCAACTTTCCATCCGCCTCTCGGTTTCCAATCAGGAAGAGGATATGCGGCTTCATCATAAAACCACCCGCCTTCATTATCTTTTATATCATTAGCTAACAAAATAGCCACCGGATGCATTTGATACTGTTGAGCGATAAATAACAAGGCTTCTTTCTGATGCTTTGTCATATTTTTATAAGCATAACGAATTTCTTTTTCCGCCAATTTTTTATGATTAATTTGTAACAGAAGCAAAACCCTGCGAATGACCGGTGATTCTAAAAGCTTATCAATATACCCATTTTGACTGTAATCATTTAGAAAAGAAGATCCTTCCCAATTAAAATTCCACGGCTCTCCCAATTGATAAGCGGCTAACATTCCATAAAAAGTACGCTTGTATAAAGCCGCTGCACGCAACCACTTTTGCGCAGACTTATTATTTTTAGCTTTTTTATAAGCCCGATATGCCCAATATCTTCCGGCCGCAACCAACCACTCATCAGAATCTGTTTTAGCGCCCAGTCGTGCAAAAAACGATGCGGAATTTTGATAATTTTTGAGTCGCCAAGCGGCTAAACCGCCAATCCAATAGGCCATACTGTCATGGCTCCGATTTGCCGCTTTTTGAACCCATTGCCAAGCCAACTTATTCTCATTATCAAACAAATAAACCATAGCCAACGTCACGGACATGGCATCATATTCTCTATTCGGAATAGTCATTCTGAATTTATAATTTTCTAAAAGTTTCTTTGCGGCTTTGGTTTGACCTTTATTAATCAAACGACGAAATTGAGAAACTTGCTGACGTAAATATTTTCTTTTTTCATCAGATAAATCTTCGTATTGATTATTAAACCAAGAATATGGGGAATAAATAGGCATATATTTTTCTCCCCACGGATTTTCAACAGCGTTTTTTCCGGCTTTTGAAACGGCCAGATGATAAATTGTTCTGGCTTGCGGATAATCACTGTACTTTTTTAACCAAGCTTTCAATTCTCGAGGCGTCGATTGATAGGTTTTAGAGAGATAAATTTGAGCAAGAACATGCCCCATTAAAATCGGGTTATCAATTTTTTTAGCCAATTTTTGAGCTGAGAGAATATCCTCTTTCTCGATATTTTTAAAAATATTTTTATATAAATTTATGTCCGACCGAGATATTTGTATTGTTTTTTGAATTTTAGAATGAACACCTTGTGTTAAAAGAGTCGGAGCAGCATAAACATAATGGCTTGCCAGAAAAAAACAAAAAACATATATAAAAAATTTCTTCACATCAAGCTCGCTTACATTTTACGCATCCAGCGAACCCTGTTTGCGCACTCTTGCTGTGTCATTCCTTTAACGCGACATCTGTTAACAACAATGTTGGGTATTTTATCCATTGAATAACAACCATCCCCCAACAATGTATAAGGCATTTGGTATTTTTGATTAGGATTAACATCAATAAATGTAACAGGCGTTTGCATATGCGGCCAAACAAGACGAACAGCCAATGAGTTCAAACGTCTGTCCAAAGTTGTAACTATTTGTAATTTTACATCACAAGACATTGACCCGCTCATCATTCGACGCAAAGAAAAATCCGTATAATAAAGATAAATATATCCCTCCGCCTTAACTTTGCTGTTAGGAACAACCGGAGCAACAGAAGTACGCCCGCGTTTAACACCGTCTAAAGTCGGTCTGTCAATTTGAGGAACATTTCTATAAATGTAATTTTGAGGATCTGTCACAAGCTGTTTAGCGGGGACTTTCATCTGCTGGGCTTGTGTTGATTGAAATTTTTGACTCGGAGCCGATTGCCTTGCTTCTGACTTTACCGGAACTGATTGAGAATTTTGCGCGGAGGCATTCCCGTAAAACTTGCGCCAACCGTCTGTTTCATTTTTCACGGGTAAAGCTTTTGTTTGCACCGATGATGGTGCTGATTGCTCAGAGTTTTCCGGAGCAAAAACTTGAGCCGAAACGGAAAAGGCAATGCCTAAATTTACGACAAAGAGCGCCAATATCCGGTTTAATTTAACCTTTTCCATTTCTTCTCCTATTTAATACTGCTTAATGTTTCCGAAACTTCCTTTATAGATGCAATCATTTTATCATAAGCATCTTTCATTTCTTTATTATCTTTTTTACGAGATTCTTGACGCTTCTCAGCTTCTTCATTAAAAGAAACTTTTTGAAATTCACGGTAGTACTCCGGATCTTTAGGCGATACGAATCGGAATAAACTCTGGCATTCATTTGCGCCGCCGACACCATCAAGAGAACCGACACGTAAACTTGCGCCTTGAGAAGAAGAACTTTCCGGCTCCGTTATCTGACAATCAGGGAACGAAAAATCAGCATTTTCAATCATCAAAAAGCATCTGTCTGATTTAATTTTTGACTTCAAAGAAACCTGACGAAACGGTTTAATCTGGGGCAAAACAACTGTTGTTACCAAAGTTTTAGAAGCAACATCTTCCGTTTTAATCGGACGAGCTTGCGGCTGGTTTTCATTTAAAAACTCTTCACCCTTCTCTTTTTCATTAACAATTTCATCAATATCTTTTTTATCTTCTTCATCAATAACTTGTGAAATACTCTCATCAATCCAAGATAATCTGATTGTTGCTTTATCAACACGTTTGGGAGAACGGTTATATAAAGTTAAATTAAATTCACAATCTTTAACGATTCCATCAGGATTCTTAATCGGCTTAACATCGTGAATTTTGAAAAGAACAACATTTTCACCACTGGCAATTTTACTGGAAAATTCATCAGCAGGTATTTCAGCATCTGCCGCCATAACGTTCATATTTCCCATAAAAAGAGCACTACAGGCGACACTCATCAATAATTGTTTATAACTTTTCATTGTCAGATTCCTCTTATTAATTTATTTTAAGATATCATAACAAAAAATTAGTGAATAAAAAGATAATAATACTTAATTTTCACACAATTTTTGCTTAACACGCAATAAATCACTCCATGCTTTTGCTTTTTGCCCGCTGTTTCTCAACAAATAAGCAGGATGAAAACTCGCCAAAACGGGAATTTTAGTACCGTCACTGATTTTATATTCCAACCACTTGCCACGCAGCTTAGAAATAGATTCCCCATTATCTAACAACGCATTAGCGGCACTTCCACCTAAAATCAAAATAACTTTGGGCTTAACCAAATCTATTTGTCTTTTCAAAAAAGGAAGGCACACAGCCGTTTCCCCTTCGGTCGGCGTTCTGTTCCCGGGAGGCCGCCACGGTAAAACATTTGTCACAAAACAATCTTCTCTTTTAATTTGAATAGCTTGCAACATTTTATCAAGCAAATGTCCGCTCCTGCCGACAAAAGGAATACCGCTGCGATCTTCATCTGCACCGGGAGCTTCTCCTATTAAAAGGAGGTCGGCATGGGCTGATCCGTATCCGAAGACGGTTTTATTGGCGGTCAGACGCAAAGAGCAACCTTCAAAATTTTCCACCAACGTTTTGAGTTCTTCTAAAGTTTCTGCTTTAGAGCATTGTTGTCTTGCATTCTGACAGGCAATGACGGTTGCCTGAGCTAATTCCGTTGTTGCCGGACGGATATCCTCAGACACTTTATTTTCTACCTTTTGAACAGAAGTATCAACTTTTGCGACAATATTTTTTTCCCACGGCTGATCACCGCAGATAGCATCGACACCCGCGGTTATATACCATTCCAAAAGTTCTTTAACGTTCAATTGTTCTTCCATAACGATATATTTCTACAATATTTCTTTTCTTTTGTCATTTAATAATTAATTATTTACACATTGAATGTAAAATATGCACATAAAAAAATTTTTGTTAAAATAATATTGTAGGATTAAATGCTTAGGCTTATAATGCGCCTGTTTACGTTAGAGTAGGATAACCTTATTACAATGAAAAAATTCGGATACATATTGGCTGTAACTATCAGTTTTCTCGCTTTTAATTCTTGTTCCAATCTGTACAGACAAGAAGCTCAAACATCTATGCAAGCTTCAAACATTCCGGCAAACAGCTACGGATCATACCTTGCCGGACGAATTGCTCATTATCGCCAAGATTTTGATGCCGCCGCCGAATACTATATGAAAACGGCTCAAAAAGATCACTCCAACCCTGCTCTTCTGAATAAAACATACCTGATGCTTGCTTCTCAAGGTCGAATAAGCGAAGCTGCTAAATTTGCTAAAATAGCGCAAAATAACGGAGAAAAAAACGAATTCATTACCGTTATTCTTGCTGCGGACAGTTTTAAACAAAATGATTACAAAAGCAGCTTAAAAGAAATCTCAAAATCGACCTCTCCTCTTTATAAAAAATTAATATCCCCTTTTATTAACGCATGGTCTTATGCCGGCTTAAATCAATATGACAAAGCCGTAGCCGCCCTGAGTAAAATTCAAAATGAACCGGGAATGGAAACACTATATCATTTTCATACCGGAATGATTAATGATTACTTTGACAAGCCTGAAATTGCCCGCAAACATTATGAGAAAATAGTAACGGATAAAAATTTGGATTTATCCGTCAGAACACTCGAAGTTATATGTAATTTTTATATAAGAAACGGCGAAAAAGAAAAAGCATCGGCAATTTCAGGAAAATTTGCCAAAACGGTTCCGCCTGTTGTTATTTTACAAAATCTTGATAAACAAATTAAAAATGCAAATCCGGCTTCAACGGAAGCGCTGATTTCATCTCCTCAAGCCGGATTATCCGAAGCTTTCTTCAATATATCTGCCATTGTAAAACATAATACAGAGGTTCTGGATTTAGCTCATATTTTTGTCAGAATGGCCATTTATGAAAATCCTCATAACGATTTAGCACGCATTTTACTGGCTAATATATTAGAAATGAGAGAAATGTACAAAGATGCCATTTCCATCTATGATGAAATTAAATCCACATCCACCGCTTATTATATCGCGCAGTACAAAAAAGCTGAAGATTTGCGGAATCTTGATGATTACAAAGGATCAGAATTATTATTAAAAAGTCTGATTTTAGATTATCCGAATGATTATCAATCCCTCCTTGATTTAGGGGACACTTTGAGAATTCAAGAAAAATATAAAGAAGCTCTCAAGTACTATAATCAGGTGATAGATCAATATAAAGGGATTGCCGGCGGAATGTGGCAAGTATACTATGCACTGGGGATTACTTACGAACGGTTGGGTAACTGGAATAAAGCCGAAGAAATGTTAAATAAAGCCCTTGAATTAAATCCAAATAATCTGTTGGTTTTAAATTATCTCGGTTATAGTTGGTTGCAACAAAATAAACACCAAGAAAAAGCTTTTGAATACATCGTGTCCGCTTACAATCAAGCACCTTATAACAGCAGTATTATTGACAGTTTAGGCTGGGCTTTTTATCGTCTGGGAATGTATGACTATGCCGTCACGTTTCTTGAAAAAGCCACAGATTCAGAACCGTCTAATGCCGTTATTAATGACCATCTCGGTGATGCCTACTGGCAAAGCGGACGTAAAAACGAAGCCCGTTTTCAGTGGAATCACGCTCTGACATTAAAAGATGATTCTGGTGAAATTAATAAAAAGATACTTACCGATAAAGTTAAAAACGGAATGACCAACAATATTCCGCTCAACTATGATAAGCAAAAAATAGACACGATTATCTCACAAATTAATACCGATGGTCTTTCTGTGAAAAATTAAATAAAAGCCTTAATGTGTTAAATTATCGTATTGAAATATAAAAACTAGCAACTGAGCGCATTCTTTGCAATGCCGGCCAGAGAGGTTTCTTTATACTCACTATTCAAGCTCAATCCGGTTTCGTACATTGTTTTGATAATACTATCTAAGCTCACAATATGCTTACCGCTTCCCTGCAAAGCCAAACGAGAAGCATTAACGGCTTTTATCGCCCCCATCGCATTACGTTCAATACAAGGCACTTGAACCAAACCGTTAATCGGATCGCAAGTTAACCCTAAATTATGTTCCATTGCAATTTCTGCAGCATTTTCAATTTGTTTATTATTACCCCCCATTGCGGCAGTTAACCCCGCAGCAGCCATTGAGCACGCCACCCCGATTTCTCCCTGACATCCGACCTCTGCACCGGAAATAGATGCATTGGTTCGGTACAGACTGCAAATTGCCGAGGCTGTTGCCAGAAAGGTAATTGATGCCTTTTCCATATCTTTGACGGTTGCGAATTTACCATATCTTTTCATATAACGCATAACAGCGGGAATAATACCGGCTGATCCCATTGTCGGAGCCGTTACCATTTTACCGCCGGCTGCATTTTCTTCAGCCACGGATAAGGCCCAAATGTTAATCCAATCCAAAACCGTTAAAGAATCTGTAGAATTAGCATCAAAATGCGCACGAAGTCTTTCATATAATTCCTTAGCGTGACGTTTTACACGTAAACCACCGCGTAAATATCCGTCTTTTTGCATACCTATATCAATATTATCCTGCATAATTTTATCCAATTTGAGAATATTGCGCGTTGGAGAACAATGATAAATAGCTTTTTCATTCTGTATGACAAGTTCTGCAATAGATAACTTATTATTATCACATAACTTCATTAATTCCTGACAACTTTCAAATTGGTAAGGAATTTTGTATTCTTCACGATCAACCCGTTTTGAAATTTCATCTTGTCTGGCTATTGTTCCACCGCCAACGGAAAAATATGTTTCGTCGAGAATAACATTCTCTGCGGCATCTGAAGCAATAAACTTCATTCCGTTTGAATGTTCGGGTAAAAATATTTTCTTTTCCAAAATAAAATCGTTATCATAAGAAAAAACAATTTCTTTACTTTTTCCCAAAAGTAATTTACCGCTATTTTTCAAATTCTGAATATAATCGATTTGAGGATCAACTTCTTCAGCTGTTAAACCTTGCAAACCATAGATAATCGCATCTAAAGTTCCATGTCCGACACCGGTTAAGGCTAATGACCCGTAAAGATAAACCCGTATATTTACCGTACATTCTAATTTTCCTTGATCAGTCAAATTATCAACAAATCGTTTAGCGGCCTTCATCGGGCCGACGGTATGCGAGCTTGACGGACCTATTCCCACTGCAAAAATTTCAAAAAGACTGTAATACATAGATACATTCCTCTAACAAAATCTTTCTTTACATTACTCAGAAATACACAACAGTCAAATAAATATTGCGCAGTCGGGGAATAAAATGTATCGTCATACCAATAATCAATTTAAGGAGCATAAATCTAATGTCTATACAAGCATCAATTATTACATTATGCTATAACCAATTGGAAACAGCAACTAAGCCTTTTATTGAAAGCCTTTATAAATATACAAATTCTGATTTGTTTGAATTAATCGTCATTAACAATGCTTCCGATGATGGAACTTACGAATATCTTGAGAACATAAAACAACAATATAACAATATCAAAATCATCCATAATTCTGAAAACGGCGGTTACGCCAAAGGAAACAATCAAGGTATGAAAATTGCCGAAGGACAGTACCTGTTTATGCTTAATAATGATACATTGTTTATGCCCAATTGGTTAGAAAGGATGATTGAAATTTTAAAAACACATCAGGAAATCGGAATTTTATCAACGATGACAAACCATTGTATTATTCCCGAACAACGAATCAAAAATTATCAAGACTTAACACCTGAAAATTACTTACAAAAAGTAAAACTCTCCTCAAAAAATGACATCACTTACAATGACGTGATTATCTTTTTTTGTTGGGCTATGCGGCGAGAGGTTTTTGAAAAAGTAGGCTTTTTAGATGAAAATTTCGGACGAGCTTGGTATGAAGATGCCGATTATACCCTCAGAGTACTTTATAACGGATATAAACCGGCTTTTGCAAATAACATTTTTATCTTCCATAATCATTCACAAACCAGCGGTAAATTTGCTCAAACCAAAGAAGCTGAAGAATTATTCAAGAAAAATCGGGCTTATTTTGAAAACAAACATAAATTTTATCTTGATTTGAAAAACAGAGTAGCCGAATTAGAAGAACAATTAGCAGGAAAAAAGAAAACCAATTGGTACAAAAAAATTTTTTCAATTTCTCCGGATAAATCCGGAAAACATAAAACCTTACGAATTTTAGGAATAAAGATGAAAATATAAATACCAAAGCCTCATTTTGAAAAATGAGGCTTATTTTTTTTCAATTCCTCTCCTCGACTGTACCATAACAAAAAGCCCCACTCAAAAGAGTGAGGAAATATATCTATCGCTCGGGGAGATTGGCTTCGTTTCACTACGCCGCTTCGTCGTCGCAAATGCGGCGATACTTCCGTCTCGCCTGCTCCTCCTTGTCGAACCCTCTTTCCCGAGGCTTCTAATTCCTCTCCTTAACTATACCATAACAAAAAGCCCCACTCAAAAGAGTGAGGCTTTTTGTTATGGTAGCGAGGGGGGGATTCGAACCCTCGACACATGGATTATGATTCCACCGCTCTAACCAACTGAGCTACCCCGCCATCAATAAAACAGCTATTTAATAATCAAAAATAAACTTCTTGTCAATAAGAAAAATATTATTTGCGTATTTTTTCATCTAAAATTTCAAATTCTGCATCAATAATATTATCCGCTTGTCTTGCATCATCTTCAAAATCAAACTTGTACGATTGCTTTTGTAAATAAGACTTTAGCCTCCAAGCTTTATAATATACATATATAAAATATCCGCCCATCAGAATTAAAATAACCGGCAAAAAAAGTATAAATCCATAAAATATGATAAAACTGATTAATATTGCCCCTATTAAAGATAACAAACCTGTACTTTTGTAATACATATTTCACTCCTTTTCTTTAAATATAAGAAATAAAAAATTAAAACACAAGTTTTCCACGTTTTTTTATTCATCTTGACAGCTAATTTTAATGTGCTATTCCAACAACAAAAGGAGAAAATAATGTTCGAAAAATTTAATTTACAAGAATTTATCAGTGCTTTTGTTGTTCTATTTGCAATTATGGACGTTGTCGGTTCTATCCCAATCTTTGTACGTCTTCGCAGTTGCGGTAAAACCATCAATCCGGAAAAAGGAGCCCTCGCTTCTTTATTTATTTTTTTGGGCTTTCTATATTTAGGAGAAGCATTGCTGGACTTATTCGGGATTGATATATCCTCATTCGCGATTGCAGGCTCGCTCATTATCTTTGTTATGGCATCAGAAATGATTCTGGATATCGAAATTTTTAAAACAGCACCCAACACCCCGAATGATGCAACCATTGTTCCTGTTGCTTTTCCTTTAATTGCCGGTGCCGGTGCCTTAACAACACTATTATCCATTCGTTCTCAATACGCTTTTTTCAATGTTATGCTGGCTATTCTTTGTAACGTTATTATTGTCTACATTGTTTTAAGGCTAACCGATAAAATAAGCAAATTTCTGGGAGCCGGTACAATTTATGTGTTACAGAAAATATTCGGCATTATTTTATTGGCTATTTCTGTTAAACTGTTTATCACAAATATAGCTATTTTGATAGGACATAATTAATCTAAATTTAAAACATTTAAGGTAATTTAATAAAAAAAGAACTTATTAAAGGATATAAAGACTATGGAAAAGAGTACAGTAATTGGTATGGTTGGCGGTGTTTTATCAATTGGTGTCGGTATGTATTTAAAAGGTGCTGACCCGCACGCCTTAATTAACCCTGCTGCCTTTTTGATTATTATTGCCGGTACATCGGCTGCCGTTTCTAATGCTATTCCGACAGAAACCTTAAAATCTTTCCCAAAACTTATTAAAAAAGTTTTTGGCGGACAACAATTAATGGATAAACAAGAAGTTGTTGATTTGTTTGTTGAACTTGCAAAATTAGCAAAGCGTGACGGAAATATGGCCATTGAGAAAAAAGCCAATGAGATTTCCGATCCGTTTTTACGAACAACTTTAACAATGGTTGCTGATGGTTTTAATGCTGACTTCATTGCTGAAGTTGTTGAAACTGATATTAAAAATATGGAAAAACGCCATCAAGCCCGAGCTCTTATCTTTTCACAAGGCGGTATGTATGCTCCGACACTTGGTGTGTTAGGTGCCGTTATCGGTTTGATTGCCGCATTGGGTAACTTAACGGATATTGAAAAATTAGGTCACTCTATTGCTGCTGCGTTTATTGCGACAATGCTTGGTATTTTCACCGGTTATGTTATCTGCCACCCGTTTGCTACAAAATTAAAACAATTATCTGAAGAAGAAGCTACGCTTAAAAAAATGATGTTAGAAGGCGCTTTAGCATTACAGGCCGGCGCTTCTTCCATGGCCATTGAAGCAAAATTACAAGCATTTATACCTCAATCTCAGCGCAAAGTTAAGGAGTAAATTATGGCTAGAAAAAAAGAACCGGAATTCCCCCACGAAGATCACCCTGATGAAACGTGGCTTGTTCCTTACTCCGATTTGCTATGCTTATTGCTGGCCTTATTTATTGTGCTGTTTTCATCATCTAATATGGATAAAAATAAAGCTGCACAAATGGAATATTCTTTAGCTGCCGCATTTAATGCGATTCCGGCTGACCAACAAAACGGAACGGTGCTTAATTTTATGGAAGATGCCGCCAGTTTGGATATGGGTGAAGATGTCGGGATCGGAGCTGACGGTAAAGGCGCTGTTCTCGATATCAACAGCTTAATTCTCTTTGATGGAAATTCCATTAAAATTAAAGAAGAAGCTAAACCGACACTCGATAAAATCGCACAATTATTATCAGAAAATAAATATAAACGATTTCAGATTGTCGTTGAAGGTCATACAGATGATGTTCCTTTTCGTTCTGCCGAATTTCCATCAAACTGGGAATTATCTTCAGCACGAGCCGGAGCCATTGTCCGCTACTTTATTACAAAAGAATTGGTTCCTTCTCGGTTTCAAGCAGTCGGTATGGCCGGTATTTCTCCCAAATATCCTAATTTAAACCATTTTGGAGAACCGATTCCCGAAAATAGAATTCGCAATCGTCGCGTTGTTATTCACGTTGAAATTTAAAGAAAAAAGCCATGGAAAATATAACAAATTTATTATCTCATCACATTGCCCTGCCAACATCGTGGATGTGGACTGGTTTCGCCGTTATTGTTCTTACTGTACTGTATTTGGACTTATTTGTTTTTCACCGTCACAGCGAAGAACCAAAATTAAAAAGTACAATTTTACAATGCATTTTTTATATTTCGTTGGCAATTCTTTTCGGACTTTTTGTTATTTATGAAAGAGGCATTAATGACGGAATATTATTTTTCACCGGTTATATGGTTGAAGAAACGCTTTCTTTAGATAATATTTTTGTTATTTCAGTTGTTTTCAGCAGCCTTGGTGTTCCCCGTATTTACCAACATCGTGTTTTGTTTTGGGGAATTTTAGGCGCTCTTGTTTTAAGATTATGCGCTATTTTAGCCGGAGAAGCTCTCGTTTCCAATTTTCATTGGGTATTATACCTATTCTCCGCCTTTCTTATTTATACCGGAATCCATATGGTTTTGGAAAAAGATAAAGATAATGATTTTGAAAACAGCAAACTCTTTAAATTCATCAGTAAACATTTTCACGTCACGCCGAAAATCGAAGGGGAACATTTCTTTGTTAAACATAACGGAAAACACTATATAACACCGCTTTTCTTTGCTTTAATTGTCATTGAGCTGATGGATGTTATTTTTGCCTTAGACAGTATTCCGGCAATTTTCTTAATTACGACAGATGTTTTTATCGTTTATACCAGCAATATTTTTGCCATTTTAGGCTTAAGAGCCTTATATTTCTTACTGGCAGAAATGGTCAGCCGTTTTGCTTATTTAAAATATGCATTATCGGTTATTTTAATTTTTATCGGCAGTAAAATTTTCATTCCGCACATTTTCGGATTTGAGATTTCTCCGGTTATTTCTTTAGTAGTGACTTTCTGTTTGATTTTGGCAGGTATAGGTATTTCGCTGTTCAAAACAAGAAAAGAATAGGAATACAGGGTTTCTCTTATTCTGCATACAATTCCTTATAGCGTAAAAAGCGACCGAAATACCGCTCGCTAAGTTCGTCAATAACTAAATCCGGCTTATATTCGTCGATTAATTGTTTCAAACCTTTACGGGTATTCCATTTATTATGAGCATAAACCCCATAACTGAAATCTTTTTTCATTAATTGCATCAAACCAAGCCCCATAGAATCTCTAATCAACAAAATTCTTTTTTGAATTGGAGCGGTCGGATTCTCCCAAATTTGGAAAAAACCATTATCCTTATTTTCAATATTCAGAGGTTTTTGTTCCTGCTTATAAGAAATAATATACTCTAAATCCTGATCATCACCGGCCGACAAATCAGAATGAACAGGAACAACACCTTTGATAAAGGAACGCTCGAATACCGGAACATCTAAGTCATATCCTTTGGTCTGCAAAACACGAGCCAACTCTTCATAGGCAATGTAAACACCCAAATTGTTCCAATGAGAATCTTTCTTAAAATATAAAGGAATATTTGTTTCTTTTTTAGCTTGAGTAAGCACACCCCGCCAATTAATGACCATAACATCCGTATTTTGCTGAACATATTCGATTGCTCTATCCGCGCGGGATCGTTCGGAAACTCGAGCCTCTTGCATTCGAGGAGGCATAAATTCCGAATACATACTTTCTTTATTCGGAACCATTACAACAATATAATCGATTCCTCTTTTGGCATAAAACTCTTTTGCCGCAACCATACCTTCGGCAATTTGTTGTAATTCTTGAGGCGTATAAACGACCTCCCCGTAATAGTCAATTAATGTATATCCATCTGGAATTTTGGAAGAATCATAAAAAGCCCATCCGTTTTGACCATAAATCATATAACCGTTATCCAGTCCCAATTTATACTTTAATTTAGCATAGCGTTTGACCAGTTTTTTACGACCGGCAAAAGTATCGTTGTAATAACGCTCATAATCTTGTGCAAAATGAAGTGTCATTTTATCCGGCTTTTGTATTAACGGACGATTATCCAATAGAAAAGTATTACTATAAAAGCAATTTGCAATAAACCCGCCAGCTGTTAACATTATAAAAAGAATAGCCGGTATTATAAAATATAACTTTTGAATAAAATACCATATTCTTTTCATTTTTAAAACCTGAAATAAATAAACGGATTATATGTATTATTAGCCAACATCAACAAACTCAAATAAGCAGAAAAAATACAAACCAAAGGAGTTCCCAGTTGAATAATCTTTTGTTTAAGACTTTCCCTAAGCGGAATAATCTTAAATAAACCGCTGACAATACCGCAACACAACAGTGCGGCAATCAAAACAATCTGGAATTCTCTGTTCCATAAAACCGTTACTTCATCAATCTTATAAGGAACAAACATTCGATGCAAGAAGTCAACCGCATAAGATAAAGTTTCAGCTCTGAAGAAAACCCAACCGCAAATAACAATTAACAACGTATAAACCATTTGTATCGGCCGCCAACGGAGAAATTTTTCAATCGGTATGATTTTTTCCAAAACAATAAATAAACCATGCCACATTCCCCAAACAACAAAATTCCAACTGGCACCGTGCCATAAGCCCGTCATAAAAAACACAATAAGTAAATTGCGATATGTTTTATATTTACCTTCTCTGTTTCCGCCTAAAGGGATATAGAGATATTCTTTGAACCACGTTGACAAAGAAATATGCCAACGCCGCCAAAAATCTTTGATAGAACTGGCAATATAGGGATAATTAAAGTTTTCATTAATTTGAAAGCCAAACATTTTACCCAAACCGATTGCCATATCTGAGTAACCGGAAAAATCAAAATAAATTTGAAAAGTATAGGCTGTAATTCCGATCCACGCTTCTAATGTCGACATATCTGTTATATTAAGAGCAAAAACTTCATCTGCCGTTTTTGCCATAATATTTGCTATAATGACCTTTTTACCCAACCCGATAATAAAACGAACAGCCCCTTCATTAAATTTAGCTAAACTGACAACACGATGATCAATTTGCTCTGCCAAATTATAATACTTTAAGATAGGACCGGCAATCAATTGCGGAAAGAAAGAAATAAACAGTCCCATTTTAACAATATTTTTTTGAGGTTCGCAAACCCCTCTGTAAATATCAATCAAGTAAGATAAAGATTGAAATGTATAAAAAGAAATTCCGATCGGTAACGGTAATTGATGATAGCTGATATTCAAACCTGTCAAATAATTTATATTATCAAGAATAAAACCCGCATATTTAAAAAAGCCTAATAAACCAAGATTAAGGACTATACCGATAATTAAAGCTGATTGATGTGTTTTTCCGTCTTCCGATTTTATTTTTAATCCGCAACAATAATTAAGAATAATGGAAAAAACCATAACGGCAATATAAACAGGTTCTCCCCAAGCATAAAAGAACAAGCTGGCAAGAAGAAGCAGTAAGTTTCTATATTTTTCCTGTGCTAAAAAATAAAGACCTAAAACAATCGGTAAAAAAAGCCATAAAAAAACCAAAGAACTAAAAACCATCTGAATATCCTGTTTTATTGATTAAAAATTTTTCCACCATACGGCAAGCGAATAAAATATCGCTCAGCCAACTCATGAACAACCCAGTTCGGATGATATCGAATCATCAAATTTTCATAAAAATTGCGATTTTTCACCCCTGCCGGGGCAACCACAACACGGTTATATGTTTTAGCCAAATAAGGAATCAAGGCCACGGCAAAGGAATCACCGACAATCATTACTGTTTGTTGGAGAGGAGCATCGACATTCTCACAAATTTCAACCATTTGCGGAATAACCTCATTTCGGCTAAAAGACATTGTTGATAAATAATTGATACGATAGCTCATATCTTTATCAATCGGGTGCATATCCTGATTGACCAATCCTGCCATTTCTATCATATCTGCAGTTACATCCGGAACGTTAAAATCCGGATTAATTTCATTCATTAAGGCTTTAAAGCCTACATAACTCCCGATAGCATTCCAATGGGTATCTTTTTTATAATAGAGAGCATAAGGAACACTGCTTTTAGCCGCCAACAAATTCTGCTTTGTCGGAATAAGGTGAAGATCTGTATGTCTTTTCAAATACATAAAAGCATCATCACTTAAAGCAATATCGCTGACACGAGCCTTTTGCAAAGATTTAGGCATAAATTCCGAATAAACATTTTCTTTATCAGAGGCGACCATTAAAGCAAATTTTGCCCCATATTGTTCATAAAAATTTTTTTCTTTTTGTAAGGTATCGGCCAATAAGGACAAGTCTTTCTGACTAAAACGGAATTTTCCAAAATAGCCGAGTAATGAATTACCGTTATTTATCTTAGCTGCGTCATAAAACATCCAATCATTTAAACCATAAAAATACTGACCTGTATCTATTTTTAAAGCTTGTTTTAATTTAAGATATTTTACAACTAACTTTTTACGGCCGGCAAAAGTATCATTATAATAATCCGTAAATTGTTGAGCATAAGACGATGATAATTTGACAGGTTTTGTCTTTAAATCTCTATTATCAATAATTTCCGTATTGCTAAAAAATAAGTTTGCTCCGAAAGGAATATAAATAAATACCAACAATATTAATGATGGAACCAAGTAATATATTTCTTTTAAAAATTTCAATACCATACTGAAAACGACCTTAGAAAGCAAGAAACTTATTATTTCTCGAAAGCAGACATTTTTTCAATACATTCTGCCAGACTGACAGCCCAGTTATTAATTTTTATGCCAAAATCTCGCTTAATCTTCCCTTTATTCAGAACCGAATAATTCGGACGTTTAGCTGGTGTCGGATATTCCTTGCTTTCAATCGGCAAAACCTCACAATTTAAATCAGACTGAGTCATCACGGCTAAAGCAAAATCATACCACGAACAAACACCCTCATTTGAATAATGATAGATTTCTTTCATTCCGCTTTTGATTTTGGGCAGTATATCAACAATAGCGTTGGCCAAATCTGCCGCATAAGTCGGAGTTCCGACTTGATCAAACACAACATTTAACGAACTGCGCTCTGCCCCCAAACGGCGCATTGTTTTAACAAAATTATTTCCGAAAGTGGAGTACAACCAAGCCGTACGAATAATAATCGCCGTTTTTGCCGTTTCTAAAACAGCTTTTTCTCCGGCCAACTTTGTCCGTCCATAAACAGTTTGCGGATTCGGTTTATCCTCCTCCACATAAGGTACACTGCTTGTACCGTCAAACACATAATCTGTTGAGATGTGAATTAACGGCAACCCGCTGGCAGCCAAATTTCTTGGGCCTTCAACATTAATCAGTTCTGCCAATTTTTCATCATTTTCAGCTTTATCAACAGCCGTATAGGCTGCACAATTTATAATTGCCTCAAATGAATTTTCAGCAAAAAACTTCTCAACCGCATTTTTATCTGTAATATCTAATTCATCACGATCAACATAAGTTGCTTTGTCTTTGAGCAACAATCTCAACTCATTGCCCAATTGCCCGTTAGCCCCAACAACTAAAAACATTCGACCTCCTTTAAAAACGGCGCATTTTTATCTTTTTCGGATAAAACAGCTTCCTCCTGATTAATTTTCCAATCAACGTGAATATCCGGATCATTAAAACGAATACCGCCTTCACTGGCTTTATTATAGACATTATCACATTTATAAGCGAAAACAGCTGTCGGCGTCAAAACGGAAAAACCGTGTCCGAAACCTCTCGGAATCAGTAATTGCTTTTTATTTTCTGCCGAAAGTTCAACCGCAACATATTTACCGAATGTCGGAGAATTTCGACGTAAATCAACGGCCACATCCAGCACGGTACCTTCAAGCACGCGAACCAATTTTGCCTGAGAAAATTCGCCCTTTTGGAAATGGATACCGCGAACCGTTCCATAACGCGATTTAGATTGATTATCCTGAATAAAATTGTAATGCAGACCGGCTTCTTCCATTTTAGCCTGATTATAGCTTTCGAAAAAATAACCGCGTTCATCTTCAAACACTTGCGGTTCAATAATGACAACTCCGTCAATGGCAGTTTTAGAAATCTTCATGATAATCCTCAAATACACGTTTCAAATATTCTTTATAGGCAACACCGTCTTTCAATGAATTGATTAATTTCAGCATTTGTTCATCATCGATAAAACCGCGACGATAAGCAATTTCTTCAATACAAGCAATTTTCAAATCCTGTCTTTTTTCAATAATACCTATAAAATTAGAAGCATCAAGCAATGATTGCGGCGTTCCGGCATCAAGCCATGCATTTCCGCGACGCATTGTCACAACATTTAAACGACCTTCCTTCAAATATTGCTGATTCAAATCTGTAATTTCGAGTTCTCCGCGAGCAGAAGGCTTTAAATTCCGAGCCTTTTCAACAACATCAGATTTATAAAAATACAATCCGACAACCGCGTAATTTGATTTCGGTTGCTTGGGCTTTTCTTCAATAGAAACAGCTTTATGATTTTTATCAAATTCAACAACACCGAAACGTTCCGGATCAGAAACATGGTAACCGAACACCGTACCGCCTGTATTTTTAGCAACTTCCTCTCTGAAATAGTGAAGTTGATCCCCCATATAAAAGATATTATCACCCAAAATCAAGCAAACATCATCCTGACCGATAAAATCGGCACCTAATGTAAATGCCTGTGCAATACCCTTAGGTTCCGGCTGTATTTTATACTGAATAGTCAATCCTAAATGAGATCCGTCCCCGAACAACTTTTCAATATTTGGTGTATCTTGAGGAGTTGAGATAATCAAAATATCTTTAATACCAAACAGCATTAATGTTGCCAACGGATAGTAAATCATCGGCTTATCATAAACCGGTAAGAGCTGCTTACTTGTTGTATTTGTCAAAGGATAAAGGCGAGAACCGCTTCCCCCTGCTAAAATAATACCTTTCATCGTACTCATTCCTTTATTGTCAAAACATAATAGCGTATAATACCAATTCAGTCCTTAAAATCAATAATCAACTTTTCCTTACACACACCATTATGAATACTTCAAAAGAAAAGACTGGATTTTTTTATAAAAATCAATTATATATAGTAATAGAGTTAATTTTATGGAGGAATAGACAACATGACTATTTCTTATCGTAATTCATCTGTTCTCGAAGAACAGGTTAAAGCAAAATTTAAACAAGCTGATATGCAGCAAGAATATGCACGGGCTATGTTAGTGCGTTCACAAGCGCTTGAATTAGCGGCTCAGTACGGATTGGATAAAAAGCAAGTTTCTGAAGCAGCCCTGCTCCACAATATCAGCCGCCTGATTCCGGAAACAGATTACCTGACATTAGCGGAAGAGTACGGTGCCGAAATTTTGCCTGAAGAAAGAAAAAATCCGCATCTTCTGCATCAAAAAATATCTCGCATTTTAGCGGTTGAAGAATTTAATATCAGCGATAAGGAAGTGTTAAACGCTATTTCTTGCCATACGACTTTACGTCCGTCAGCCACTTTATTAGATAAAATTATCTTTTTAGCATCAAAACAATATACCGGAAAATCAATAAAATTTTCTTTAAATACAAAACAAAAACCTTTGGCTGAAAAAGATTTAAACGCTTCTGTCTTGAGTTGCCTGTTTAATGAAATCAATAACAATCAAACAACAACCTGCATTCACCCTTGGGCTCAAAAAGCCCTTGAGGACTTAAAAAAGAAGTAGACAGGAAACTCTTTATTTCCTATTTTTTTCAATCAGTCTGCAGACAATGTCGCAGGCACGTTCACTCGGAGTTTGTTCGCCCATTCCCAATAAAGAACGAACTTTTTTAAATCCGTCCATTTGCTTATCATACCAATCATCATGTTTGAGTAATCCTTGTGTATACAAACAAATATTTGACACACAGCAACGTTCTTGAAGTAATTCGGGAATAATCTCCCGCCCTAAAATAATATTTGATAAATTAACAAATTGAATATGTAAAAATTTTTTAGCCAGCCATCCGGTGAGCGGAGAAACTTTATACCCTATAATATGGGGAACATCAACAATAGCTAATTCCAAAGCAACCGTACCGGATGCCGCAATTGCTGCGGAGGAGGCCTTAAAAGCGTTATACCTGTCTTCTTCCGTTTCAACGATTGTTATCGGCAAATCTATATCGGCACACATATTTTTAACACGCTCAGCCACCGTTTTAACAGTTGGAATAACAAAATGCAAATCAGGATTTTTAGCCGATAATTGCCGCATACTTTCAATAAACACAGGAAGCAGTAAAGCAACCTCATTATGACGAGAACCGGGCAAAACAGAAACAATTGTTCTATAATCCGCAATGTTATATTTTTTTCGAAAAGACAAAGCATCGCCGTGAATAACACGGCTTTCAATAACCGGATGTCCGACACACACCGCCTCTAATTTATAGGGGGTAAAATATTTCGGCTCCTGAGGCAAAAGTGTTAAGAGCAAATCAACATACTTATACATTGTTTTAGCACGTTTTTTCTTCCACGCCCAAACTTGCGGAGCCACATAGTGAACTTGAGGAATACCGAGTTTTTTGCGGCGTATAAGTTTTTGAACTCTGGCACCAAAACTCCAGCTGTCTATGGTCATCACCACATCAGGTTTTTGTTTTTCCACATCAGCAACGGTTTTCTTAATTAAGCCCAAAATTTTAGGAATACTCGGAACAACCTCTGCCAATCCCATCACAGCCAAATCGGATATATCAAATAAAGATTGCAAACCGGCTCTTTCCATACTCTCTCCGCCAACACCGACAAACTGAACATCAGGGTGCTTGGCTTTCATCGCCCGCATAAAACGAGAACCCAATAAATCACCGGACGGTTCCCCCGCAATCAGATAAATTTTCATGACAGAGCCTCCCGAAATTTATCAGGATTAATTCCCATCACAAACAAACCATACTTATTTGCTAATTTAATAGTTTCTTTTTCATTGGCAATCAAACCGTTACCGGCATGTAAAACAATTCCGCTTAATCCGGCTTCTTTGGCGGCAACAACGGTTCTGTCACCTATCGTCGGTAAATCAATGCGCATATCTTGTTGCGGTTTACGGATTTTTACCAATACACCGCCCTCCCCTTTACGACGATATGTTCCGCATCGACGAATAAGCTCTCCTGTTCCTTCAATTCCTTCTACCCCGAGGACTAACCCTTGTTGAACGATAACCGCTTGACCGACATCAAGCCGTCCCAATTCCGTTGCAACTTGGACGGCACGTTCAATATCAGCCATTGCTTGTTTCGATGGCTTAATTTTTCCTAAAACACCTTCTCTGATTAAAATTTCAGGCATCACTTCCTGAATACCGCGTACGATCAGCCCCTCTCCTTCGAGTTCTTTAACCAAGGCACGTAAAATTCCGTCATCTCCGATAGATTTAATTCCTAATTTGGCAAAAAAAGCTGTTGTTCTTAAATCAGGAACCAAGTCCTTAAATGACGGGCGATGAATTGTCCCGATCATAACCACTTCTTCAACTTTTTCTTCAGCCAATTTTTTAAAACCGGTTCCGGCCTGTCCGATCCTAAGCCAAATGTGCGGCACATCATCCGTAATTAAATTTTTATCGGCATTACCTTCGATGGCCACCACAAAATAATCACGTTTTTGCTCTTTACAACGTTCAATTAAAGCCTTGGGAATATCTCCGCCGCCGGCAATAATACCTAGTTTTTTACTCATTGAATGATACCTTAGTTAATCCTGCTTATTTTCTTTTAGCGCACTTTCAAAAAAATAACAAGCATAAAGATAAAAAGAATTTAGAAGATATATCCATCAAGAATTTCCAACCGTATTATAAAAACACGGTTGGAAATAATAGAAAATGGATTAAACAGATAACTAGTGATCAAAGACACAAAGGGTATCAGAGCAATTACCATAGAAGAAATCCTTCTCTACACCTTGCATACCACCTCTCGTAGGATTAACCTGCCACATATGATAGCTATCATATGGCGTAGAAGTCCAAAGGTAGTCGTTGTCAATTTTGACAGCCCCCGGTATTTTTTCCAACCCTTCATTAATACGATTTACATATGTAACGCCCCAACTATCCGTTCCATTCATACCATATAATTCATCATAGGTAGGTAAACGAGCTGTCTTACCGCCTCTTGTAATCCCGCTACATCTACTTACTGCAGCATCGTAACTACGTTCTTCAGAGTTTGTAGTATTGACGATAACACCACTACCAGATACAACTCCTATAACGGTTTTGCTACTATTGTATTCGTCACTACATGTACCATCACTATAGTAAATATACCCTCTTGGACAAGATTCAATCTGTTGACACTGACCATCATTATTAACAGAATAGTTATATTTACATTGATTACATTTATAAAATGTACTTGAACCTTTTTGGCAAGAACCGACTGATGTACAGTTACTAAACGATGATGAAGTGCTGTTATAGCCATCACAAGAGTTCATTGGACAACTATTACCACTTTGATAATATCCACTTTTAGCTGAAGAAACAGAATATTTTGTTGTTCCACCACAAGTATCTGAAGCACAATTACATCCATTCGGACAAGAAGCTA
>JAFUSU010000004.1 GCA_017467515.1 Alphaproteobacteria bacterium
TTTCTATGGGTGGTGTACCTGTATGATATGGTGAAAAATAAGCTTGTGCCGCATTATTATACAGCATCGCACAAACAAAACAGCACAAAGAATAAAGTACCTTCATAAGGACCTCCTATATAGAATACTGAGCCAAAACCAACTTCAGTATATCACTCGGAAACCCTTGTGTCAAGCTATTTTTGGGGTGTCTCCTTTTTTAGAAAAGAGTATGATTGTTTAAAAACTGAGCGGCAGGTAAGAATAAATTATCCGGCAAATTATTCAAATCAAACCACTGCCATTTTACGCATTTATCTTGCTCGCAAACAGCGGGAGTTCCACCAAATTTTTTGGCAAGCAGATGAATTGTGATATAATGTTTACCGGATTCTTTAAAAAAATCATTTGTGACTCCCATAACAGAAGTATCACTTGCCGTAACGGTTAATCCCGTTTCTTCTTTTGCTTCACGAACGGCAGCCTGCTCAAACGATTCGCCATATTCCAAATGTCCGCCGGGAGGGCACCAAGTGCCGTTACCGTGAATTGATTTTCTCAGTCCGAGTAAAAGCTGATGATTGGAATTAAGAATATATAATCCAACCCCGACTTTAACGCTTTTTTCAATAGCCATCATCTTCTCTTTCAAAAAAAGGCAGGAAAAACCTGCCTTTCAACTAAGGATATAAGAGCTTAAGCATCTAAAGCACGACGCAAAGCATCAACACTCTCTGCCAAAGAAGCATCTTCAACAATCAATTCTTCAACTTTACGAACAGCATGCATAACCGTTGTATGGTCACGGTCAAACTTACGTCCGATTTCCGGCAAAGAACGAGATGTCAGCTGTTTTGCTAAATACATTGCAATTTGACGAGGACGGGCAACTGTCCGTGCACGGCGGGAAGACTGCATTTCTTTAACGGAAATGTTGAAATATTCAGCTACTTTCTTTTGGATTTCATCAATTGTTGTTCGTTTATCAAAAGAACGAAGCATATCTTTCAGAACATCTTGCGTCATATCAAGCGTGATTTCTTTATCGGATAAAAGTTGAGAGTGAGCAATAACGCGACGCAAAGCACCTTCCAATTCACGAATATTAGAAGTGATTTTTTGTGCTAAAAATTCAGAAACCTTTTCCGGTAATTCAACACCTAATTGACGCGCTTTGTTTTCCAAAATTCCAATACGCAAATCAAAATCTGTCGGATGAATATCTGCCACCAAACCGCAGGCCAAACGAGATTTTAAGCGAGCTTCAATACCCTCCAAGTCGGAAGGAGATTTATCCGCAGAAATAATAATCTGCCGCCCTTCTTCGATTAAAGAATTAAAAGTATAGAAAAATTCTTCTTGAGTATTGTCTTTACCGCCCATAAATTGAACATCGTCAACCATCAAAACATCAACGGAACGAAATTGCTCTTTGAAAGCCGTCGTATCCTTATAACGTAAGGCTCTGACGAATTTATACATAAACTTTTCTGCAGACAAATAAACAATGTTCCGGCTCGGATCCTGTTGTTTAATGTGCCAAGCAATGGCGTGCATCAAGTGCGTTTTACCTAAACCGACGCCGGAATATAAGAATAAAGGATTAAACGAAACATTGCGAGATTCGGCAACTTTACGGGCAGCCGCATAGGCAAATTCATTTGTTTTACCGACAACGAAATTATCAAAAGTATATTGAGGATTTAGTGGAACAGACAAAGATTGATCTTGGTTAGCCATAAACTCATTATTGTTTGCCAATAAAGAATTTATACCGCTTTGATAGAAAGTTGCAGGGCTCGGACTTGTTGTGATTTTTTTGATTAAATCCCCGCAACCGCTGTGATATGGTCTGTAATTATCTTCCTGTGTTGCCTGAACGATAAAGTTAACGGATTTGATTTCCGGATTCTTTTTCCCCCAAATTTTATGGATTCTATCGGAATAATGAGTGACAACCCAGTTACGCATAAAACGGGTCGGAACACATACGTTCATAACGCCGTCGCTGAATGTTCCCGGTGTAAGCGGTTTTAACCAACTGTCAAAAGCAACATCACCGACTTCATTTTTTAATTGGCTGCAGATTTGATCCCATTGTTCTTGTACGGATTCTAAATCATTTAATGCTTGCTCAGCCATTTTCTCTCCCCATTCAAATATAATTAATTACAAACATAGTTTTCTGTTTTGCGGCTGAAAACCGATAGAACAGGCCGCTCAAAAATTCTTTGCGACAACAGGTTCTTGCTTAATGTAATAAAGAAATAAACCAATCGCCGTAATTAAGAGTCTTTTCGATGAAAATGATTCTTAGAAGCGGACTCTTAATTTGTTTGTTCTTCCCCAGTCTTACTATCCTGAATGCAGAATTCTTAATACCCGTTTCTTTTTCATTCTGGAGGAGAAACGGTTCCCCGTATTAAGAAATACATAATAATAAAGATCATCTGTTCATCTAAAGTGATTCGGATAATAAACTGAAAAAAAATAAAAACAATAGAACATTTTTAGAACATTGAAATTATATTTCTTGACATATTTATTTATTAGAGTCGCTCTAGAGTCTTGAAAAACATAATAAAAAACACAAAACCATACACCTCGTTTTTTCTTGAGGTGTTAAGTTTTGTGCTTTTTTTGTAAAAGATATTTCAGCTTAAAGAGCTTTAATTTTTTTAGATAAGCGAGAAACGGTGCGAGAAGCTGTATTCTTTTTATAAACACCTTTGTTAACAGCTCTCATCAACTCAGATTCAGCAACTTTAAATGCATTTGCTGCTGCTTCTTTATTATTCTCAGCAATAGCGGCTAAAACTTTTTTAACAAAAGTACGAACACGACTTCTGCGAGCGCCGTTGATAATGCTTCTTTTATTGTTTCTGTTTATTCTTGTTTTTGCCGATTTATGATTGGCCATTTTTTTATTCCTATTTTTTTAGTTAAAAACAATTTTAATAATTCTGATAAGCTTTATAAACTGATAACCTGATAAGTCAACAAAAATATTACTCAAATTTCAAAATTTTATAAAGTTTCCTTGTTTTTAGGCATTTTTAGAGGTGTAGTTTTGTAAAATTTGCTGAAATTCGGCAGATTCTATAGCGCTGAGCGCGGAAAGAGCCTCTAAATCGGAGGAGGTCGAGTCCCCTGTTTCGGCAATGATTCGTTTAGCCAGATAAACGGCTTTTTCAGGAAGAAGGGCGATTCTTTTTGCTAATTTCAAGGATTCTTCGGCTAAAGATTCCGGTGTCACGCAACGACTGATAAGACCGCAAAATTCTGCTTCATCGGCAGTTATTGTTTTTCCGCTTAAAATCATATCCATAGCTTTTGCTTTTCCTATTCTTGAGGTTAAGCGACCGCTGCCGCCGAAGCAGGGAAGTAAGCCGACGCTGAGTTCCGGCAATCCGAAACGAGCATTGTCTGCGGCCAAAATAATATCGCAAGCTAAAGCGATTTCGCATCCGATTCCAAAAACAAAGCCGGAAACAGCAGCAATGACAGGTTTCTGTGAACGGATCAGACATTGAAAACTGTTTTGCATATTTTGAAGAATAGTCTTTGTGTTATCAATATCTGCGGCTAAAGCTTTAATATCCAATCCGGCAGAAAAGGCCTGTTCGATTCCTCTTAAAACGATAACTCTGATATTTCTATGTTGATTAAAGTTTCTGATGCTGTGAGCCAGTTCTTCAAGCATTTTTTCATTAACGGTATTCAGAGTCTGAGGGCGATTAAGGGTGATAATGCCGACATCTTCACGAATTTCATCAACAATATATTCATTACTCATAATTAATACTCCTCAGATTCTGTTTTTAACGGTGATGCGAATTTTCAAAGGTTTAGAGGCATCTTTGTGAAAAGTAAGAGATTCTCCGTCACGATAAAAAATAACGGAATTATCATCTGTGCCTTGATATATCCAACCCAATTGCGGCAAAGATTCCGTATAAAACTTTTCAACAGCCTTAAAACCTACTTTGGAAGAAGTCAGATAAACTTCAATGAATCGGGCTTCTTCATTGCCGAAAGAAACGGTATTTTGTGTATTTTGTTCTAATCCGCTCATTAAAGGGATATCTTCCAGACCGTCAATGAATTTGACATCTTTTGCTGTAACAAGGCTTGCAAAACCGATAAAACAGAAAATAAAAATATAAAAAAACTTCGTCATTCTTTATTACCTTTGTTTTGTTTTACAAAAATAAGTTGATCGCCCGCCCTGTACAATTTTTTGGATTCCTCCTGTTTTTGCTAAAAGACAGGTACATTGAGGGCAAGGCTGTCCTTCTTTTCCGTAAACGCAGTGTTGATTTTGGAAATAACCAAGACTGCCATCCGGTTTACGATAGTCTTTTAAAGAAGACCCGCCGGCCTCTATCGCTTGTTGAAGAACTTTTTTTATTCCGATTACAAGCCGATTACATTCTTTAAGAGAAAGCTTACTTGCGGGTTTGGTTGGTATAATGCCTGCCAAATAGAGGGCTTCCGAGGCATATATATTCCCTAAACCGGAAACAATACTTTGCTCTAATAAAACCAGTTTAATCGGAATTGTTTTTTTTATCAATTTTTCTTTTAAATATGCTCCATTAAAATCTTTATCAAAAGGATCAAGCCCCAGATTTTTGAGCAGAGGATGTTCCTCCAAACTGTTTGTTGGTGTGTATAAGATTAAACCAAACCGGCGAGGATCATTATAAATCATAAATCCTTTAGATGTTTCAAAAATCAAATGGTCGTGCTCTCGGATGCTTTCCTGTGTGTCTGACAAACGGATTGTTCCGCTCATTCCTAAATGAAGGATAAGAGAAAGACCGTTATTTAGATTAAGAACAATATATTTAGCGATTCTCTTAAATTCAACAAGGGTTGCACCGCAAATTAATTCTTGCAAATGACAAGGAACAGGTTGCCTTAAAAAAGGGTTTCTAATGGTTACTTTAAGAAAAACGGCATCTTTTAACTTTGCGACAAGAGCCGATTTAACAGTTTCAACTTCCGGTAATTCAGGCATTTATATCCTCCGCTGTTTGAGTATAGAAAAATTGTTATTTTATTTCAATAAGTTTATGGCGCCGAAAGACAAAGAAATAACAACGCTTGCTATTGGCGTCTTTCTGATATAATAATAAAAAATCAGTGTAAAAATTACCGAAGTTAAAATGAGAAAAACACAAAGAACCAGAAAATATTTCGCTCCGCAAACGGAGGACAGCCAAAGAAAATGCGATCACAAAGGGTGTGAAAAAGCAGGGATATATCGTGCCCCTAAAGATAAAAAGCTTAAAGAATATTATTGGTTTTGCTTAGAACACGTTCAAGAATATAATGCTCATTGGAACTATTATGCCGATTCTGATGATGATGAAGATTTGCGTCAAGCAAAGGCTAAAATGCATTTCAACGGCGGAAAATCAAAAATAAAATATCGTTATGGGTATCGTTTCAAAGACGCTTTCGGCTTTTTTAATGAGTATGCCGAAGAATTCAGTGAAGCGGCGCCGGAGAGTTTTTTTACCTCAGAAGAACGGCGGTGGATAGAAATTATGGAATTGGATTATAATACGCTGAGCGTTGAAAACCTGAAAAAACAATATAAAAAATTAGTAAAAAAATATCACCCCGATGTTAATCGGGATGATAAAGATGCGGAAGAAAAATTTAAGCAGCTGACAAACGCATACAGTGCGCTCTTAGCTAAACTTTCATAGCTTGCTGCTCTTGCTTTTTGTGTTGTTCCAATAATTTTTTAAAACTGACTTTTTGTTGCTGCCGAATACGTTTTTCTCTTTTTTTATCTTCCTTCACACTTGGTTTTCTACCGGTTTTCTGCAATAACAACTTAGCGACTCTTTTGTCGTCATTTGCGGTGTCGGTAATTTTGATGACATCGCTCATTTTCATTCCTTCAACGGAATGAATACCTCCCATTTTTTGGAGTCTTTTCATTCCCGTCATCAGTTTTTGCATTTTTTCAGCATTCAACTTGGCATTTCCGATCTTTATATCCGGAGAAATATATTTTTCAACAGCTCTCTTAAAAGTATCCTTTCCCCAGCCGTTATTTTGCATATTTTCGGCTATTTCCTGCTGTGACATTTGAGGCACGCCGGCCTTTCTTGCAAAATGATTTGCAGCGCAAAGCGCTTGAACTTTAGCGGCATTTTGCTGCATCCTGATTTCTTGCATAGTTTGCTTTTGGGATATAAATTTTTTTTCTTTTTCACTCAGCCCGTTATATAAAGGGTTTTGCATAAAATCATTTTCCAAAGATAAAGAGGACAAATCAATCATCTCAACACTGGTTTCTTCCTCATCGTCTTCGTCCAGAGCCTGTTTTATTTTTTTTCGCATTTTTTTTAAGTGGCAATTAAATGATTCGCTTGGCTGAGCGGTTAAAGAAACAGGTTTTGTAAAATTGTTTTTTTTCTTGCTCTCGGCGAGAGCTTCCTGATTCTCATCAATTCCGCGAGATAATCTTTCCTTTTTTCCAAAACTCTTTTTTTTCCATTCAAAATTAGAATTTAAGGTGTCATCACCCATAGTAAATCTCCAACTAAAATCAAATATAATATTACCCCTTTTACGGGGTTTTGTCAAATGTATTTGTCTAATTAACGGCTTTGTTTGTCACCATAATTGAGCCGTCGGATAAAAGAGAAGATAATATATCTATCTGAACGCCGTCATTTCTGATGAGGCGGAATGTTTTTGTATTTGCATTGGTTAAATGTTCTATAATATCGCTTTTTAAATCTTGCCAATTTTCTACATTATTAAAAAAGTGACGTTCTTCTTCTAAAAGCTCCGTGATACTCGGTTCTTTCTGCAAAAAAATCTCCTCTAAATTCCACAGGGAAAGATAGGCTTGATTGTACGCATTTAAACGTCCGTTAGAACCAAAGATAATGACGGCATCAAACAAATTATCAAGAATTTCGGTTTGAACTTGAACCAATGCGTTATAAGCTCTTTGGGTTGCTAGTCTGTCGGATACGTCCTCAAAAGCAAAAACCAATCCGCCCATAGGGTGAGGAGAACGAACACGCCGGATTGTATTGTCATTCGGTAAATGAAGAAGATCTTCTTTAGGTTCCAGAATTTTATTAAAAGCAGATAATTCTTCATCTTTGTAACTCTTAAAATCGGGGACTTCCGGCAATAAGCGCTTTTCTCTGACATTTTCTAAAAAAGAAGAGTAGGAAGGGGAAGAGTCCAGCCATTGAGAATCTTGTTGCCAAAGCAATGCAAAAGCTTTGTTGTAGAAAGAAAGTTTATAGTCGCTGTTAAAAACGGCAAAGGCTGTTCCCAGCGTGCCTAAAATTTCGAAATGTGCGTTTTGGTGCAATTTGAGATTTCTTTTAAGGCTGTCTAATTCCGTGATATCAATTAAAGTGCCTACGCTCCATATTTTATCCAAATAGCCTTCCAAATGAAAAGGCGATTCCCATACCTCAAAGGAGCAATGTTGTCCATTTTTAATCAAGGAAATTTTTTCGGATTGAGTTCTGTTTAAAGATTGTGCCTGCTCAGCCAATTCTTTAGATACGCTGACATTATTGGTACCGCAAATTTCAATCTGATGTTGAATAATATCATATTTATTAGCCCCTTTAATGAACTCTAAGTATTTTTTGTTAACTAAAACCAAATTGAGCTTATCATCTCGTAACCATGCGGGGTAAGGAAGGTTATCGATAATATCTTCCAACTGTTGACTGCGAAGAAGAGCCATTTTTTTATTTTCTTCAAGAGTCGAAATTAAAAGACTCTCATTACTGATATCTCTAAACCAAATCATATCGCAGTACAAATTTCCGTCATTTGCGTTAATTCTTGCCCCGTTCAGCTTCAGTTTTCTCTCATTATTTTTCAGGACAAAATCTTCTTCAAAAGAAACACCGTCTTCCCGTAATAAAGTGACATATTTAATTATTTTTTTAGTATCGTCTTTATAAAAACATTTTAAAACATCCTCAAAGGTAGAGGCCGTTCCCTGCGGTAGGTCTAAAATGACGGCAAGTCTTCGAGAGCAACGCTCTTTAATATAATTCTGAGGATCATTGACTTTTTCATCAGGATAAATAAAAGCAAAATAACCGTCTTTTGAGGCATACAGCGTTTCTGCATATCGCTCTCTGTCACGATTTATAAAATAATTTTTTTGGGTAAGTTTCAGAACTCTTATCTCAAAATAAAGCAAAAAACCGAGCAAAAGTAAAAACACCAGCAAAAGCATATACCACAGCTCCGGCGCGGCGTAAAACATATCCAGCATCAGTTCTTTATTCATTTTTTTACCATAAAATTATTGTTTCTTATTAGAAAGTATACTATAAAGCAGTAATAAGCAAACCATAAAAAGATAAAAGTGAACAAAATATGTATACATTAGCCATAGATACGACAGCAGCTGCGTGTTCGGTAGCTCTTTTTTCTGATGAAAAATGCGCAGAATCTTTTGTAAAAGAAATGGAGTTCGGACAAGCAGAAGCCTTAATTCCGGAAATAAATAATATTTTACAAAATCACCGTCTGAAAATGGATGATATTAATTTATTAACCGTTTGTGTCGGACCGGGATCTTTTACGGGCGTTCGTTCAAGTATCTCCGCGGTAAGGGCATTCGGTTTAGCTTGTCCGAAGATGGAAGTCTTGGGTGTGACGGCTTTTAATGCATATATTCAACAACTTATAGAAAAACCTGAACAAATAGCTTCCTTAAATGCCGTTATCATTGAAACCAAAAGAGATGATTTTTATTTTCAAATTTTTGATGAACATCTCAAACCGCTAACAGAGCCGTCTGCAGCCTTAAAAGAAGACATCATTTCTTCTTTACGGTACAAAAAAGTAACTCTTTTGGGTGATGGAGTTGAACGATTCCTTAATGCACCGACCGGTTTGAGTTTGCACGCTATTTTAGATTCTGCACATTTAGATATTAAAGATTTAGCCTTATGCGGAATTCGCCATTATCATCAAAAAGAGCACAATTACCCCAAGCCCTTATATTTGAGAGCACCTGACGTTTGTATAAAAGGATAAGCTTATATAGAGTTTTGATTTTGAGGCAAAACGGCAGCAATAATGTTTTCAGTATTTGTTTGATCAATTAATTGAATGATTTCAAGCTCTTTACGATCGAGGGGCCTGTTAATGCCGATGGAGTCATAATAACTTTTACTTGCCAAATAAAGCTCGGAAGCCTGAACACTTTCTCCCTGAGCATAAAGATATTGAGATAAAAACTTTCGAGCGTTGGCTTCTTGGGAAAGATCTCTTTCTTTATTGGCGATTTTCAAAACATTGCGATAAGCCCAATTGGCCTTATCATCAAGGCCTGCTTGCTTATATAAATCGGCACAACGGCTCCACGCTAAAGTGTTTTCCGGATTCATTTCTACCGCCAATTCAAATGAAGCAGAAGCTAAATTAGTGTCACACATTTCTGCTAAGGTTCCGAAATAACAAGCATAATTTGAAGATTGACGGAATAAAGCATTTCTCTGGGCCGTATTTTTTAAATTAACGGCTTGATTGATTTTTTCATCCATCAACGCTTCTAAGAGAGCCATGGCATAAGAAGGATCTCCTGCAATTAATCTTAAAATACTTTCTTCTTCATCAGGAAGATCTTTAAGTCGGCGGACATTTGTAAAGGCTCCCTGTTTGCATAAATCTAAAAATTCTTTAACGGAAGTGACAATCTGTAACACGGTTTCTTCGGATAAATCGTCTTTGCACCGATACATTAAGGCTTGAGCAATCTTAAGTTCATCAATATGTCGCCCGATCATATTAACAATCATACCGATTAAATCTCGTATATTTTTACGCAGATTTAAAGAAGTTTCGGGGTTTTTTTGAGTATTCGTAATCGGTTGAGGACCGGTTTTTGATTTTTGCCAATCGAGTTCTACTAAATTATTTTCTTTTGTGTGCCGAGGTTGTTCTTGATAACCATCATCATAGCTTTGTTCTCGGGCGATGAAAGAACGTTCATCTTGTTCCTCTTTAATATTTTCGGGGATATCAAAAGTTTCTTGAGCAGGTGATGAGGAATTTTTTGTTAATTCCGATTCTAATTCCGTTTCTAATTCGGTTACGGAATTTTCTTCAGAAGGATTCTCACTTAAAGGTGAAGTTTGTTCATTACTGCCGGCCACAGATGGTTTATTTCCAAAAAAGAAAGAAGATAATTTGGTTAAAATAAAAAGAACGGCAAAAAAAACAGAAACCAAGGCCAAAGCCGTCAGCGTTAAAGATAAAATGTGAATTTTATCGGCGGCAAATAAAAAATTTTCCAATTCACCGGTTATCGTATTGAATAAATTCAAAAAACGATCAAACCCATCAGAAAAAACAGAAGTTGTCAGCTGATTTTCCATAATTTTAAAGGCACCATTTACAAATAATAAAATAACGGTTAAAGTAACCAAAACAGGAACTATTATAATAAAAACTTTTTAAAATACAATATAAACTGATACTGGCAAAATCAGTTTTTCATTAAAAGAACTAAACAATGGGATATTTAAGTCAGAAAAAGAAAAAAACAAATACAAGGGAGCTTCTGAATTTACTTTTAGGGGCTATTGGCGTTTGCTGTTTTATTGTGCTGTTTTTCGACTCATTACGAATAAGTGAGCAGTTGAGCCATTGGTTGTTTCAGATATATGTATGTGCTCTGGTTTTTTTTATTTATTCTTTTGTTTCAAAATTTTATTGGCAAGGTTTTGGTCTGTTGCTTTGTGCACTGGTTTTGTTTTTTAAAATAGGAATGGGCGGAAATCTTTTTACCAACATTAAAACAGATGGTTCTCAAGAGTTAAAAATATTATACCAAAACAATACGAAAGATCCGTATAAAACCCTTAAGCACGTGTATAAGTATCAGGCCGATATTGCCGCTGTTTTAACAAAGGAAAAAGGAAATATTAAGACGCAGCCACTGACGAAAGCCCATTTTAATACATCAGACGGAGGGACTGTTTTAACAACATATAAATTTTCCAGATCAGGAGAAGTTTTGCTTTCAGAAAACAGCCGAGCCGCTTTTGTCGATATAAAAACAAGAAATAAAGAAATTGTTTTTATATCATTGGATTTTTCAAAAATTTCACATCAGGAGCAAAAAATTGCGTTACATAATTTAGCTGAATTTATTAATATGCAAGATGTTGCTGTGATTGTTATCGGTCACTTCGGGCAGGAATCTTGGTCTTCTGATTTTTTAGATTTTCTTGAAGAGACAAAGCTGGAAGTTAAAAATAAAATTTTACTAAGCGACGGAAAACAATATTTCAATCCGTTTAAGATGCCGGCTATAAATGTTTTAGCTTACAAAGATTTTGGTATAAAAGGAATTCAGTTTCTGCCGGCAGCAAAAAAAGACACCCACGCCTTATTGGTGAGCATTAATTACTGAATCTCTCCAACTGACATTGAATTTGGGCACATAATTCGGCATCTTCGGCTTGTTGCGCCAAATTAAGGGCCGTTTTCAGATTTTTTAAGGCTGTTTCTTTACTGCCACGTGACAATTCAACGAGGCCGATATTGGCATAATCAGCGGCTAAAGCGTTTGTTCGAAAACCTCTTTGTTCAAGATCCAAAGACTGCTGAAAAAGACCTTTTGCTCTCAGTAAATCTTGTCTTCTCATATAAATAATGCCCAAAAGATTATAGGCATTGGCTAAATAAAAACAGCCGCAATCTTTTTGCGCAAAAGAAATAATTTTTCTTAAAATGCTTTCGGCACTCTTATCTTTATTAAGATTAAATAAAGCCTGAGCCTGTAAGTATAAACTTTCCAATAATCCGGAAGCATTATCCGTTTTAAGATAGAAGGAGGTTGCCTTTTTTGCATAGGACAATGTTTTATCAAAGTTTTTCTGTTTCCAAAAACAGTTGGCGGATAGTTCAAAACCGAACGCAATCCCGTTAAAATTATTGAGGACAGAATGTTCTTTTATAGTCTTTGTTAAGAGTTTTTGTGCCGAAACATAGTCTTTTTTTAACAATAGAAGAAGCGCCTGCTGATTTTTTATTTCGGCAACAGCAAGGGGCTGTTCAAAAGAATTATATAAGTTCAAGGCACCGGTAAAATAACCGTCCGCTTCATCAAATCTCTCTTGTCCGACCATTAATACGCCGAGATTCGCATAAGCTTTGGCAATTCCTTCTTTGTATTTCAAAGTTTTAAAAATTTTAAGGGCGGAATGAAAAAGAGTCTCGGCAACATCATCAACGAAACAAATTCGATATATCGTTCCGAGTTGAAGGTAAATATTTGCTTCTTCATAAAAATATTTTTCTTTATTAAACAGTTTTGCGGCTTGGTAAAACAAACGAGATGAAAATTCCATATCTCCGTTTTTAAGGGCGATTCTCGCCAAATGAGCTTTATAATGAGCGAATAAATAAGGGGGTAATTTTTTTTCTTTCACATTATCCCATACATTATCGGCCGTTGCGTAGTCTTTGTTTGCTTCGGATAAAACGGCCAACCAAGCTGCATAGTCATTGTTTTGAGGATTTTTTTTATATAAAGTCCGTATTTTTTTTGCCGCCGCTACGGGGTGATAAAAAGATTTTAACAAAAGGGCATTGAAGGCGTTTTCTTTTTGAATAAGGCGGGCAGCTTTATCGGTTTTTCCTTCCAATAAACAATCTATAATATGCTTTTGATGCTGCCTAAGAGCTGTTTTTATAACGGAATGAATGATATAACCGGATAAAAATAAAGGGTTATTGTTTGCTATTTTTTTTAAGGAGCGTTTGGTAAAAAAGTCAAGTTTCAGAGTATATCCGAACCATAACGGAACAAAAAAAATTCCGATAAATGATAAAAAAATAACAATGTAAAAATGATAATTCATAAAATCTTTAACGCTAAATTAGTTATTCTCTCACTATACTAACACAATAATATAAATTTACAAGTATAGGGGTAAAGTCAATGAGTATTACAAAATTAAAAAGTTCGGAACTTTATCGTGTGTGCGATCCTAAAAAGTTCGATTTCACAAGTACGGCAGAGTTAGAGGAGAGAATGTCAGCTCTTGGACAAGATCGAGCAATCAGCGCGGTGGAGCTGGGAATTAATGTTAAATCAAAAGGCTATAACCTCTTTTGCTTAGGGCCGGAAGGAACAGGCAAAACCAGTTTGGTTAAACGTATTTTGGAAAAAGAATCCAAAAACCGTCCGACACCTAAAGATTGGGCGTATGTCTACAATTTTGATGAGCCGTATAAGCCGAAAGCAATCAGTTTTCCTGCGGGTACGGCAAGTGATTTTGCTAAAGACATTGATAAGTTAATTGATGAATTTTCAACGGCGATTCCGAGTATTTTGGAAAGCGAAGAATATAAGGCAGCCGAATCAATTATCAAGGAAAGATTTAAACAGAAAAAAGAAGAATACATTAAAATTTTACAGAAAAAAGCCAAAGGCCGCAGCGTTTCCATCTTGCAAATGCAGGTCGGCTTGGTTGTTGCCCCTATGAAAAACGGAGAAGTTCTGAGTCCGGAAGCTTTTGATGAACTTCCTGAAGATGAAAAAAATGCCATAATTGAAGATTTAAATGCAATGCAGCAGGAAATCGAAAATACGGCAAATGATATGCCTTCTTGGGAGGAAAAACAGAGAGAAGAAACGAAAGCGTTGCGTGAAAAATTTATTAAAGGGACGGTTAAAAAACCGATTGATGATTTAAAGAAAAAATATAAAACAGAAAAAGGTGCGGTTGATTTCTTAAAAAATGTTCAGAAACACATCATTGATAACATTGATGAGTTTGTTCCTTGTCAAGAGCAACAGAATAATTCTGGTAACGGAGAGGAAGATCCGCTCGGAATGTTGTTGAGCAGAATGAATAAGCCTGATGAAGATAAATTCTCAAAATTAAAGGTAAATGTTATTGTTAAAAACGAGAAAGACAGCGGTGCGCCGATAGTTTTGCTGGATCATCCGACACAAAGCAATTTGGTTGGTCGTGTTGAGCGTATTCAACAGTATGGTGCCTTGGTAACCGACTTTACCTTGATAAAAGCTGGCGCTTTGCATCGCGCAAATGGCGGATTTTTGTTAATGGATGCCCGTAAACTGCTTGTTCAGCCTTATTCTTGGGATTCTTTGAAACGAGCTCTATCATCTAAATCGGTTAAAATCGATTCTCCGGCGGACGAAAGTACCTTTATGACAATTACTTTGGATCCGGAACCGATTCCTTTAGATGTCAAAGTTATTTTGACCGGTGATGAAGAATTGTTTGAGTTATTATCTGAAAAAGATCCCGATTTCAGAGATTACTTTAAGGTTGAGGCTGATTTTGGTACTTTAATGGATAGAACGGAAGAAAATGAGCAGGAATATGCAAAACTTATCGGTTCTTTATCCAAGAAAAAGAAAATCCGTTCCTTAAATAAACAAGCGGTAGCCAGAATTATAGAATATTCTTCACGCTTGGCGGAAGATTCGGAAAAATTATCCGCGCATATTACGTCTATCGGAGATTTATTGCGTGAAGCAGACTATTGGGCTCGTAAATCTAATTCTAAACAGATTGGTAAAAACCACATCGAACAAGCTATTAATGAGCAAATTTATCGTGCCGGACGCATTAAAGAAGCGATGCTTGAACAAATAGATAAAGGCACGGTAATGATTGATGTGACAGGCAAGAGGGTTGGTCAAATCAATGGTTTGGTTGTTTACAATTTCTCACAAAACTCTTTCGGTAAACCATCTCGTATTACGGTTCAAACCCGTATCGGAAAAGGTGAGTTTATCAATATTGAAAGAGAGATTGAATTAAGCGGTCCGATACATACTAAAGGTGTTTTGATTTTGTCATCATTATTAGCAAACAGATTTGCAAAAGAATCTCCGCTTTCTTTATCGGCATCAATCGTCTTTGAACAATCTTACGGCGGGGTTGACGGAGATAGTGCGTCTTCAACGGAATATTATTGCTTATTGTCGGCAATTTCTAATATTCCGATTAAGCAAAGCATTGCCGTAACAGGTTCTGTTAATCAGTTTGGAGAAATTCAACCGATTGGTGGCGCCAACGAGAAAATTGAAGGATTCTTTGATGTTTGTAAACATCGCGGCTTAACGGGAGATCAGGGCGTTATTATTCCGAGAACGAATGTTACCTCACTGATGCTGAGAGAAGATATTTTACAAGCGGTTGACGAAGGTAAATTCCATATTTATGCAATAGATACGGTTGATGACGGTATTGAAATTTTAACCGGCATACCGGCCGGTAAACCGAATGCCAAAGGCGAATATCCGCGCGGTACGGTCAACTATGAGGTTAAAAAAGGTCTGGAATATTATTATAAGCGCTATGCTTATTATGCTCGAGATACACATGGTTGTCTTGGAAAATAAGAAAAAAGCTGCCAAAGAGGCAGCTTTTTTTACCAAGCGCTTTCAATATGTTCAATCAAACAGGGAAATGTTATTAAGATAGCATCAAAACGAATGTCAAAATTATTAAATTGCGGATTCTTTTTCAAGAATACAGCCGCTCCGTTGCGGATTCGTTGTTGTTGCGTAGGCTTGATGGCATAAGCGGCTGTTTCTAAAGAAGAACGTTTTTTAACTTCAACAAAAACCAAGGTTTTGCCTCGTCGGGCAATAAAATCTATTTCACCGCTGTGTGTGCCTTTGCCTGTAATAACGTTGCAGGCAACAATATGATAACCTTTGAGGCGTAAAAACCATCTTGCCATAGATTCGGCTAAATATCCGGATTTATTATTGTTCATTTTTAATTCTCAACGCTAAATCATAAATCTCATTTTTATTAAGATTATAAGTAGCAACAAGCTCTTTGACTGCTGATTTCAGAGGTAATTGCGCCAATTTTTCTTTTAAAAGCGCCTCAATATCAAGAGTTGAGGTTGCATCTGTTTCTGTCGGAGGAGCAATCATCACCACAATCTCACCTTTAGCGGGCTTTTGTGTGTAATAGACTATTAACTCATCAGCCGTTCCTCGGATACATTCTTCATACATTTTTGTCAGTTCTCGGGCAACGGCGATTTCTCTGTTGCCGTAAAGACTTCTTACTACCTCAAGAGTTTTTAAAAGACGGGGTGCTGTTTCATAAAGAATCAAAGTTGATTTAATATTTTTAAGTTCTAATAAAAAATCAATTCTGCCTTTTTCTTTATTGGGAACAAATCCGGCAAACATAAAACGATTTGTAGGCAAGCCGGATAATTGTAAAGCGGTAATGACCGCACAACAACCGGGGACAGCGGTTACATAAAATCCTTTTTCTCGGCAGTGACGTACAATTTTATATCCCGGATCGGAAATTAAGGGTGAGCCGGCATCACTGACAAGGGCAATGCTTCTTTCTTTTTCCAACAAAGAAAGAAGCTTTGGATACTGTTCCTCCTCATTATAATTTTGGTAGGTAACAAACTCTTTGGCGCAGCTGATACCCAGCAGGCTGAACAATTTTTTGGTTACCCGAGAGTCCTCGCAAGCAATAACATCAGCCTCTTGTAAGACCTGAAGGGCGCGAGGAGAAATATCGCCGATATTTCCGATCGGGGTAGCAACAATATATAATCCGCTTTTCATAATCTTATTTACAATCCTGAATTTTTAATGTACTTTCTTGCCTATATGATTTTCTATTTTGGGGTAAAAAGCAAGTGTTAAAAAAAATATCGTCTCTTTTTATGGTGTTAAGCTTATGTGCTTGTGTTTCTAATCGTATCCGGATGGGTGGCGGTCAAAATGAGCTGTATACGGAAACGAATGATATTAACGTGATTGCTCATGAAGATTTCAGAGTCGGTGTTTTATTGCCGTTGAGCGGTGAATTTGCCAAACAAGGCAATGGCTTAAAGAATGCAACGATGATGGCCCTTGATGATTTAGGGGATAATGCGCCTGTTTTGCAGTATTATGACACAAAAGGCACACCGGAAGGAGCCTCTATTGCTGTTGAAAATGCTTTAAACCAAGGCGCAGAACTGATTATCGGACCAATGCTAAGTACATCGGTACAGGCGATTAAGCCTGCCGTTAAGTCAAGAGGTGTTCCGGTAATAGCCTTTAATTCAGCATCAGATGTTTTGCAGGACGGTATTTATACAATGGGGTTATTGCTTGAAGAGCAGGTTGATAGAATTATGACCTATACCGCCAACAAAGGACGTACACGCTTTGCTGTTTTAATTCCGGATAATGCGACGGGTATTGCGGTGGTAAAGGCGGCTGTTAAATCAGCAGCCAAAAACGGAGCCACAATAACAGCTATTGGTTTTTATCGCCCCGGTACAACGGATTTTACGGATCTCTTGAAAAATATGACAAACTACGCCGGTCGCTCGGCAAAATTGGCAGAAATGAAAGCTCAATACAAATCTGCCGCAGTGGGAGGAGATGCTTCGGCAAGCAAAACGCTTAAAAAGTTAGAACAGCTTGACAGTTATGGAGAAGTCGGCTTTGATGCCGTTTTAATACCGGACGCGGGAACAAGCTTAAAATCAGCCGTTGCTATGTTTGGTTATTATGATGTCTTTTCGCCGGAGGTCAAATTTATCGGTACATCAATTTGGGAGAATACCAGCCTGAATAAAGAAACAACAATGCGAGGCAGTTGGTATCCGGCGTTGACACGTCAAAACAGCAGCTACTTTAACAATAAATACAAGGAACTGTTTGGAGAACAACCGTCTAGTTTATATGCTTTCGGGTATGATGCTGTTGCCTTAGCCGCAGCAATATCTCGTTTTGGCAGCGATGATTTAGATGAAAAAATTACCAATCCTGAAGGCTATGCCGGAATAAACGGAGCTTTTCGTTTCTTTGCCGATGGTCGTAATCAGCACAGTTTGGACATTAAAGAAGTTCGAGGAACGGGAAATTATATTGTAGAAGCGGGTCCGCGTAAGTTTATTTCGGCACCGATTCTTTCTTCTGACAGTAATCAATTAGCTCAGATGCCGGCTATTTACGGCAAAAATCGGACAACGGCCGAGATGATGATTTTTGGCAGAACAAATAATTAGGCTGATTGTTTATTAGGGGTATTTTTCACTTGCAAAAGAGCTAAATATCGACAATATTATAAACAACTTTTAACAAAGGAGGGCTGTGGGTTAAGGCTTCGCCAACTCGGTCAGGTTCGGAAGGAAGCAGCCGTAACGAATAACCTTGAGGTCATAAGCTCTCCACCTTAGTTTTGATGAAAAATGGCAGAAGAAAACACAGATAATCAATACGTTGTCTTAGCACGTAAATATCGCCCGCAAAATTTTGAAGATTTGCTCGGGCAAGATGCTTTAGTGCAAACGTTAACCAATGCCATAAAAAACAATCGATTGCATCATGCCTATATTTTGACGGGTATTCGCGGAGTGGGTAAAACCACAACGGCACGCCTGATTGCCAAGGCTCTTAATTGTACGGGGCTTGACGGCAAAGGCGGACCGACAATTACACCGTGTAACGCCTGTGAAAATTGTAAAGCCATTGCAGCCGGTCGCCATATAGATGTTTTAGAACTCGATGCGGCTTCTCGTACGGGTGTTGATGATATGCGTGAGATTTTGGACGGAGTTCGGTATAAACCGACCAATGCCCGTTATAAAATCTATATCATCGATGAAGTCCACATGCTTTCCAAAAGTGCATTTAACGCTTTGCTGAAAACGCTGGAAGAACCACCGGCACACGTAAAATTTATTTTTGCAACCACAGAAATCAGAAAAGTACCGGTAACTGTTCTTTCTCGTTGCCAGCGTTTTGACTTACAGCGCTTAAGTATAGAAGATTTACTGAAACTTTTCCACAAAATTACAGCTGCGGAGAATTTAAAAGCCGATGAAGAAGCTTTGCATATGATTGCAAAAGCAGCGGACGGTTCAGCCCGTGACGGATTGTCTTTATTGGATCAGGCCATTTCTTTAGGTGCCGGCACAATTAAAGCTGATATTGTCAAAGAAATGATCGGTTTAGCTGATGTGACGCAAACTTTTGAATTGTTTGAAAGTTTAATTGCCGGTGACAGCAAACAGGTTATCATCACCTTGCAAGAGCAATATAAAAATGGGGCAGATCCCTTATCTTTGCTTAAGGATTTGATAGCTTTAACGCATTTAATCGCAAAAGTTAAATTAGTGCCGAGTTTTATCAATGATAGCTCTGTAAGTGAGGCTGAGCGTGAATTTTGTGCAAAAGTCAGTGATAAACTGACAATAGCCGTACTTTCCAAAATATGGCAGATGATGATGAAGGGTATTGGTGAACTCCAAATGGCACCGGTACAGATTGATGCTTTGGAAATGATTCTGATTCGCGTAGCTTATTCTGCATCATTGCCAACGCCGTATGAATTATTAAACGACGTAAAAAAAAACTCTGAAATAAGCCCTTTACCACACCATTCGGAATCGGTTGTTCCTTCTTCTGCGCCAATTTTTGAGAAAAAAACAGGATCGACAGAACCTTTAGAAAAAGCAGAAAAATCAGAGCAATTTTCTTTTAAGACAATTGAAGATATAATTAACTTACTGGAAAATAAAAAATATCCGTTATTGGTTTACTCTCTCAAACACGATATCAGTGTAAAAGAATTGGCAGACGGACTAATTAAAGTGACAGCCGCTCCTGATATTCATCCGGAGTTTATTTCCAATTTAGTGAAAACACTGACAGATTTAACCGGACGCCGATGGCAGGTCGAAATTATAAAAGGTGCTTTAGGGGAAACAATTGCCGATAAGGAAGCGGCAGAAACAGCCCGAGAACAAAGAGATGTTATGGAATATCCTTTGGTTAGAGCAATTATGGCGGAGTTTAAGGGGGCCAAAATAGAAAGTCTGGTCCGTAAACAACAAAGCAGCGATTCTTCAGAAACTGAGGAATTAGGCGAAGCAAGTAATGACTTAATTTTTGATGAGGATAACGAATAATGATGAATATTCAAGGCTTAATGAAACAAGCGCAAATGATGCAAAAACGTATGGAAGAAGCACAAAATAAGTTGGCCCAGCAAGAAGTTGAAGGGGCTAGCGGAGCCGGAATGGTCAAAGTGACAATGAACGGAAAGTTTGAAACCAAGAAAATTAATATTGATAAATCGCTGATGGTTCCGGAAGAATCAGATGTTTTGGAAGACCTGTTAATAGCAGCTCTCAATGATGCGTACAGTAAAGCAGAAAAAGCCAAAGAGGAAGGCCTTAATGAAATTACCGGCGGTTTGAATTTAGGCGGAATGAAATTGCCGTTTTAGGGAAGAAGATTGTGTCAGGAACGGAAATTGAAAAATTAGTCAAACTGATTGCCAAGCTTCCTTCTTTGGGAACCCGCTCAGCCAGACGTATAACTCTCCAGCTCTTAAAGAAAAGAGATACGTTGCTTTTACCTTTGATTCAAAGCTTAACAGAGGTGTCGGAAAACATTAAAACCTGTGAAATATGCGGCAATTACGATACGGAAAATCCTTGCTCTATATGTGCTTCGACCACAAGAGAGAGTAATGTTATCTGTGTTGTGCAAGATGTTGCTGATTTATGGGCAATGGAGAGAGTTTCTTTCTTTAAGGGGAAATATCATATTTTAGGCGGTGTTTTATCGGCATTGGACGGTATTACGGCGGAAGATTTGAATATCAACAGCCTTGAACGCAGAATTGCTACCGGAGATGTTTCTGAGCTGATTTTGGCTTTACCGGCAACGGTTGACGGACAAATCACGGCACACTATTTAGTTTCTCGTTTTAAAAATTATAATATTAAGATAACAACCTTAGCGCAAGGGATTCCGATGGGCGGAGAGCTTGATTATATGGATGAGGGAACAATTCAGCTGGCGCTGAATTCTCGTAAGGAAATATGAAAAACCGTCCTTTCGGACGGTTTTTTTTGCTATCTGTTGACGCGACCTCTTGACCGTCTGTATATCTCCTCTTGTGTTAAAGCCGTTCCATACGGTTGCTGAGTAGAATTTTCTTGAGAATTTGTTGCTGTTACGGTAGCATCTGTTTTTGAAAAAGAATCTCTCAGATGTTCCCATTTCCGTTTGAGCCAAGATTTTTTCTCTGAACCTTCCAGTTCTTGAACCGGTTTATCTTTTTCTTCCGCATGCTTGGTTGTTTCCGGTTTTTCAGGTCTTTTAAACTTATCTTTCAAACGGTCTGTCGCCTCTTTGGATAGCTTTTCTTGCTGTGTTAAGTGCTCTGTATTACCGGCATTAGCACCAATGCGATCTCGTAAAGATTGGGATCTGTCGCCTTCGTAATCAAGGAATGTCAATCCGATAACGAGGCTATCCGCATTATTCTGTGGGGTTTCTAAAATACGGTTGTGAATAGCGTATGTTTCACCTCTTGTATTTTCATCAAAGCCCGGATCAACATATTCACCGTGACCGTAAGAAAATTTATCAATACCTGTATAAGCAACCATACCAACGCTATTGACATTACCTTCATTTTGCATACCGACACCTTGCTCGATTTTCATTAATAGCTCAAAATCTTTATTGTTTAAGGTATCACCGTTAGCTAATTTTGCTTCTAAATCTTGATAAGTAAATTTATTACCGCTGTCGTCTGTGTAGCTGTAATAATCACCGGCGGTCGGTTTACCGTCCAAATCTTCCAAAACAAAATCTTCATTAGGAACCAAATGATTCAGCTGATAAACTTTGTAAGCTAAAATTTCACTGTTTGGAATTAATTCTCCGGTTTCCGGATTGTAAGTATTCATTTCAGAATGCTCTTTTGCTAAAGCATCCAGACTTGATGTGGCGTGACTGTAATAATTATCCGGATCTCCGTGTTTGACCAAAGTGTTCGGGTCATTGTCAATATGGCGCAAGCCGTGAGAAGACTCCGGAGCTTGAAACTCGGAATTCGGTTCACCCATACGTCCTTCCGCATAAGGATGTTCAGTTTTAAGATTATAGTCATGCGTTGTAACTTCTGATTTACCCTCAGAAACCAAAAATGCCCCTTCATCTTCCGGATTGCATATTTCACGATGATAACCGTTTTTAGCCAGTTCATCGGGAGACATGGCTTTAAGCTCATCGCTCGGATTTGTAACGACCTGTGCATTATCTGGATCATAAGTATCATTGTGAGCAGAACCCATATAAGGTGTTAAACCGGCAGCTTCTCCTCCCAAATGAAGTCCAAATCCGGCAACGGCGGCAGCGGTTAAAGAGGTTCCGAGGTTTGTGACGGATTTCAATAAAGCTTTACCCTTAGAATCTCCGTTTTTACGAGCGGCCTTAAAGCCTTTATAAAGTCCTCCCAAGCCGGCAACGGCAGAAGCCGCTGTTGCAAGGTATTGGACACCGAGTGCAGCACCGGCTGTCAACATAGCCATATTTGCCAGTTCTGTTTTGCTGTTTTTCAAAAAGTCCCATTTTTTTAATTTTTTGCCTTGTGCTTCCGCTTGTTTTTTTTGAGCTTTATATCTTTGCCAGAGGCGGAGAGATGATGTTCCGGCAACATAAGCGGCATAAACAAAATTACCGCCCGGAATAAATTGAGAACCGTATCTGGCCGCCATATTTGCGGTTTGCCACAAGGCGCTGGTGGCTACGGCACGACTGAATTTTTTAGCTTGAGAATAAGCAGGGTCAAAACGAGTGATGCAAGTTTTATCAAACTTTTTAACACTGGTTGCCATTTGGGCTAAAGCAGGAGCATTTGTCCCGATTTTTTGCCCTAAACGATGTAAATACCCCATATTGTCATTTGTGTATTGAGCAAAATGAGCAATACCGGCTTTGCTTGCTATATTATATTTTTTAGATTCGCCTTGGGAGTCTTTACCTTCACTGATGATTTTGATAATTTCTTCCATATTGGGGTTTGCGTTACCCTGACCGGCCTCGTTTGTCATCAGTAATTTAGTTAAGTGCTCGGTATAAACATTGCTTAATTCTTCACCGAGAGCTTCTTCCAATTCTTTTTTGGAAGCGCCTTTATGCTTAACGGCGACATTGCGTATAGCTTCTTTTTTGGCAGCTTCATTAAAGGAATTTATAAATTCTTCACGTTTTTGAGCATCGGTAATCGGTTGACCGTTATCATCGGTAACATTGATATTATCCCATAAATTTTTGAATTCTGCCGGAGCAGAGAATTTACCGTCTTTTTCTTCCTTATCTAAACCGGATAATGAAACGGCACGGCGGTATGTGTCGCCGATTTTATCGGCATCTTTTTCCGAGAGATTCTCAAAACCGTTTTCTTGATCGTATTTTTTTATTTCAGCATCTAACTTTGAAATACAATCAGTTATTTCCTTATTCAAATTGTCAAGATTTTCACCTTTAACATTATCAGGCAAACGATCAATGTACTTAAGCATTGCCATAAAGCCGTCATAAACATCCGCGATGTTTGTTTGGTTAACCCCTGTTGATCCGGAAGCTAAAGTGTGAATCTTAGCTTTCATGGCATTTAAGACAATTTGCAAAGATTTAGCGTATGATGTTTTTTGGGGGACATCATTTTCCTGATTAGCGGCAGCAGTTAACCACTCAGCGGCATCAACCAAGCGTTGCGGCGGGTAAGTATCAACAAGTTGCGCTGTTGCGCCGAGTTGTAAATCGTGAAATTTTTTACGTTCTTCAGGGTTGCTGTAAACTTGAAGCTTTACTTCTTTAAGCTTTTGATCCTGTTCTTCCGGCGATAAAGAAGCAAATGAGTCATCTAATTTTTCCATATTCATCAAAACGGCAACATCAATACCTATTCCCATATCTTTTGAGGTGACGGCAAATGGATATTTAGAATAAGGAAATTCACTTCCATTAAGAAATTGAGTATTGATTCCTGTGACGCGTTGCTGATTTTGGTCGGAAGTATGTGCTCTTAAATCTCGAACCGGCCCATTGTCCTTTTTATCTTCCTTTTTATCTTCTTTTTTATTCTCGTCTTTTTTATTTTGTCTGGGCTTTTCTTCCTGTTGTTTTTGTTTGCGTTCAACCGGCCGAGAAAGGGAGTAGTTTCTCTCAATCATTTTATAACTGTTAACGAAGGTTGATTTGGCAATGTCCTTATCTGCAGCTAAAGCAGCTATAATAGATTGACGAATATCGTCAATGTCTTCGGCAGTATTATATTTTGAAATATAGTCGTTACGATGTGAGGCTAAAAAATTTCTAATAGCATCGATTCTTTTTTGACGATTTTCTTCAGTTATATTAACACCATCGCCAAAATCTTTGAGATCAGAAAAATCCTTACCTAAAGCAACAGCCTCCCGAAGAACTTTTTCTCGGGCGATCATCTTCTCTTTGAAGAAGGCTTTGTCTGGAGCCCCTTCATATTCGGAATGTTTTTCAGCTCCTTGGTTTTCATAAGTTTCTTGAAACCATTTATCAAAATCAAAATCTGCCATTGCCGTTCTCCGATAAAAGTTTAACTAATTCAAATATAACAAACTTTCACAATCTTGTCAATATTTTGTCTAAAATAAAAATTTCACCGCAAAATGTCTGTTTTTTAAAGAGGATTTTGCTAAAATCACTTGCCTTTTTATATTAAACACCCTAAATAAAGAATCAGTTAATAAAAAGGCAGTTTTTAGTAGAAAGATTATGAGTGATTTTGATTATTACGAAGTGTTGGGTGTATCTAAAACAGCAACGGCTGATGAATTGAAACACGCTTACCGCACACAGGCAATGAAATATCATCCGGACCGCAATCCGAATAACCCTGAAGCTGAGAGCAAATTTAAAGAAATAAATGAAGCCTATGATGTTTTGAAAGATGAACAAAAGCGTGCTGCGTATGATCGGTACGGTAAACAAGCTTTTCAAAACGGAGGAATGGGCGGAGGAAATCCCTTTGGCGGCGGTTTCGGTTTTGATTTTAACGGCGGTGGTTTTGGTGATATTTTCGGTGATATTTTTTCCGAATTTATGGGAGGAGGCGCTCGCCAGCGCTCTAATCCGAATGCACCGCAAGACGGGGCTGATTTGCGCTATAATCTGACTGTAACCCTTGAAGAAGCTTACAACGGGGTAGAAAAAGAAATCACGGTTCCGCACGCAGAGTTATGCGAAGATTGTCATGGTTTCGGAACGGCGGACGGCAAAGAAGCACCTGTTTGTACAACTTGTCACGGACGAGGAAAGGTTCAATCGCAAAAAGGCGGTTTCTTTATTGTGGAAACAACTTGTCCGACCTGTAAGGGGAAAGGGCGTATTGTTAAAGAAAGCTGTAAAAAATGTCACGGTGAAGGCTTGATTCACACTGAAAAGCAAATCAAAATTAAAATTCCGGCAGGTGTGGAAACGGATACGCGTATGCGTGTTGCCGGTGGTGGAGAAGCTGGTTTGCGCGGTGGTCAAGATGGGGATCTGTACGTTTTTATTGATGTCATCCCGCATAAGCTATATTCTCGTGAAGGAGCAAATCTTTATACAACTGTTCCAATTTCAATGGCGTGCGCGGCTTTAGGCGGAAAAGTGGAAATACCGAGTATTGACGGACGAAGTATTTTGATTAATGTTCCCGCTGGAACACAAACGAATCAACAATTAAAGGTTGGTAATGAAGGAATGCCGATTATTCGTTCTAAGCATAAGGGGGACTTGTTTGTTCGCTTTGCTGTTGAAACACCGGTAAATCTATCCAAGAGGCAAAAGGAATTGTTGGAGGAGTTTCGGGCGTTGAGTGAAGATGATAAGTGTCAGCCCCAAACCAAAGGCTTTATGGATAAGATAAAAGATTTATTCAAAGCCGCATAATTTTTAGAAACAAAAAAACGCCTTGTCTATAAAAAGACAGGCGTTTTTTTTGTTAGTTTTTTTTATGCTCCATTCTCACGCTTTTGTGGGAATGTCCACAATTCCTCTTTACTCCCTGAGAGGTTTTTTCTTTCTTAACAGGAGATTCTCTTTTTAAGGAAGGGGCATCATCAGATTGCACAGAAGAATCAACAGAAACAGCCATTGGCAGTATTTTATATTCCGGCAACCGCTCAATTCCTACACTCAAAACGTTAGCGACAAAACCAACGCCTGCAGCAAACTCTTGATCATTCATAATACTATATTTTTAATATATTAATAAATAAAGAAATTAAATAAAATTTAATAGATTTGAATTTTTTGTCAAGTATCTTCATACAAAAAAACGCGGTAGAATACCGCGTTTTTTTTGCAGAGATTAAGTTATTTAACTTCTTCAAAGTCAGCATCAACAACTTTTTCGTCGCCACCGGTCGGATTGGCTTCAGCACCTTGAGCCCCGGCACCGGCAGCACCGGCTTCCGGTGCAGCTTGTTTGTACATAGCTTCACCGAGCTTCAAAGAAGCCTGCATCAAAGTTTCTGTTTTTTCTTTGATGGCAGCCAAATCTTCGCCTTCTGCCGCTTTTTTCAAAGCTTCCATTGCAGTTTCTATAGAACCTTTTTCTGCGGCACTGATTTTATCGCCGTGTTCTTTTAAGGTCTTTTCTGTGGCGTGGATTAAGCCTTCAGCTTGGTTCTTAGCTTCGACCAATTCTTTCTTTTGCTTATCGGCTTGAGCATTAGCTTCTGCATCTTTAACCATTTTTTCAATGTCGGCATCGCTTAAACCGCCACTTGCCTGAATGCGAATGGCTTGCTCTTTATTGGTTGCTTTATCTTTTGCAGAAACGTTAACAATACCGTTAGCATCAATATCAAAGGTAACTTCAATTTGCGGCATACCGCGCGGAGCCGGAGGAATACCGACCAAATCAAACTGACCGAGTAATTTGTTATCTTGAGCCATTTCACGTTCACCTTGGAAAACGCGAATGGTAACAGCTGTTTGACCATCTTCAGCTGTAGAGAAAACTTGAGATTTACGTGTCGGAATAGTGGTATTGCGGTCAATCAAACGAGTGAACACACCGCCTAATGTTTCAATACCCAAAGACAACGGGGTAACATCAAGCAATAACACATCTTTAACATCGCCCATTAAGACACCGCCCTGAATAGCGGCACCGACAGCGACAACTTCATCAGGGTTAACACCTTTATGAGGTTCTTTACCGAAGATTTCTTTAACTTTCTCTTGAACTTTCGGCATACGAGTCATACCACCGACCAAAATAACTTCACTGATTTCGCTGGCTTTAATTCCGGCATCAGCCAAAGCTTTGCGGCAAGGTTCGACGGTACGTTCAATCAAGTCTTCGACCAATGATTCTAATTTAGCACGGGTTAACTTGATGTTCAGGTGTTTCGGTCCTGTTGCATCGGCAGTAATAAACGGCAAATTAATGTCTGTCTGTGTAACGGAAGATAATTCTATTTTAGCTTTTTCAGCAGCTTCTTTCAAACGTTGCAAAGCTAAACGATCATTTTTCAAATCAATACCGGATTCTTTTTTAAATTCTTCTGTTAAATAAGTAACCAAACGTTGGTCAAAATCTTCACCGCCGAGGAAGGTATCACCGTTTGTTGATTTAACTTCAAAAACGCCATCACCGATTTCCAAAATGGAAATATCAAAAGTACCGCCACCAAGGTCATAAACGGCAATTGTTCCGTTAGCTTTTTTATCCATACCGTAAGCCAATGCTGCGGCTGTCGGTTCGTTGATAATACGTAAAACATCTAAGCCCGCAATTTTACCGGCATCTTTTGTTGCCTGACGTTGAGAGTCGTTAAAATAAGCCGGAACGGTGATAACGGCTTTATCAACGGTTTCTCCTAAATAACTTTCGGCATATTCTTTGATTTTTTGTAAAACAATAGCAGAAATTTGAGAAGGAGCATATTTTTCACCCTTAACCTCAACCCAAGCATCGCCATTGTCTCCGTTTATAATCTTAAAAGGAACAAGAGCTTTATCTTTTGCAACTTCAGGAGAATCAAAACGACGGCCGATTAAACGTTTAATGGCAAATAATGTGTTTTCAGGATTTGTAACAGCCTGACGCTTTGCCGGAAAACCAACCAATCTTTCATCATCCGTAAAAGCAACCATAGAAGGAGTTGTTCTTGCGCCTTCACTGTTTTCCAAAACTTTAGGGTCCTTACCTTCCATAATAGCAAAACAGGAGTTTGTTGTTCCTAAATCAATACCAATTACTTTATTACTCATAATTTAATGTCCCTCAATAAATTAAAATCTCATTCTAAAAGGTTATATAGGAAGTGATTTTGCCAAGCGCAAGAGCAAAGGCAAAAAAAATGCATTTTTTATAAGAAAATGAAATAAAAAAATTAAAGATTATTTTTAATTGTATATGCTGTGGAATTTTCAACAACGGATTCGGCTAATTCTAAATCTTCGGGCGTCGCAGTGTAAATCTTATATAAAGGCTCTCCGGCTTTAACAACATCACCGGTTTTTTTGAATAAATCAATGCCGGCACCGGTATTTTGGCGAACGCCCGCCCAAATGCCGATTCGATTAATTTGCATATTATCAATTGCCGTAATTTCTCCGCTTTCCGGAGCTAAAACTTCTCGTGTAAATTCGCCTAAAACAGGCTGTTCTTTTTTGCCTTGAGCTTTAATCATATCATTTAGTTTTTCAAAAGCACGTCCGGATTTTAAAATTTCTTCTGCTGTGCTATATCCTTGTCCGCCGCGTAATTTAGGATCAAATTCTAAAATACGACCGGCTAAGAATAATGATTTTTCAAGCAAATCCTGAGGGGCATTAGGTTTATTTTTCAAAACCTGAACGACATCACGGGCCTCTAAAACAGCGCCAATGCCATTACCGATCGGTTCTTGTCCATCGGTAATAACAACTTCGATATCCATACCCAGTCGGTCACCGGCAAATTCTGCCAGTTTACGCAGGCGAATTGCTTCGTATGTTGTTTTAACGCGAGATTTTTCCCCGACCGGAATATCGATTAACAAATGCGTTATGCCGGCAGAAAGCTTAATGGCTAAAATAGATGTCAGTAGAAATTCTTGTTGTGTTAAACCCAAATGTCTTTCAACGTTAGAAATAGATTTAACGGCTTCGGCAATGTCCAACGGTTCATAATCGGCAATGACGGCACGATTTGTTTCTGCTAATTCAATAAAACGTTCCTGTGTCAGATGAACATTTGTTAATATTCCCATTGTGTCGGCCACGCTGGCACAAGAAGTTGTTGACTTGGCAACTGTTTTCGGAATCATCAACCCGTAAGCGCCGACAATAGCAGCAATGATAATATCCGTCTTGTTTCCCGGAATTCCGCCCAAGCAGTGGTGATCAACAACAATATTGTCATATTTCCAGTCAATTTTTGAGCTGTTAACTAATGCATCAGTCAGACTCAGAACTTCATTAGCGCTAATGAAAGTTCCTCCGGCAACAATAAAAGAAGCGATATCAATATTAGAATATCGGCGATTAATGATGTCTTTGATGATAAATTTATAATCTTGAGGCGACAGAATGTTGCCGGCAATTTTCCTCTTTAATGCCGCACGGCTTGGAGCCGGAGCCGCCAAGCTGATAGAAACAGGAGTACCCTCGGATTCTCCTAAATCCGTAAAAGCTTCTCGATTAAGACCGATTTCATTGGAAGCTACCAAAGACTCATCTTCAACAATCTGCAAAAAAGCATAAATTTTGCTGGTTTCCGTTTGAATCTCAACTTGAGAAAGTGCTGAAATATCTTCAATAGCATATTCCAGACAATTTTTATTTAAGTACGCAATATTTTCATTAAAAGACTTAATATTAATATATTTTAATGAAAGCATACTTTTTCTCCTTATTAACTGGCTGAGGATTTATCTTCAATTAAAGGGCGATTAATGGCCGGTTTTTTATGCGTTAAAATGCTGATAACTTTAACCAAAGTTTCTTTCATTTCTGAACGTGTCACCACAATATCAACCATACCGTGCTCCAGTAAATATTCAGCTCGTTGAAATCCTTCCGGTAATTTTTCACGAATGGTCTGTTCAATAACGCGGGCGCCGGCAAACCCGATAATGCACCCTTTTTCAGCAATATGAATATCCCCAAGCATTGCAAAAGAGGCTGAAACACCACCTGTCGTCGGATCGGTTAAAATAGAAATGTAAGGAATGCCTTTTTCCTTTACCTGATTAATGGCAGCCGTTGTTCTGGCCATTTGCATTAATGATAAAATACCTTCCTGCATGCGAGCACCACCCGATGCGGTAACGATAATGAGCGGAAAATTATTACGTGCGGACAATTCGGCGGCTTTAACAATGCCCTCGCCGACAGCCATTCCCATAGATCCGCCCATAAAAGCAAAATCCATAGCGGCAACAACACAAGGGATTCCGCCTATTTCTCCCTGAGCAACGCGGATAGCATCATTTTGTCCGGTCGCTTTGCGATAAGAACGCAAGCGATCAACATAACGCTTAGAATCCTTAAATTTCAAAGGATCTTCTTTAGGGTGAGGTAAGGCTATTTCTTTATATTCTCCGTCAAAAAGCATTTTCAGGCGTTTGTCGACATATAAACGCAAATGATGTCCGCATTCTGTGCAGACATACATACTCTTTTTGAGCTCTTTAGAAAAAAGCATTTTGCCGCAAACCGGACATTTTATCCAAAGATTATCGGCTATGTCTTCATCTTTAATGGTAACTTTTTTTACCTTAGGACGAACAAAATCTGTAATCCAATTCATTAAAATATTCCATCTTCACTGATATTAACGACAGGTTCTGCTTCTTTTTTCTTGAAACGACTGAAAAATCCTTGTTTCTTGGGTTGTTCAGCGGCCTGTTTTTCTGCTTTAATTTGCTCTAAATTTCCCTGCAAATCGGAAACGGTTTCAGATAAAATTTGTTGTTGCTTGCTCAATTTCTTGTTGGCCTTTTTCTGTTGACGCAAATCCTTACGCAAAGGCGCATAAGACATCCACGAAAACAGGTGTCCGAGCCAAAAGCCGATAACAACAAAAAATAAGATGGCAACGCTCCAAGAAACTGTGATTTCAAGGTCAAAAGGCCATAGGCTGAAAGTTGCCAAATCATTATTTACAAAAGAAAAAATCAATATAACGATAATAATAGGCAGGCCGATTAATATTTTTACAAATCCCATAGCATCACCTCTTATCTGAAGTTGATGAATTATTTTTTGTTCAATAATTCGTGTAATTGTTTACCTGTTTTAAAGTGAGGAATTTTTCTCTCTTCTACTTTAACTTTTGCGCCGGTTCTCGGATTTTTAGCAATGCGCGGGGTGCGCGTTCTGACAGAAAACGCTCCGAAACCGCGAAACTCAACACGGTCACCTTCCGCTAAGGAGGAAATAATCTTATCTAAGACCGTTGTTACAATTCGATCAACATCTTTAAGTGTCAAGTGCGGATTTTTTGCTAAAATTTTTTCAATTAATTCTGATTTTGTCACAATATACCTCTTTTTCAGTTTGTTTTTTTATAAGTTATCCGTTTTTGTTTTATAAATCAATATCGCAAATAAATAAAAATCAAAAAAAGTTAACAGTTATCCCACGTTTATTACTCCGCGACATAGCTGTTAATGCGTTGATGCTGTGTTTCTCCCAGCTCTAAATCTTCAATTTTATCTATTCTGCGTGCAATTTTCCCTGAAGATATGCGAATATCTCCGATATCCTTTGCGGCCATTTCAAAATGTTTAGACAGACTGTCAATTCGCTCATCTAATCGAGAAATATCTTCAATCAAGGTTCCGACCTCTTTTTGAATAACACCGGCTTGCTCTCGCATTGTCGCATCTTTTAAGACTGCACGAACGGTGTTCAAGGTTGCCATTAATGTTGTCGGGGAAACAATCCAAACTTTTGAACGGTAAGAAACCTCAACAACATCGGTAAAGTTTGTATAGAGCTCGGCATAAATTGATTCTGCCGGCAAAAACATTAAAGCCGATTCTGCAGTTTCTCCGGCAATGATATATTTGTCGGCAATGTCTTTGATGTGTTTAAGAACCGAGGCCCTGAAAAAACGCTCGGCTTCAATTTTATCCCGATCGGAAGAAGCATTGCGTAACGCCTGATAGCTTTCTAAAGGGAATTTTGAATCAATAACAATGGTTCCCGGCGGGTTTGGTAATTTTAAAACACAGTCGGCACGTTTCTGATTACTCAGCACACACTGAAATTCATAGGCAGAAGGAGGCAAAATAGATTTAACCAAATCATTAAGTTGAATTTCTCCGAAAGCTCCTCGAGCCTGCTTATTGGATAAGACTTCCTGTAAAGAAACGACTTGCTCCGATAAATGAGATATTTTTTGTTGTGCAACATCAATTTTGGCCAAACGCTCCCTCAAATCTTGAATGGTTTCCGTTGTTTTTGCCGTTGACTGTTGCAATCCTTCACCAACACTTTTGGTAACGGCCAGCAACTTCTCATCCATAATTTTAAGAACTGAGAGTTTTTGCTCATTAATGGCGTCGGAGATTTTAAGCTGTTGTTGAGATGATGATTCTGAAAGTTGAGACATACGACCGGCCAACTCAGCTTGTCCTCTGAAAAGAGTATCTGCCAAAGAACGAAATTCTTGATGGTGATCCTTTTTGAAAAGAACACACAATAAAATACTCAGGAGTAATAATGTACAGAGGATGCCGAAAGCAAGAAGCCATATTTCATTTTCAGTCATTAATCAGCCCTTAATTTTCAGGTAAATTGCGTCCCATTGCCAAAAACTTGGAAGTGCGTTGTTTTTTGAGTTCTTCTCCGGTAAAGTTTTTAAGCTCTTTTAGGTGTTTAGCAATACAATCCCCGACTTTTTCAATCATTTGCTGAGGGTTACGATGTGCACCGCCCAAAGGCTCTTTGATTATTTCATCAATAACACCGTATTTTCTCAGATCTTGAGCCGTTAATTTCAGAGCTTCCGTTGCTTCCTGTACTTTATCCGCCGAGCGCCAAAGAATAGAAGCGCATCCTTCCGGAGAAATCACGGAGTATATAGAGTTTTCCAACATCAAAATTCGATTGGCGGTAGCAATGGCAATAGCCCCGCCGGAACCGCCCATTCCGATAACGATGGAGATAATAGGCGTTTTGACTTGCAGGCACTTTTGAATAGAAGAAGCAATAGCTTCGGCTTGCCCGCGAGCTTCTGCGTCAATTCCAGGGAAAGCACCATCTGTATCAACAAAGGAAATAACCGGCATACCGAATTTTTCAGCCATATCCATTAAGCGCTGTGCTTTGCGATACCCTTCAGGTTTAGCCATACCGAAATTATATTTCATACGGGATTCTAAATCGTGCCCTTTTTCTTGTCCGATAACAACAACGGACATCTCTCTGAAACGGCCGATTCCGCCAACCATAGCGGCATCATCGCCAAACAATCTGTCGCCGCACAAAGGCGTAAAATCTTCAATCAAAGAATTAATATAATCTAAACAGTGAGGACGCTGAGGATGACGGGAAACTTGAAGCTTTTGCCAAGGTGTCAGATTGGCATAAGTCAACTTCATTTGGCGATCCAGTTTTTGCTGGAGGCGTGTCGTTTCTTGAGAAATATCAACAGCTTCATCTTGAGCCAATAATTTCAGACTTTCAATTTTAGCTTCAATCTCAACAATATTTTTTTCAAAATCCAAAATCAACGTATTCGTTTGATTCATCTCTGTTCTCTTTAAAATTAAAACCTGACCCTGTCATATCACAAAAAAAATCAAATTTCGACTATTATTTTAAAATATTGTTGATTTTGTTGTGTAAAGACGTTCTTTTTTGATGGAAATTGATTGCAATAATCCTGATTTTGAATAAAATAAGAAAAATTATTAATCAAAAAGGACCTTGAGAAGTGCTATCTATCGCTTTTTTCTTTTCTGTTTTTATAAGTGTTGTATGGGCTTTTTATGCATTATCGAATGCAACAGGCGGAGATGTAAATCATTTTGTTGTGACGGCGGCAGATGTTTTCTTGCCGATTATCATTGTTTGGCTTGTCTTCGGATACATTTATCAGTATATCAGCACCTCTGTTCTTAACAAAAATATGTATTCTTTGTTCAAACAAATGAAAAAAAATCAGGAAACGGCAGAGGTCATCGCCAGAGCATTAATTGAAGCAAAAGAAGAATCAAAAAATAATACGGTTATCAGTAAGTTTGATATTTTTATTTCTGATATGAATGAGTTGTTATCGGATATCATCAGAAGATCGGAGCTTGTTTCCGATGAACAGATAGATGCTCTGTGGGTAAAAGTAAAAAACGGCGGAAAGTGGGCGTTTGGAAAAGTTATTATTGAGTTGGCACAAAAACAGCCGAATCTTCCGAATAAATTACTTCAAAAAGCTCTTACGGAGCCTGTTTTGGGTGGGACGATTCTTGAATTTTGTTCTCGCTACCAAAGTCTGATTAATGCTCTCGAAAAACACGATAATGAACGCCTGTTTTTAAATATGGTGGAAACCGGCGTTTTGGGAAAGGTTTTCACGCTATTGGCACACCCCGCTGATTCGATTCGCCAAAACAGAGATTTAACATTGGTTCGTCGGCAAATAAATGAAACAGATTATGCCGAAATGGCTGTAGAAGATGAATTTTTAGCGCCGGCAGCAGAAAATCACACGGAAAAAACTAAGCCTCAAGAAAAAATCTCAGAAAATGCCCGTCGCCTCTTTATTAACACGTTTCGCAAAAAAGAAAATCAGGAACCGGAAGCAAAAGATCCTCTGACGGAGGCTTTTGCAAAGAGTTTTGGCGTCATTGAAAAAAACGAAGAAGAAACAGATCGGCAGATTCCCTCTTTAAGCTCGGAGAATATTTTAGGAGAAGAAGAAACATCGGGCGGGCAAATATTTGATGAGGCCGATGAAAAAGAAAATCAAAAAGATTTGGAAAAAGAAGATAAACAACAAGAAGAAACAGTATCTTCAATGCCTGAAATCATTATTTCGAGAGAGGAGCCGCTTTTTGAACAGAATTATGAAGAAGATACAGAACCTCATTTTGAAAAAGAAGAACCGCGCTCTAAAATTACACCGGAATTAACGGCAGGTTTTCAAAATACACAAGAAAAGCTGGAAGATATAAGAAAAGAGTGGGAAGAAGCAAAACAAAGAGATGCCCTGTCAACAAAAGAAAGCACTCATACTGAGGAGGCAGAGGGAATGCCGGAACCTCAAATAAACAAAGACAGTGATTTTTCATATCCTTTCGGGGGATGGATGAATACGGACAATTATGAAAAGTAAATTTCTTATCTTTTTCATTTCTTTATTATGGAGAAATATAGCTTTTGCTACGGAGGTAAAACCTTACCTGTCATTGTATGATCAAGCTGTTTATCCGACAGATTTTTCACATTTTTCCTATGTCAATCCGGATGCTCCTAAGGGGGGGCGAATGGTAATGCCGACGTATGGAACATTTGATAATTTTAATCCTTTTATATTCAAAGGGATTTCAGATGGCGGTTATACGGTATCTCTTACCTTAGATACGTTAGGGGTAACATCGTTAGATGATATTTCAACAGTTTACCCTCTGTTAGCTAAAGCGTTTGAATATCCGGAAGATAAAAGTTATGTCGGTTTTATTTTAGATGAACGGGCAAGATTTCATAATGGGCAACCGGTTTTAGCCGATGATATTATTTTCAGCTATAAGTCATTGGTAGAAAAAGGTCAGCCGTTTTACAAAGTTTACTACGCAGATGTTGATAGGGTTGAAAAAATTAACGATTATCACGTTCGTTTTCACTTTAAGAAAGGAAGTCAAAATCGTGAATTACCTCTGATTTTGGCTCAAATGAGTATTTATTCCGCAGAGGATTGGAAATACAGAGATTTTGCCGAGCCGAGCTTGACACCGCCGCAAGGGAGCGGACCTTATGTTTTAGATAAATTTGATGTAAACAAATTTATTCAATTCAAACGAAATCCTGACTATTGGGCAAAAGATTTGCCAACGCGCAAGGGAATGTTTAATTTTGATGAATTGCGGTATGATTATTATCAGGACACAACAGTTACTTTGCAGGCTCTGTTGGCCGGAAATGTCGATGCCAGAGAGGAGTATATCGCAAAAATTTGGGCGACGGGATACAACAATGATGTTGTAAAAAGCGGAAAAGTCCTCAAAAAAGATATTGAACATAATAATGCGGCGCCCCTGCAAAATTTTGCATATAATCTGCGGCGGGATAAATTTAAGGATAAGCGCGTTCGCCAAGCGATTGCAATGGCCTTTAATTTTGATTGGGCAAATGAGAATTTATTTTACGGACAGTATGCTCGAATTACAAGCTACTTTCCCAATACGGGTATGGAGGCAAAAGGGTTGCCGGAAGGGCGCGAGCTTGAAATTTTGGAACAATATAAGAATCAACTTGATGAAAGTGTTTTTACGCAAGAACCGAGTTTACCCCAACATCCGACACCTCAGGCAACCAGAGAAAATTTGAAACAGGCGGTTAACCTTTTGAAAGAGGCCGGCTATGACTTTGTAAAAGGGAAAATGACAAATTTAAAAACGGGTGAACCTTTAGAATTTGAAGTATTGGGAAATTCTGCAAACGGATCTTCATTTACACGCGTTATGTTGCCTTTTATAGCAAATTTGAAAAAAATAGGAATCAAATTAAAGTTTCGCAATATTGAACCGAGTGTTTTTAAAAATCGCTTAGATAATTTTGATTTTGATATGGCCATAGCGGGATTTAATGTCAGCCGAATGCCGGGAAATGAGCAAATGGAAATGTGGGGATCACAATCGGCAGATGTCAAAGGAAGTTATAATATTTTAGGCTTAAAAAATCCTGTGGTCGATAATTTGATTAAAGGCGTTATCAATGCTCAGACAAAAGAGGATTATGAGGCTTATGTGCGTGCATTGGATAGGGTTTTGCTTAACGGGTGGTATCTGATTCCGCACTGGTATTCACCGACACAGCGTGTTGCCTACTGGGATAAGTTCGAACAACCGCAAACGGAAATTAAAACAGGGTTTCTGCCTCAAACGTGGTGGATGAAAGAGGGCAAATGAGAAATTATATTATCAAACGTTTGGCGCTTATTCCTCTGACCTTGCTGGGTATTTTACTGCTGAATTTTGCCATTGTCCAATTGGCGCCGGGCGGGCCCGTGGAATATATGTTAGCAAAATACCAAGGAATGAATACGGATTCGAAATCATCACTCAGCTCAACGACTCAAGTGAATATGAATACGGCACAGAAAAGTCAGTATCAAGGTGCTCAAGGTGTTCCTGAAGATTTAATCAAAGCTCTTGAAGTACAGTTCGGTTTTGATAAACCGCCGCATGAACGCTTTATTAAAATGCTGAAAGAGTACGCTGTTTTTGATTTCGGCAAAAGTTTTTATAGAGATAAAACAGTTTGGCAACTCATCAAAGAGCGCCTGCCGGTTTCTGTTTCTTTAGGCATTTGGTCAACCCTTTTGATTTATTTGATAGCCATTCCTTTAGGAATTAAAAAAGCGGTCAAAGACGGAAGTGGATTTGATGTTTGGACTTCCTTTTTGATCGTTATGGGAGCTGCTATTCCGGTATTTTTATTTGCAGTCTTTTTGATTGTGCTGTTTGCCGGCGGAATTTATTGGCAATGGTTTCCGTTAAGAGGGCTGACTTCGGATAATTGGGAAAAGTTATCGTTGCTTGGTAAGATCGGAGATTATTTTTGGCACATTACACTACCCGTCTTGTCTATGGTTATAGGAGGCTTTGCCGGTTTAACGATGTTGACCAAAAATTCTTTTCTTGATGAAATTAATAAACCGTATGTTTTAACGGCTAAAGCAAAAGGATTAACAGAAAAACAGGTACTTTACGGGCATGTGTTCAGAAATGCGATGTTGATTGTTATTGCCGGATTTCCTTCTCTGTTGATTAAAATGTTATTTACCGGCTCTTTGCTGATTGAGGTTATCTTTTCTCTAAACGGAATGGGCTTGTTGGGATACGAAGCAATTATGACCAGAGATTATCCTGTCATTTTCGGAACAATGTATATATTTGCTTTATTAGGGTTAATTCTCAAACTGATAAGTGACATAACTTATTCACTGGTCGATCCTCGCATAAATTTTGAAAAGGTGTAAGATGATTGAAGAATTGCTTAAATTTACGAAAAAATCAGGAATTTTACTGAAAAAACAAGAACAAAAAACAACGCTGTTGGGAAAAAAGGACAATACGGTTGAATCTGTTGTAACGCAGGCCGACGTTGCTGTTTCGAATTTATTTGAAAAATTTGTAAAAAAGACCTTTTCTCACTTAAATTATATGATTATTGATGAAGAAAAAATGAGCAAATTCGGGGATAAGATCTTTGAGTATATCAAAACAACAGAATACCAATTTGTTATTGATCCGATAGACGGAACACTTCAATATGCCAATCATCATCCTTTTTACGGAATAACAATAGGTGTTTACCATAAAGCACGCCCTCTTATGGGAATAATTTATCTGCCAAGAGTTCAGGAGCTTGTTTACTGTGATGAACGTAAGGCTTATTATATGCATAATGCTTTTGCGCGCAATCAATGGAAAGAGGAAATAAAAGCAGGTCAAATAACAACTTCACCGATAATTTTCGGCCATTCGTGGCTATGGAAACAAACAAAAGAGTTTTCTATCAAAAAAAATGTGCTTATTGATTATTATTCAGCGGTCAGTCAAAGTCTTTACACGTTGACGGGACAGGCAAAAGCGTATGCCATGAATCTTCATTTGTGGGATATTGCGGGCGCAATGCCGATTGCGGAAAAAGTTGGAATGAAAATTTTTCAATATGAAGGAAATGTGGTTTATGACCATATTTCAGACAAGTTTTTTGATTTAAATATGTGGACCAGAAAACCGTGCATTTTATGTAATTTGCGTGATTTAGAAGAAATAAGGGCAATAATGGCGCCAAAACTTAAATAATAATTGAATTTTGTTCATTTTGTCTATTTACAAGTATTCAAAAATATGCTATAAAGGACTTCCTTTATGTATTATAATGCCTATGGATATAGAAAAAATTAAAATCCTCTCAGGTCTTGTGCGAGAGCATAAGCTGACAGGTGATGACTTAAACGAAATGACGCATTATTTGAAAACCTATCATTGCGTGCCGGTCATCCAAGATGGGGCAGAATTGCCCATAAAATTGAAATATACTGATAACAGTGTCAGCGATAGATTTGTGCATTTTAAGCCAATTAAAGCCTTGCACATAGATGACATTGACATCTCTCTGTCAGAGGCGAGTGTGCCGATGAACTATGAAAACGCTCTCACCTACTGTCGCCAACTCGGCGGTCGTATGATGACAGCTAAACAAGCTTTGCAAATCTATGAACAATTGCGTAATATCAATGAAGTTCTGGAAATGCTGGGCTTCGAAAAGATAAGAGAATATCAGTATTGGATAGAAGATAGGGCATCGAAGTCCCATCTTCGAAAAACAATTGATTTTCGCACCGGTGAAATAAAAGAAGTGCGAAAATATGACAGCTTTAGAGTTCGCCCAATGCGAATAATTTAAACAACTCAAAACTCCTAAGACCTACACGGCTTGGGAGTTTTTTGTTAAGACAAAATTTTCCTTACAATAATAACAGAATAAGAGCTCGCTCAAAACGCTTGCTCCGACACTAAGCAAGAGTTTTGAATGAAAAACCATAATGATACATCGGGACATCGAAATTATTAAAACAAGCATTGTTTTATCCCGCGCGATAATTCAATTTTTATCTTAATAATTTGTTTGTTCCTTTTTCGTAACTTCTGTTACTATCAAGTGACTGTTCTGTCAGGTTGTCAGTACTGTATTTTGCGCATCTTTTCGAAAAGATTATGAATTCATACGCTGGATTCTAAATGATAAATTATTAATAAAAGATTGATAAAAAAGTGAGTCTTTTCCGCGATTCGCCGCAAATCAAGACTCTGATTCATTTTGAGTCATATTAAAAAAATCTGCGACTCTCAGCTCTAAAACAAAGAATCGCAGATTAATAAAATAAGAATCGTTCTTTAAGACAGTCTGCCTTTTCCCTTTTTAATATAAGACGGAATAAGGTTTTGTGCTTGTTCCGGTTGCTGTAATCTTCCGACACTTTGCCAACGCGTCATCCTTTCTTCAGATGCCCTATCCAAAGAGGCAGTAGGCTGTTGGTTGCTTACAGAAACACGATCTATGGCTTCTTTTATTTTTTCTTGAGTTTTTTTCTTGTTTTTCAAAGCATCCATAAACATTTGAAAGGCCTGGTAATTAATCATTATTTCCGTCAAGTCAAAAACATATCCCCGGTTTTTCCCGTTAACAAAATAGTCTTCAGTATTCGATATTGCTGTTCTGTTAAACCTTGCGGTTTTACCTTTCAAAGCATCATCGCCCGTAACTAAAGTATCAACGGCAACCGTATTGGAAAAAACAGTTACATAATGATACCCGCAGCTGCTGTTTCCTTTGGATCGAGGAAAGGCAATACATACGGCATACGGATTTTTCTTATAAATATCAGCCAGAGATTTTTGAATGTCATTAGTTTTCTTAGCCTTAGGAAAATATTTTTTAAAATCTTTAATGATTGCCGTGCAGGAGTTTGGTGATGTAAAACAATCCAAAATAGCTTCATATTCAAAAAAATTATCTTTTTCTATTGTTTGAAAAAGGGTTCCCATACCGCCGGCAGCGCAAAAATACCGAGGATCAATAGAAATACCGTATTTTTTATAGTCTTTGAACATATTTCTTAATTCTCGGGTTCTCGTGGCTTTTCCCTTTTTTTCCGCTTCTTGAATATGGGGTATATTTTCATTAAAGTTTTCCCATAGGGCGAAAGTAAATTCTTTTTGCCGTTCTGCAATTTCCTCAAAGTGTTCTTCTAAAAATTCTTTCATTTCGGGCTGGGTATTGACGGTGCTGTTGGCTTTAGCTAAAAGAGTTTGATTGTCAATTTTAGGGTTGGACGTTTGGGCGTGTAAACTGACAGTTGCATTGGGCGCGGCAAGTGTGATGAGCTTTAACCCTGCAGCAAGAGCCAGCTTTTTTGTAAAACGAGATGTTCCTGTTTGGCGATCAAATTCTTTCCACGCTTTGCCTGCTTTCTGCTTAAAAAGATGCCAAGACCGAAAAGTTTTTAATTTCAAAATCTTCGTTTGCTTTAATAATCTTTCCTCAAATGTTTTTTGAACTTCATTCATCTTTGCTTTCCTTGTGCCGAATAGAACAAAATGAAAATATACAGATAAATATATATCAAAAAGCAAGCAGGGACAAGTTAAAAATAAGATTTTAGACTAAATGTTGTGTTATTAAGCGAGGAGCGGAAGCGAACGAAGCGCAATTAGAAACCGAGTGACCGAAGCGCAGTTAGCGAATGAAAATGAGCTTACAAGCAAGAACGAACCTTGGTTCGAGAACCGTGGCGCCAGCGGCGGGACTCGAACCCACTGCCCACAGTTTAGGAAACTGTTGCTCTATCCTGATGAGCTACGCCGGCGCATAGCAAAATTTATACTTGATGGTTTTCCTTTTTGCAAGACAGATTTTTATTTAACCTTCTTAATACGCATATTTGTCGTTATTTTTTATATATTCAAACTTGTTAATATCCGTCAAATGTCCTTGATTCCTTATTTTCAGCAATTATATTTTCTTGTACATATCAATTATTCTATTAAATTAAAAAAAGTATTATTATGCAGCATTACAACAATGAGGTGATATACCAAATATATCCCCTGACATTTAATTATGCTTCCGGCAGTACAACCGACCCGTATCCCTCAGGAGCTTATGGTAATCTGAAAGGAATTACGGCTCGGGTTGATTACATTAAATCGCTGGGAGTTGACACTATTTGGATCACACCGTTTTATTCTTCGGGTGGTCGGGGCTTTGGATACGATATTACAGATTATTGCAGTATTGATCCTAAATATGGAAACATTGATGACTTTAAAGAATTGTGTGAAGTTTTTCACGGTAAGGGAATCAAAGTTATCATTGATCAGGTGTACAACCATTGTTCTATCAAACACGAATGGTTCAAAAAAAGTGTAGAGCGTGTAGCTCCTTATGACAAGTATTTTGTGTGGGCTGATCCGGTGATGAAAAATGATAAGTTGTCACCGCCAAATAACTGGAAATCCATCTGGGATTGTTTGGGTGAAAGTGCGTGGACTTTTCATCCGACACGTGAGCAGTACTATCTGCACAGTTTTGATTGGTCTATGCCGAATTTGAACTTGAATAATCGTGAAGTTCAAGATGCCATTCTGGATGTTTCGAAGTTCTGGTTGGATTTAGGTGTGGATGGTTTCCGTCTTGATGCCGTAACCCACTATGCGTGCGATGAACGGCTAAGGGATAACCCTCTCTATGCGGATGGAAGTCAGCAACGTTTGTATGATATTGATTCTCCGAATGGAGCGGTATTTATCGAACGCCTTAAAAAGTTGTGTGACAGCTACGATATTCCTAAAACTTTGTTGGCGGAATATTCGTATGATAAAAGTCCTGAAGGTTTTGCCAAAGCAAAGAAAGTTTTTGAGAACAGTCGGTGTAATGCTTTCTTTACGGGTGCACTTAATGAGCATCTGGGAAAATTTAAGCAAAATATTGCCGATGAATTGAAGGTTTCTCCTTACGGTGAAAAGATCAATTGGGCCTTTTCTAATCACGATTTGGAGCGAGCTGCCTCTCGTATTTTCGGTGATCGGGTGTCTGTTCAAAAAACAAAAATGCTGATGAGCCTGCTTCTGACATTGCCCGGAAGTGTGTGTATTTATCAGGGGGAGGAACTGGGTTTACCAAATCCGGAATCTATTGATAAGTGCAAAAACAAAAAAAATGATCCGCTTGACGTTTGGACGGTTTGCAATAAACCGTGGGACGCTGGACGTGCGGGTTTTGCAATGAGTGACAGCCGAGAAGATTCGAGCCGCAAGCTGGCCTTGCATCCGGCTCCGATTCATTATCGCTACGCTGTTTCCAGACAGCGAGATGCAGAATCAATGTTGAACTTTACGCGTCAGATGATTAAGGACAGAAAGCACAGCATTTTTAACGAATATGGAAATGTCTGGTTTCTGGATTATCACGGTGATGAGGTTTATCCTTACGTACGGACCAATCAGGATGGAAGCATTAAAATCTTGTGTATCTATAATTTTAGTAGTTACGGTGCTGAAGTATGGTATGAGGGAAGACGCTATTATCTTGAACCGGAAAGTTGGTTACACCAAAAAGTCTGAAGAAAACCGCTGACAATGATGTCGGCGGTTTTTTTGTTTACTTTTTATGAAGAATATGCTAATGGTCAGGCATAAAATTATTATTATGGACAATTAAAACAGTATTATTATGACTAAAAAACATTTGAACAATGAGATAATCTATCAGATTTATCCATTGACTTTCGCTTATGCATCGGGAAGCAAAACCGATCTCTATCCGAGTGGGGCGTATGGTAATCTCAAAGGGATTACATCACGTGTGAAATATGTTAAAGATCTTGGCGTTGATACCATTTGGATAACCCCTTTTTATAAGTGGGGCGGACACGGCTTCGGCTATGATATTACAGATTACCGCAGTATTGATCCGATATATGGTGATATTGATGACTTTAAGGAACTCTGTGAAGTTTACCATCATTACGGAATACGTGTCTTAATAGATCAGGTGTACAACCATTGTTCTATCTATCATCCGTGGTTTGCTGAGAGTGAAGACAAAAAATTAGGATTTGAAGATTTCTTTGTTTGGGCAGATGCCAAAGGCTTTGACGAAAAAGGTAAACCCCTTGTGCCGAACAATTGGACATCAATCTGGGACTCTTCCGGCAACAGTGCTTGGATGTGGAGTGATACAAGAAAGCAATTTTATTTGCATTCTTTTGATTGGTCTATGCCGAATTTGAACTTGAATAATCGTGAAGTTCAAAATGCCATTCTGGATGTTTCTAAATTCTGGTTTGACTTGGGTGTGGATGGTTTTCGACTTGATGCGGTGGGGCATTATGCCTGTGATCCGCTGTTGCGTGATAACGCTTTTGATGAAAAAGGCAATCCAATTCATCGCTATGACATCAATTCTCAGGGCGGTGCTGAGTTTGTCAATCGCTTAAAGCAATTATGCAACGCCTATCCCGTGCCGAAGACTTTACTTGCTGAGTATGGATATGATAAGAGCCGGCAAGGTATTGAAAATACCAAAAAAATTTTGGCAGAAAGTCGTTGCGATGCCTTTTTTACTTTTGCGTTAAAGTTAAACGGAGGTCTAAAAACGCTAGGAACCACGTTGCAAAATGAAATGCGCATTTCTCCGAATGGAGAAAAGTTGAACTGGGCTTTCAGTAATCACGATTTAGAACGTGCCCCGAGCCGTCTTTTTGGCAATCAATATTCCGTACGGAAAAGTAAATTATTGATGGCTTTGTTGATGACTTTGCCGGGAAGTATCTGCATATTTCAGGGTGAGGAGCTGGGATTGCCGAACCCGAAGACGATGGCGGAATGCAAAAATCCAGCCAACGATCCTTTGGATATTTGGACTGACTATGACAGCCCGTGGGATGCCAGTCGAGCAGGTTTTGCGATGAGTGATAGCCTGCAGGATCCAAGCCGTAAGCTGGCATTACACCCCTCTGAGGATCAGTATAAATATGCTGTTTCCCGACAAAAATGGGATAGTGATTCAATGCTGAATTATACCAAGGATTGGATTCGTTTCCGTAAGGAAAGTCCTTTTTTCAGACGCTATGGTAATATCATACCGCTCAGGGTTAAAAAGGCAAATGTAATTGCTTTTGTTCGTACAGATGCGGATGATAACTCACGTTGCCTTTGTATTTTTAACTTCAACAAATATCCTGTTGAAGTGAAATATAAAGGGAAGCGGCATATTGTCCGAGGAGAAGATTATATCCTTGATTAATAAAAACCGCTGGCAGAAATGTCAGCGGTTTTTGTATTTTTAATTTTTAGCCAATTTACTTAAAAATTTAATTTGAATGTCGGCTAATTTTTTGACGCTGTCGATGACGACATACTCTCCGCTGGCATGCATTCCCTCGCCGGTGCCGGAGTGCATAATAACAATTGAACCTTTGACAGCAAAAGATCGAGAATCCGTTGCGCCACCGATGTGTTCAAATTCGATTTTTTGCCCCAATATATTTTCGGCAAAAGCTTTATAGTCAAGGATATACGGGTTGTTTTCATCCATAACGACAGGGGTGCTTTCGGAAACAATTTTGTAAGAAACGCCTTTTTCCATACATTTATCAAGATTTTTCCTTAAATCGTCAACGCTTGACGTTTCTGTTAGTCTGAAATCGCAAAGAGCTTCGGCATGATTAGAAATAATATTAGAAACTTCACCGCCTTTTATGCTTGCAAAATGAACGGTATCTTGCCATTTGTCTGCCGGCTCAGGAAGTTCTTTGGAGAAATAAGGATAAATTTTACGGATATTAGCGCAGGTCATCATTAATTTTTCATTAGCGTCAATTCCCTCCCACGGAGTAGAGCCGTGAGCCTCTAATCCTTCGGCAATAAGTTTAACGAAAACAGGATTTTTGCATTTGCTGACAATTTTAAGAATATCGCCGCCGACATCATTGTCCAAGACGATTTTGGCGTTAATATCAGGATGGGCATTCATAAAAGCATGCATACTGGCACTGCCCTTTTCCTCATCTGTTGAGAGAATAATGCCGAAATTAAGGTCAAGATTGTTTTCTAAAACATAAAACATCGAATTAAAGGCAACGGCGGCAAAGGATTTCATATCCAAGGTCCCTCGTCCGAACATCTTACCGTCTTTAATATAAGGCTTAAACATATCATCAGACGCAGGAACAACATCAAGATGGCCCAGAACAACAACATCGAAATCCGCGACATCACGATTTCTGATGAACAAAACGGGAGAGGTTCCTTTGAAGTGACAAACATCAACTTTAGCTTTGCTGTCCTTAAAGAGATTTCGGCAGTAGTCCATACACTTGTCAATTTCCGCTAAATTGCCTGTTTCCGTTCTGATTTGGATCAGGTCCTGAATAGTTTCAAGTAAATTCATTTCTATTTTCCTTCAAGTTTTACGTTTTATTCACAATCTTATTATATAATAGAGATAATATGATAAAAAAATAATTAAAAGGGAACAAAATGAAAAGAGTTTTCTTAAATATGATATTGGCTGCACTGATTGCCGTGCCTAGTGTAAAAGCAGAGCCGCTGCCTGATGACGGAGAAACAGGGTTAGCTCTGCCGAGAATGGTTTCTTTGCGTTCAAATCTGGTTAATGCCCGATCCGGTCCGGGAGCCAGATATCCTATTTCTTGGGTTTATCGCCAAAAATATGCGCCGGTAGAAATTGTGGCAGAGTTTGAATTGTGGCGGAAGGTAAAAGACTGGAAAGGGGCTGAATCGTGGGTGCATAAACAAATGCTGACAGGTAAGAGGACAGCTAAATTGATAACACCGGGAGAAAGTAATGTTTATGACGAGCCGGATTATGAAAGTAAAGTTATTGCCAAAGCAGAAGAAGAAGTTGTCGGTATTGTCAAAAAATGTCCGGCAGGGAATGCCTTTTGCTTGATTAATTTTGAAAATACCATAGAAGGATGGGTTCCCAAGAATAATTTATTCGGAATTTATCCGGACGAAGTTATTGATTAATCAAAAGAACCTCTCTTCATTTTAGATAAAAAACTGTGCATAAAAATATATGTGCTTGCCAAGAGTCGCAGTTTATTTTATCTAAAATGAGAGGGGTTTAATTTATGAATAAAACAGGGTTTAAAACTTTTGTTTTTAGTTTTGTTTTAACGCTGTCTGTCATTTTATATGCGGGCAGAGCGTATTTATATACCCCCGAAACGACTAAGGAACAGATTGTTATTCCTCGCAAAAATATTGCATTATTTTTTAGTCGCCCTCAATCTCAAGTTGTTTCTTCAAAAGTGGAGCCGGTACAAAGAACTGCCCTTAACCCCCCGAAAATTAAGCGTGAAAAGCTTAAAATCGTGCAGAATCTTCCGAAAGCTCCGTTGAAAGAACAAACTGCTTCCGAAACAAAAAAGTTGCCGGAAACAGATATTATTCCTCTGGAGATTGAGAAAAAAAATATCCCTTCTTCGCCTGGGTCGAAAAAAGATATTCCTGATGTTCCTCTGATTTATGCCGGAAATGAAAAGATTTTGCAACCGATGGGAAATGCTCAGCAAAAAGTTGCTGAAAATGTTGAACCTATGCAGGTGGCGTCCGCGGCAGAAATCACGGAGCCGGAGCCGATGATGCAGCCGATTGTCATAAAGGGAACCAGACAAATTATTAAGATAGACAATGTAAAAAAACGCCAAGAAAGGCTGAAAAAAGAACTGAAAGCTCAAGAGAATGTTTTTCCTGATGAGGAAAAACAGTTCGTTTATGAAGCAGAGGATAGTACTGTCCTTTCTCATAAAACAGATGCACCTGAAGAAAATCAGATTGCGAATTTAGGCGAAGAATTGCCTTTGAATGTCGCTGAAAATCAGCTTATTAATGATAATGATGATGAAAAGCGGGAATGGCAGACAATGGCTGAAAAACACCAAGATGAAAATCCTTGGATGGTCGCAAGAGGAAGCAAGTTTGTTAAAAATAAACAAATTTTAGAGGAGGAGTTTTCTTCGGAAAGTGCAAAACAAAAGGCAGAAATCCTGATTCCCGAAGAAAAAACAACAGCTTCCGCAAAAGTGGCCGTTCAGGATAATTTGCTGATTCCAATACCGCAAGAACTGCTGGATGAAGATGATTTGGTGCCGAATATTGATGAGGATGGAACGAAAAAACAATCTCCGGTCTTTAAGAAAAAGAAGGACAAATCGTTTTTTGATAACATAACCTCTGTTTTTTCTAAGGAAAACAGAGAAAAAGCCATCAAAAAACTCAAAGAAAAAAGGGCAAAACTGGTTGGCTCTGAAGGTGAGGATAGTATTCGACCTCAAATTTTACCAACCGAAATAAGGCTTTCTTTTCAACCTAATCGGGCCGAAATTTCAGGAACAACCTTAAAATGGATTCAGGCATTTGCCAGAAAAGCATCAGAAGAGTCTGATGTGGGGTTGGAGATTAGAATAGACGGTTCTCATTCTTTTGAACTGCAACAAAAAAGGCTGAATTTGCTTTATAATATTCTGACAATGAACGATGTCCCTTATCAAAAAATAAATACAATGTTTGTTGAGCGGGAGCCTAATTCATTCGTTGTTAGAACGGTAAAAATATTAAGCGAAAAAGATAAAAAAAAGGAGGATGACAGTTGGAAAAAATATTATCAAAAGTGGTAACTTATTGTAATTGGTAATAAGTCGGTGTCCGTGCTTGATTATTTATTTTTCCAAATGTATGATAAAAAAAATTATGCCAAAAAACGTTTTAGGAACTTTAAAAATGAGTATAAAATACAAACTATGCATTGTTTTAATGGGAGCGTTGGTGTCAGGTTGTATGGGAACTTTGACGCAGCCTGTGAATTTACCGGATGATCCGGATTGTGTTGAAACCGTTCCTGCCGGACCGAGTGACGGAAAGTCTGAGTTTGTAAGTTATACAGATGTTGCAGCCGATTATCGTCAATACGGAGAAAGAACACCGCGAGATCAAAATGTTGTCAGAACGGGTGCCGGAAGCAATATGTCCGCATCTATTCCGCCGTCTGTTGATGAAGAGGTTGAAGAGTATGATGTGACAGTTGCTGAGGAAGATGAAGACGGTGACGGCACTGGCCCCCAAAATCAAGAAGATCCTGTAGAAGATTGGTTGGCAGAAGAAGGGCAAAATTTAAAAGATCTTTTGAGTGAATGGAGCGATAGGGCCGGCTGGAGATTGGTTTGGAAGACAAATCGTAATTATCCTTTGACGGCAGGGGCGATGTTTAGAGGTCGGTTTGCAGATGCAAGTGCCGCTTTAATCAGAACATTTGCGCGAGCAAAGCCTGCTCCTATTGCTACCTTTTATAAGGGAAATAGAGTTTTAGTTGTTGAAACAATGGAGGACGAAAATGCTTTTGAATAAATTGACAAGTAATGTCTTTGTTGCGACTTTAGGCATAATGTTGATGTCCTCTTGTTCCATCTCAACGGAAATGGACGCGACAATGGATCGTGATATAGATAAAACCACGGCTTTGAGTGAACGAGCAAAAGTTCCGGCAAAACCGATTGATGAAGATGTTGTTCGTGTTAAAAATGATATTTGGTTGGGTGATGTCAGTGAAATAGAGTATGACGGACAGCCCTTGCCTGCTAATTTTGAAACGAAGGACGGTGTAACTTTAATCAGTAATCGTCCGATTACGCTTTATGAAATCGGTGATATGATTAGTAAAATTACCTCTTTGAGAGTAAGTTTTGCCGGTAATATGGATCAAGAAGCTCGTAAGACGGCGACAAGCAATCGTCCTAATCCGAAGAATGTAAATGTTGATTGGACAGAGCCGAATAAAATGCTTGTTTCCTATAGAGGTCCTTTGAGTGGGTTGCTTGATGAAATTGGTTCTCGTTTCGGTATTTGGTGGAAATATGATAAAAAAGAAATCCATTTTTATAAAAATATTACAAGAACGTTTGTTTTGTACAGTTTGCCGAGTGAGCCGAGTATGAATGTGACTGTTGGCGGTTCATCTAACGGTAGCGGTGCAAGCAACTCCTTAACAATGACCAATGCGGCAAAACTTGAATTTTGGAAGAACATTGAGGAATCAATTAAGTCAATGATTGATTCAAAGGCAAAAATCAGTATGGACCCTTCAAATGGTACGGTTGCCGTGACAGCTGATCCGAATGATATTAAAAAGGTTGCTAAATTTATCAATGAACAAAACGCAAGATTGTCGCGTCAAGTTGCTATCAGCGTAAAAGTTTTGCAGGTTAATGTTGATGATAGTGACAAATTTAATCTCGACTTAGCTGCGGCCTTTAAGGATCCGGCAGGAGGAAGTTTCGGTATAGCGGGAGTTGCAGGTTCTGCTGATGTAACGGATAATTTAACTTTGAATTTGGTTCCGAAGAATGTTAGTATTGACGCGGCTATTCAGGCATTGTCTAAACAAACAACGACGACGCTTATTACAAGCGGTACTGTAACAACCTTAAACAATAAGCCGGCTCCGATTCAGGTTGTAAAGAAACAGAACTATATCTCTGAAATAACAAAAACAAATAGTGGCGGTGATTCTAATTACTATGATATTTCTACGGAAACGGAAGAAATAGAAACCGGCTTTACGATGAATGTCTTGCCTCGTATTTTGGAACACGGTCGTGTTATGATGATGTTTAATTTAACGTTATCTGATTTGTTGTCATTGGATAAAGTCAATCTTGATGATGGTTCATCTTCTGAGGAAGGAGGATCAGGCGGTCAATATATTCAAAATCCGGTTGTTGAATCCAGAGGTTTCTCTCAGGAAGTTGTTATGACATCGGGTCAATCTCTGGTCTTGACCGGTTACGAGCGTGTTGAAAATACAACGGAAAAGACAGGTGTCGGTTCGGCAACAAATTCTTTGCTTGGCGGTGGTGCTGACGCTGCAAAAGTAAGAAGTATGTTGGTGATTATTTTAACGCCGGTCGTTTTGGAATCTCCGTTAAATCCGGAATCGAGAATGCATAACATCTAGCAGTAAGAAAGGATAGAAAATTGCTGGAGAATGCCAAATTATATGATAAGGATTATGATTCTAATGCAACCCGTTCATGGGGAACATCGACGGTTATTGCCGGTGTAACTTACTCTACGGGTTTGTTTTGGCAACCGTTGCAAAATAAAGACGATCCTTATACGGAAATAGAAGAATCTTCCGAGAGCGTTCAGGAAGGGGCTGACCTTTTTGTTATAAAACCTGGAAAAACGGTTCAATTTGGTATTTGCGCCAGTGGCGACGGCTATAAAAAAGGAACACAGTCTTTAGCTGTAACTGTTTCAACGGCGTTGTCCGAAAAATCATCTTTTGTCGCTGTGTTTAAGGTTGATAACGGATGGTGGTATTGTTGTGTTCGTAATGACATCATCTTGTCAGATGGGGATATGTTGTTTCTGAAAGAGGATGATGCCAAAGAACAGTTTATGTCTATGATGACGGTTCCTGATTGGGGACGCCGTATTGCACCCGCCGATTGGAATATTCCGGATACGGAAGACTTGCAATTAGAAGGAATTTTATCAAGCGGCGTTAAAGCAAAATTACAAAAAATAAAAGCACTTAGAGGACCGAAGTTATACGCGATAATAGCTCTGTCTGCAGTTGTTAGTTTTTGGATTTTATCGTCTTTTGTGACAGATGTTTTGTTGGCCCCTAAAAGAGCCCCGATTGTCATTGCTCCGGTGAAGCCGAAAATTATGAAACCGGTAAAAAAAGCTCCGGAAATTAAGCCGTGGGAAAAAATAAAGGATCCGGAGCAAATACTGTCCTATTGCTATAGAGATGTAATGCTTTTTGTTAAAATTATGCCACCGGGATGGGAAATCGGAGGAGTGAATTGCGGAGAGAACGGAGCAACGGCTTCTTGGTCCAGAAATATTGGACGTATTTCTTGGATAGATAAAGCTTTAAATGAGTCTAAAATGTCTTTTTCCGCACGTTCTATTTCTGCAGATGGAAATACGCTTATTGCCAGTACCTATTATAAGCCGGTTCTTATAAAATCACCTCCGGTTTATACGGAAATAGAACTCAAAAATATTGTAAATGACTTATTTCAGTCTTTGAGCCAGCCGATTTCGTTAACGGATACAACGGTTGTTGTGGAGCCTCCAAAGAAAACAAGTCGTTTTCAAGAGAGTGAAGAGGAAGCGAAAGAATATAGAACGGTTAGTTTTACTTTTTCGGCGCCTCAAAATCCGCTGGTTTGGCAAGATATATTAACAAAATTTTCAGGACTTGTAATGTATACTATAAAGTATGATACGAGAACAAGTATGTGGACTTATGAGGGAGCAATCTATGTTATATAAGACAAGCAATATATTGAAAAATTCTTTTCTAACGATAGGATTAGCATATTTGCTAACCTCAACATGTTATGCGCAAAGCCCTTTAGATTTGGCCGATGATTCTATGCCGAAATTGTCTCTTGAGGAGGAAAACAGAGGACAAGAAGAGAATCAAACTCAAAATAATCAGGAAAGCAATACGGCTTCAGAACAAAATAGTGAAATTGCTCCCGTAGAAAACGGAGAAGGACCTTTATTCCCTGAAAATGGATCGGATAACACGCTGTCGCTTCAGAATCAACAGGAAGCACCTTTCTTTCCTGAAAATGCTTCGGATGACGCTTTTCCCCTTTCTGACCAACAAGAAAAGCCTTTGGGTTTAGATGAAAACGCTCTGGGCGGAGAAACAGGATCTCCTTTGGATGTGTCAAATACAGAGCTGAAAAATGAAAATCAGGAGATTTCCCCCAAAGAAGAACAGGATGCCGTATTAAATGCTTACAATAATTTTGTAGAGGCAACAGACAGAGAGGCCTTTGAAAATCCGCAGCAGAACAAAGGTTCGACCTTTGGTGACAAAATTATGGATCAGGTTAAAGAAGATTTGTTCTCGCAAATGGCAGATATTGAAAAGCAAACAAGTTTGTTGACTTTGGAATTAAAACGCGAAAAAATTAAAAATGAAATCGCGGCAATGCATGCAGAACGGCAAAAAGCAATAGAAGAAGAAAAAGAAAAACAACTTGAAAAAGAACGCCGTCAAAAAGAATGGGAAAGAGAGCAAGAAAGAAAACTTCTTGAGGAAAAACAAAAACTGAAAGAAACTGAAATCAAGTTTGAAAAATTGCGTCAAGAACGTGTCTTGAAAGCATATAAAGAGAGTATGCTGAAAACAAATCAGGAATGGGTTGAATATAATGCGCGTCTTTATAATCAATTAGTTAGAGAAGAAGAAGAACAAAATAATCTGCTTACAGTTCAAAAAGGGTATTTTAAGGATTTATCGGAAGGAATATCCGGCTTGGTTACCGCGGCACAGCAAGCTAAAGAAAAATATAATCGGGAGATTGCAAACTTGCAAACTCAGGTTGCAATTTTGAAATCTAAGCTGGAAGCAGAAAAGAATGCATTTGAAGAAAGCAAAAAAAGCGGTCCTAATCCTTTTGCTTTGGTAGAAGATGATCCTAATGCTTCAAAACAAAAAATTTCTGAAGAGTATGCCATTATGGAAATCAGTGGTAAAGGTGAAAAATTGGTAGCAAAGCTGATAAACAAAAATGGCGGAACTTTTATGGTTAAACCCGGAACAATTTTGAATACGGGGCATGTTATTGAAGAAATCACTCAAACGTACATTGTAACAGACAAAGGCGGTATAAAGGATTACTTATACTTCTCTGCCGGCGGTATTCTGGATAAAGAGCCGACCAAAACGATTAACGCTGCGCCAAAAGCAAGTGTTGCATCGCAAGAAAATGAGGGCGCAGAAATAGAAGCCACACCGGTACCGAGCTTAAGAGAAGGTATGTTTGTAGAGTAGGAATATGGCAGAGGAAGATGAAAAAAAAGAAATAGAGGCAGAAAATGCCGCTTCAGAACAACAGAAGTCGGCAGAGGCTTCGTCTTCCTCTGATACAGATATAGAAAAAACAAGCCTTATTCAATCACTTTTTACGGCAGGAAATAAACTTCTTACCTTACCGAATTCCCAAACAATTTCTGTCGGTGATGATACGCGCCGACTATTAGCGTTATTTTCAGACGGACGTTTTTTAGTTGTCGAAACACACAAATTCGACGGCCGTGTGATGAGCTTTCAGGTTCTGGCTAAACGAAAAGGTTTGCGCTTCGGAAAGCCTATTTTTATCAGCCAAAATGAACTGAATGCAATATATGCATATGGTGAGCGTTCAGCGCCTGTTGAGTTGTCAGAAAGAGAAGTTGAAGAAAACCAACTTCAAATGCAACGTGACTTTGTTAATGTTGTTGCCAGAGCAGCCTCCGTAAAGGTATCGGATATTCACGTCGTTGTTGCAGATAGTACGCAAATTATGTTTAGAGTTAACGGTATGATGCAAACCGTTATGGAATACGATGCACAATGGGGAGAATCTTTTGTTCGTGCGGCATTTGCTTCTGCCGATATTTCAGACTCTAACTATACGCAAAACGAATTTCAGGGCGCACAAAAATTAGGTTCTACACCTTTAAGAGGTTCAAACGGTAAATTGATGTTGCCGCACAACGTGTTGGCAATTCGTTTACAATTTAATCCGATAGCTTTTGGGTCGCAATATTTGGTTATGCGTTTGTTGTATGCCGATGATAATCCGGATGGAAGTGGCGATTTGTCTTCACTGGGATTTGGAGAATATGAAGAAAATTTGTTCTATCGATTGCGCTCTGTTCCCACGGGATTAAGCATTATTGCCGGTCCGACAGGATCAGGTAAAAGTACGACTTTGCAACGCAATATGATCAAATTATTGCAAGAGAAAAATTATGAACTCAATCTGATTACGGTTGAAGATCCGCCGGAGTATCCAATTCCCGGTGCTCGGCAGATGCCGGTGACCAACGCAAATAATGAAGAAGAAAAAGATGAAATGTTTACAAAGGCTCTGTCAGCCGCATTACGTTCAGACCCTGACGTTATTATGGTTGGTGAGATACGATCATTGTCTGCGGCAGAATTAACATTCAAAGGCGCCTTATCAGGACACGGCGTTTGGTCAACTTTACACGCAAACTCCGCTCCTGCAATCATTACCCGTTTGCGAGATATGGGAATACAAAAATTTATGTTGGCAGATCCGGAATTAATGAAAGGATTAATTTCTCAACGTTTATTTAGAAGATTGTGCCCGCACTGCCGTAAAAGTGTTAAGGATATTTTGGATCATCCGGCTGTAAAACGTTTGAAAATTGCTCTGGGTGATTTTGGCTTAGAGAATGCATTTGTGCGAGGTCCCGGATGCAAATATTGCGATAATCGCGGCGTTAAAGGTCGTTTATGTGTTCCTGAAATTATATTGCCCGATGCGACGTTTTTGGAATTAATGATTGAGAGCCAAACACGTAAGGCGATTGATTATTGGACGAGCGATTTAAACGGGAGAACCTTAAAAGATGCTGCAATCGAGCGTATGCTTAAAGGCTTGATAGATTTAGAAGAAGTAGAGCGCTGGTGTGGTTTGTTAGACCAACGACCGGTATATTAGGAGTAAGAAATGGCAGAAATCAAAGGAAGACCCACGAAAAAAAATTTAAGAAAAATTAGTGCCGTAGAAGTAAAATACGCACAGATGGTTTGTTTGATGTCAAATAAAGTACGCTTAAAAATATATCGCAAGCTGGCATCATTAATGGCAAACCGCTTTTCTTTAATGGATGCGCTGGATTTGCTGTATAACGGGGCCAGTGATAATGGAAAAAAGCCTTACGAACCAATGGCTATAGCAATCGTTTCCTGGATGAAAATTTTACAAAACGGTCTTTCTTTTGCCGATGCCTTAAAAGGCTGGGCGCCGGGGCGTGAACGTTTAATGCTTTCAACAGGTGATGTTTCAAATTTGGAAAGTGCATTATTAAACCTGATTAAAGTAACGGAAGGTTCGACCAAAATGATTCGTCCTATTATCGGTGCAATTGCTTATCCTGCCTTTTTGATGATGATGTCTGTTTTGATTTTGTATGCAATAGGTGTTTATATGGTGCCGCCGATGCAAGAGGCTGCCCCAACAATGAAATGGACGGGAATGGCGGCCGATTTGGTTGGTGTTTCTGAGTGGATTCAAGTCTATTGGGCGATTGCTTTTGCCGCATTACCTGTTGTTATGATGGTTATATATTTCACTATAGGAATTTGGATTGGTAAAGTAAGAGTGATATTTGACAGATTTCCACCGTGGTCTTTATATAAAATCTTTATCGGTATCAGTTGGCTACTGGCAATGGCAGCATTAATTAAAGGCGGTACGCCGATATCAAGTGCAATGAGTGCATTAAGACGTGATGCCAACCCTTATTTGAGAGAAAGAATAGATAAAGCATTGCGTTATATTAATAACGGTGACAACTTGGGACAGGCTCTTTATAAAACGGAACTTGAGTTTCCGGATAAGGAAATCATCTCGGATTTGGCTGTTTATTCTGAATTGGATAATTTTGAGGAAGCAATAGATAATTTAGCAAATGAGTGGCTGGAAGAGTCTGTTTATATTATTGAACAAAGAGCCTCTATTTTAAATATGTTGGCATTGTTGTCCATCGGTGGTATTATTGCGTGGGCAGTAATGGGCGTATTTGATATGCAAGATCAAATTACCAGCACAATGGGTAAATAAAATGAGAAATAAAGAGAAATTTATAATGTATATTTGGCTTTGCTCACTGGTAGCTATCGTTGCTGTTGGTATATTATTGTGCTTGCAGCGCCCGTCAAGCGAAATAGTGCAAGCAAACAGAGAGATATTGTCAACGGCAGATAAAATTCGCTCTTTTTACAGAAACAGACCTGACTATTGGGGGTTGGATACCAATGATGTTATCAGTCACAAGCTTTATGCAGGACATAAAAAAGGTCAAGTAATAGTCAATAATTTAGGGCAGGAGGTTGTGATTGGCAGTGATGCTGAGGGAACAAAAATAATGCCCGGACAAAGAATTTTTACCATAAGCTATCTGAAAACAAATAAAAAGCAATGTATAGAATTAGCTTCTTTCCGTTGGCAAGAAGAAGGGAAGTTAGGTCTGATATCGTTCAAGGTAAAGAACGGTTCCGGTGAATATGAATTTAGCTGGGGGAATAAAGGATTGCCATTGAGCAGAAACTATGCTAAACAATATTGTGAGGAAGAAAATAATTTGTCTTGGACATTTGAATAGTAGCCGAAAGATTAAGAGGAATATTAAGATATTATTCATAAAAAAAGGTGTATGCTTGATTAGATAAAAGAACGGGTACAACTGGGGAAAACAGATGAGAGAGATGATTCTAAAAGCAGTTGCAAATCCTCCAAAGATACTTTGGGGGCCCTTTTTGCCGACACTGCTTAATTTAGGAATTCAATTTCCCTTTATGTTTATGTGTATGGGTATATGGAACGTAAATCCGTTAATTTTTATAGCAACAATCGGCCTTGGTCATATTTTTGTGATTTTTTTGGGAACAAAAGATCCGCATATTTCCACAATGATACAAGCTTATGGGCAAGGACGAGTTTTGAGTACAAACCTTTATAAATGTAAGGGGAATAAATTTGCGCCCTGATGATTTTGACTTTTTTTCCATATTTGTTCAAAGTCTGAGCAGTATGGAGGTTATTGTAGCGGTTATCGGATTCGTTGCGGCAGCCGCATTTGCCGGTGTTTGGGTTACAAAATTCGGACATTATATTTTACCTGAACCGCATGAATCGCGGGTAGCGGATTTTTTACCGTTTACAAAATTGATGGCCGACGGCATTACCATTCGGTGCTATAATGGTTCATTTGCCCGTGTTTTTAAAGTAGAAGGTGTCGATCTGAGCTTTGTGACGGAAGAAAAAAGTATGTCAATGATGGAAGCTCGCAAGCTCTGGATTGACAGTATGGGCGAATTACAGGTTACATGCCGCGTTATCACTCTGCGCGATAAATCTGAGATGGAGGAGGATAAGGGCGATTTTGGAAATCCGATATTGGCGCAAGTTTCTGAAACATGGCATAATACCCTAGACAGAATATATAGCAATACACACTATATTATTTTATCCGTAGCGGATCGCGCAGATGCTCTGAAAGATTTAAATTATACTTCACAGTCTTTAATGGCAACGTTAAATGATTACGGGGTAAAACCGATGTATGAAACGGAGGACAGTCCGGCCTCTGAAAGTCCTTTTTCCGTATTCAGCCGTATATGTAGCCCGATTAGCAAACCTGAGCCGAAAGTCAGAGGAAGTGAAGGGTATGAGCTGAACGAAATGTTGACGGCAGATCATATCCATTTTACGGAAGAACAAGGGGTTATTAAGTTCTTTTCGGGAACAAAAGAAAAATATGCAATTGTTATGGGGATCAGAACACCCGGCGATTATATGGATGAAAATATGATAGCGGGGTTGCTGTCAATTAACTGCGAGTTGACCTTGTTGCATAATATCAGTCCGATGTTTAAGCCTAAAGCCAGAGCTTTATTAATGCAACAACAAAGAATGGCAACGTCAACAAGCTTTTCTGCTGATGTCGTTGCTCAATACAGTGAAGCTTTGTCTGCAATAGAAGATAGCGATGCCGATTATCAGGCTCTGACAGAATATGCGATGGATATTATTATCCGTGGTGACAGTATGGAGGAGGTTGATTTCGGAGAAAGTGAAGTTCAAAGAATTTGCCGATTGTTCAGTGTAACCCCTGTTCGAGAAGGGTGGGTTGCACAAGCTGCATTCTTTAACCAGTTTCCGACATACGATATTTTCCCGAGAACTTATCGCTATTTATCGCGCGTTGTTGCTATGGCGGTATGTTTTGATAAGCCGGCAGAAGGGTTTAGTAAAAGTGACTGGGGTCCGGGGGCAATCAGTATCTTTAGAACAACAGCCGGATCCGCCTATCGATTCCAATTCCATGTTTCAAGCGAAGATGCTGCAGTGGCACACTGCTGTATTATAGGTCCGACCGGTCAAGGTAAAACAACATTACTGACGTTTTTAGCCGGTCAAGCAATGCGTCACAAAGATTTAAAAGTATTCTTCTTTGATCGTCACCGTGGTGCTGAAATATTTACCAGAGCAGTTCAAGGGGCTTATATCGGTTTTGATGGTGATGAGAAGAATGTTTCATTGAATCCGTTTGCCTGCGAAAATAATCCGAATAACAGAGCATTTCTTCGCCGTTGGTTGAAAGCCATTACAATGGTAGATGATGCATTATCGGAAAGAGAAATCGGACGAGCGGTTACAACTTCTTTTGATTACTTGAAGCCGGAAGAAAGAATTTTAAAAAATCTGTATAAGAGCTGTTTTTCACCAACGGGTAATATGCGTCGCGAACTCTATCGTTGGATTAATCCGGAACAATACGGTAATATCTTCAATTCTGAAACAGATAGCTTGGATTTACGTTCAAAACGTTTTACCGCATTTGATTTCACGCATATTTTTGAAGATGAAACTTTAGCTCCGGCCGTTATCAGCTATATTATGCATCGTATTCAGTCCGAAGTAGGTGATGCAGGTGTTCCGTCATTAATTATGATTGATGAAACGGCGCCGATGTTAAAACATCCGATGTTCCGTGATTACTTTATGATCGGTCTGCAAGAGGGTCGTAAAAAACGCCAAGCTTATTTATGTGCATTCCAACAGCCTAATATTATTGATAAACTCGGTGTAGGTGAAGTTATTCGCGGTCAATGTCAGACGATTATTTTCTTCCGTAATCCGCAAGCAATGCCGGAGGATTATGCAAACTGGAATCTGACACAACGAGAAATAGACTTTATTTTCGGTAAGACATATCGAGATTTCCCGTATGCCATCTTATTATCGCGTCCGGCAACGGGTGAGTCTGTTATTTTAGACGTTGATTTAAGCGGATTAGGACCGTATTTACGATTGTACAATTCAAGTCGCAAAAATGTATTATTGGTTCAGGATTTAATAAAGGAGTATGGAGAAGCAAACTTTGTTACAAAATATTTAAATATTGCGTGATTTTACTGAAAAGTGTTTATCAACGGCAGAATTTTTGTTAGAATAAAGTCTGGGAAGCTTCTTTGTGTTAAGGAGGGTATAATGCATAAACGGATATTTGTTAAGGTGACGATTCTTAGCGCAATCGGTGTTTTAGGCTTTATCTCTCCGAGTTCGGCAACGTGGCCGACACTTGATATGTCTGCTATCCAGCCGACAATACAAAATGTACAACAAGAGGTACAATCAGTTAAGCAACAAATTGAATCCTGTAAAGAGTTACAAAAAATTAAAACAGCTATCGGGGATGCCAAAGAAGCGGCTAGCAAATTTAATGAAGATGTTGTTCAAAAGGCTAAAAAAGAAGCAGAAAAGATAAAAAAAGAAGCAGAGAAAGTAAAAAAGATTCAGGACGATATCAAAAAAGCCAAAGAAGAGTATGAAAAGAAAAAGAAAGAATTTGCAGAATATAAGCAAAAACTGGAAGAAACAAAAGCCGCTGTTGACAGTAAAATCAAAGAAGCTCAACAAATGGCATCAGATGCCCAATCTGCAGTAGAAGGAGCAAAGGGCTTAGCATCGCAGGCAATAGCAGATGCCCAATCTCAAGTCGGTTCTGTGACATCAGATATCAGTGGGACTGTAGGAGCTGTACAAAACAGAGTTAGCAATATCTCTGCATCGCATACAGAATCAACGGTTGATCAAAGAAGTAATGTCGGAGGAAATGTTGCTTTACCTCAAAGCAGAAGGGGAGAAATTCCATCCGGTACCGCTAATGACTTTTCCCGCACGTCTTTTAATTTGAGTGGAAACGGAGAGGCTGATGTCGGTCAAGTCGTAAGCCCTATTCAAAATAGAACAGGAGGCACAGCTCCTGCCGGCGTAAGTATGAGAGAAAGAGCAGAGGAATATGCGATGCCTTTATCTGTCCGAGAGAGCTTTGTACAAGAGGATATCCTTGCAGAACCGGCAGGTATTACTCAAGAAAGTAAAGAAGATAAAATTGTTAACCCAGAGATAGAGGCAGAGGTTGAAGATATTAAAAGAATAGCCTCAGAACAAGGGACAGACGTAGCGACAAGGCTGTTAAAAACATCTATAGATGAAGCTGTCAGAAATAAGGATATTGCCAGACTTGATGCACTCTCTAAAATAGAAACAAGTGACATTATTAATTCAAACAGCAAAAGATATGAAGAAACATCGGTAAAAGCAGAGGGAAGAAGAGCCTTCAGTAGTCCGATAGAAGAAATGAGTGTTGAAAAATTGAAAAAACAAGCGCTGGAAGCTAAAGAAAATCTTCGTCCGACAGTAGAGGAAAAGGTAACAACACCGGAAACAAAGCCGATTTCAGAATTTAAGGTGCCAGCAAAGACAATAGAAAATGTTGAAAAAGCAATAATACCTGCTCGTGAGCAAACAATAACAAATGCTCCGGTTGTGAGCAAAGTGCAAGCTGTTCGACCTCAAAATGTTGAGGTTCCTTCGCCCCTAAAAGCTCCGATTCAGGGTTTGCAGGAAAGAAAACCTTTTACGATGCCGACATCGGACTTGGAGAAAAATTCATTTTTAATTGAGGAAAAAAAAACAGCACCAAATCGTAGCAAATTAAGTTTCGCCGATACATTGCGTTTTGCAAGTATAACCGGAGGAGAATGTACGGATTATAATAATGTTATTCAAACCAAAGACGGAACGGTTATTATTATTCCTGAACTTTTGGCAAAAGAATGTTGCCTGAAAGCTGAAAATTTAACGGATTTAAATTTAATTCGCGATTGCGCAAAGAAGCTGGTAATAGAATCAAAGGGATTATTGGAAATTGACGAAGCAAGTTTGGAAAATTGCGGAGGAGAAGGAATTTATGATGCTTCCTCGGAACAATGCCTCACGCGTACAGATACTATGTTGGGACAGGAAAAATTAGGCGTTTATAATGAGATTGTTGCACAGCAAGGTGCAAATGCGGCAGCAGAGGGGATAATAGACAAAGCAAAAGCCAGCAACTATGTTAAAGATTTTTTTGAACCTTATAAAGAAAAAATAGCTAAAATTCAAAGTAAGGGGGGAGGCGATACGTCAGGATCATCAAACAAAGATGCGACCTCTCTTTTAACTTTGACAAATCAACAAATGATGTATCTGTTGAATATGATCAGAAGAAATTACACCACGACACTGGCGGATATATCGTTACGAGGTCTGGGGTCTGTTACGGAAAATGCTGTATTGGAAGATGAAAAAGGGGTAAATAGCACTCAAGAGTACGGTAATACGGTTGTTCGTCAGGAAGATGCCGTGGTAGAATATCCTATTTTGCCGGAAAACATAGCAATAAAGTGCTCAATTAAAGCAAAAGAATTGGGAGAAGATGGTTTTAATCAAATTTCACAGGCAGATCCGGCAATAACATCTTTGGCAGACTGTTACCGTCAGGTTGTTAAAGATATAAATGTCACCAATGAAACAGAAATTGATGAGGCTCAAAAATTTATGCAATTGACGCAGTATCAGGAAAATTTAAATACCTTGGAAAAGGCACTTTATCAAAAGGTAAAAAGTTCAAAGTACGAGGAAACGCTTGATAATGCGGAAGAAACAAATAACAATGCAACAACTACCAGAAAAGGCTATTCGGCTCTGTTTCAAACAGAAACGGAATTGGCAAGAATTGCAGATGACATGGTAAACGTTTATGCCAGTAAATTAACTTACACAGCCATTAAAGCTTTATCAAAATTAGAAACGCCGACAACGCCTTCAATTCAGAAAACCGGTGGAACGGAGGGATAGCAAGATGAGCAAAAAATTTGTTATGGTTATCCTTTCTTTGATGGTTGCTTTTTCTCTACCTGCCCAAGCGGATATTGAATTTGTGCAAAAAGTTATGGGTAAAGCAGAAGGTGTTCAAAAAAAAGCAACGGCCGCTCAAGAAAAAATAATGGCCTATAAAAAGAAAATGGAAGATTATGCCAAAAAGGCTAAAGGCTATATAAGTGATGCACAATCAATGGCTAATGAAGTAAAAGGAGCCATAAATGACGTGCAATCAATGGCTAATGCCGCATTGAAAGGAGATTTTTCTTCTTTGAGTGTTATTCCGTCAGACTTAAAAACGGCTATGGCAGATGTCAAAAAAATGAAAGATGATGTTAAAAACAAAGTTAATGACGCTAAACAGATGGCTGCCGATGCTAAAGCTGCGACCGAAGGGGCAAAGGCTTTGGCAAAACAGACGGTTGAAGATGCAAAATCTCAAGTCAGTAGTGTTAAAGATGCTACCCAAGGGGCCGTAAATTCTGTTCAAAATACAACAAAGGAAGTAACCGGATCATCTTTAAATAATGGTTTGCCAAAAACAGAGCGCACCGGTTCTTCCCCAATCTCAACGGTATCTGTTCACAATAACATAGCATCAGGACCAATACAATCTGTTACGAATACGCCGGTTAAAGCAACAACGAGAGAAAATATTTTTCCGGTAACAAATAACGGTATTAATAACATATCGACGGCGACTGTCAGAACAGATGTTGCAGTTCCAAGAATAATCGGCCAAGAACAGCAAAGTCAAGTTGTTGCAGAAGGTATTTCCGGTATATTAAGCCCTGCTTCCGAAAAAATTGCGGAAGAAAAAATACCTCTTGATACGGAAATTAAAGCAGAAATAGATGAAATAAAGGCAACAGCCAAAGAACAAGGTGTTGAAGATGCCAGAAAACTACTGGAGATTTCAATCGATGAAGCAATCAAAAATGAAGATACTGCGAGATTGGATGCCTTATCAAAAATAGAAAAAGAAGATATCCTCAATGCCGGCAATAACGAGAATAAAACAGGTGGAAGAAGAGCCTTTACCAATTCGGCGGAAAACATCGCAATAGAGGGGCTGATAACAGAAGCAAAAGATGCAAAAGAAAAATTGCGTTCGGTTGCTCCGGAAAGCACATTGAAAGTGCCTCAAAAAATAGAGCCTGAAATTATCGGAATAACAGAAAAAGTGTCAACACAAGAGCGTTCCCTTTCCGGTAAAAAAGAAATTGCACCTGTTAAGACGATGCCAACACAGGAGATCAAAGGTCCTTTGCAAAAAAATTCTTTTCTGTTTGAAAAAGATAAGCCTCTGCGGGTGAAAACATCTTATAGCGAAACGTTGAAATTTGCCGATGAAGCAAGTGATGTTCCTGATTCGGAAGATACTTCTGCGGCTGTAACGGCAACGCTTCTTCCTGTTGAGAGTTCCGGAGATTCTGTTGAACAAGCAAAAACGGCTAAAGAAAAAATTCAGGAATATATGCGTGATGAGTTGACAGCCCTCTATGCAACAGGTTTTACCGTTCGCACCAATATGTTGAAAGAAGCTGATAACAGAGATATCGATATGGAAGCTGAAGATCAGATGTGGCAGGAAACAATTCTCAAAGCAGAAGAATGTATTACCAGAATTGCAAAATTTCACGTTATTGAAGCAATGCTGTCGTCTTATAAATATTCCGAATCTTTGCAGGATTTGGTTGTAAAACAAACAGAAGAAGCTGAAAGCGAAGGTGAGTAATGAGAAAACGGATTTCTTTAACAGCTTTGATGTTTTTTAGTTTGTTCTCTTTTGTCGTTCAGGCGATGCCTAAAATAGACGCCGCTAAAATAGTGCAAAAAGTGCAGGAAGAGGTTGGAAAAGTTCAAGAGGAAGCGCAAAAAATTCAAACGCAACTTGGAAATATGAAGCAACTTCAGCAAATTCAAGGAGCGATGGAAGAAGCAAAAAAAATGAAAGGAAAAATAGACAGCGCTAAGAAGACGGTTTCCGATGTTCAAAAAAAAGTTGGAGAAGTTCAGCAAGGTGTCGCAGATGCACAAAAAGCGGTTGCCGATGCTCAGAGTTCTGCAACCGGAGCACTGGGCGATATACAAAACGGTCTTGGCGGAGCCGGAGCTCAACAATTGTTGGCATTGCAAACAGAACAAGCTCAAGCACAACAAAACCTGACGAATGATTTACAAGCTCTTGATGATGAAATGACAGCACAGATTAAACCGCTTGAAGATAATCGAAAAATTTTGGAACAACAATTGGCTGAGAATCCCAACCAAAAAGATATGATTCAAAAGAAAATAGATGATATTAATGCGCAAATTCAAAAAATCCGTGAGGAGGTCAAAGCCAAGCAAGAAGTTAAACAAAAAGAATTTAATGAAGCAAAGAAAGCACTTACGGAAAAAATAAATAAATTAAAAGATCTTGCCGGAACAGTTAATTTGAATAGTATGAATTTTGGCAGCGCTCAAAAGGCATTATCCGGATTTTTCGGTAGCGGGGGATCTGCCGCAATGAGCGAAACAATGCAGAAAAATTTCTATGCAGCGGATGAACAGGATTCTCCGCAACGTAACGGGGAAATAGATGCTTATCGCAAAAAAGTAGCTCTGGATGATACGGCAGATGTTTATGCGCGAGCCGTTAAAATGATGAGTTATGGAGATAAATATATTATTGCCGTTAAAGACTTGGAAATGAATGCGCCAACGGCAGATACCGAGCCCGCAAGTCCGCAATTACAAATATCAGCGAAAATAGAACAAATGAAAATTTTGCTTAATTATGCTTATTTATCGGTGGCAGAGCTGAAAATGACCACGGCTTTAGATATGGTTACTCTGCCGAAACACTTAAATAATCCCGAAAAGGATCCGTCAGCCTTTAATTTGGATGATTATCGTGATTTTAAGGCTGCGGCCGAATCAAAAAAGAAAAAGGGTGGTTTGTTGGGCTTTGTCAACAGTGTGAAGGATAAAGTGACGGAATTAAAAGATAAATATGGCGATGATATCAAAAACGCCATAGAAGCGGGAAAAGAAGCCAAAGGCTTATATGAAGATGTTTCTGCGGCAAAAGAAGCGATTTCAAGCGGTGCGGTAGGTAATGGATTATAGGAGATAGACGAATGAAGAAGTTAAAAATATATTTTCTTGCTGTTCTTGCCGCTTGCGGAATATTCGTTTCGGTCAGTGCCATTCCTCCTATGCCTCCGGGGCCGCCTGATCCTGTGATTGATGTTGCCGATGATGCCGTTTATTATCTTAATTTAGCAACCAATGTTGTTAATAATGCGACAACGCAAATGAACGTGGTTGTGCAAACGATGAATTTGCAGGCAACGTCCTTATTAAGTAAATTTGTCGGTAAATTCCAAGGCTTTATGGGAGGAATTTTTAAAAAGAAACAGGAGCTTCCGGGAACAAAGAAAATTGAAGAATCAACCGTTGCCGATATTTATGATCCGGTTTCTGTTCAAAAAGCAATGTACCCGATGTTTTTTGAGTATCCGGCAGATTGTGATGATACTTCAGATCCGGAGAATGCCAAAAACTGCGAATATTACAAACAGATGCGTTCTGAATTTTATGAAGATACCGTCATCGAAATTTATACGGCAGTTCGGGAATTGGAGAAAAAATTTCCTGAAATTGAGGAATCTATCGCGTCGCTTGAAACATCTTTAGCGGCAGGGGAAAAAGGCGCTGAAAATCCTGAAAACGGTAAGAATGCAATTATCAAAAATTTGTATAACACTTATGATACACTGAATAGTATTTTAAAAATTATTGAAGAAATAGAGGCAATGAAGGCCCAATATTTTGCCGCTCAGGCAATCGGATCAAATACGGTTCGGCCGCAAAAACCGGTTAAAAAGGATAAAGGGGCCTTAAATGATGTGTTTATGCCTTTAGATGCAAAAAATATTACGATAAAAGTCGCATCTAAGGAAACATTCCGTTTTGCGGATTCTGCCGATGATAAAAGGAAATTAACGTATCCAAGTCATTTTACGTTTGTAAACACGCCGGATATGGGGACGGAAAAACCGTTTTCGGGCAGTGCCGAAGATATTGCGTTAATGGAAAAATTAGGTGAAGCCCAAGAAAAGATAGGCGATATTATAGAAATTCATAATAAAATAGGAATGCTGGATGCTTTACAGAGTACCTATGATCATTATAACAAACAGAAACGCTTGCACGAAAAATCAATTGAAGCGCTGAAAGCAACAGAAAAATGTGCCATAAATTACTACAAGGCAATGTATGAAAATCCGCAACAGGTTTGGAACGGCGGATTGCCGGAATCTATGGTGACCAGCCACGAACAACGTAAAGGAATATCGGGATGGGCTTTTAAGGCGTATAGTTTGGCAAAGGCAGAAGATAGCGGTATTATCAATGATGTAAGCGAGAATATGTCATCATCTGCAAGCAAAGCATCAAAAGATGAAAACGGTAAAGTTAAGGTTGAAGCAAGTGATTTTTCAGAAGTACAAATAGATACCAGTAACGTCGATGTAAGAGATTTGAGCAGCAGCACGACGTCTCTGTCCTCTAAAGTAAATGAGAACACCTCAAGCAGCATCAAAGACGCCGAAAAAGAAAAGAAAATTATGACGGCAATGAATGAAAGTCAGCGTATTCCTTGGAACATAGCTTCCGAAATGGCTCATATGCTGGCAGAAGACCAATATAAAAACGGAAAAAAAGGGAAATGGGGCAATGCTAAGATGCTCTATCCGGTTTGGAAAGACACAAAATCTTACTATGACCAATACTTAGATGGTAAATACGAGGGGATAAGTAAAAGGTTGGATTTATTTAATACCAATAATCTGGCTTTGGAAATTGCTGAAAAATTAAATAATCTCTCCGGCGATGAAAATAAAACTAAAAATGCGGAAACAATTCGACAATTGAAATCAATGATTGCAAAAGAGAGTGAGGTATCTGGCGCAGATTTAGATTCAATTGTTGCGGAGAAAAAACAGAAATTAGATCAGCTTTATCAAGCAAAAGAAGCGCAATTAGCCGCAATTGATAAAAAAGAGAAAGAAATAACAAAAGAGCTCAATAATATTGTTAAAGAATTAGATGCTTTATCAAAAGAACAGCAAAAAGCGGTCCAAGAAAATAAAAAGGCGGAAACGGCAGTATCCGCAATGGAAAGCTTAATTGATACTCTTTACAAATATGAGATAGATAAAGATGTTCAAACTTATATAGAAACAGAAGAAAAAGAGTATAAAAAAGAATTAAACGGGAATATTTTGGAGCAACAAAGCAATCTTTATCAAGGGCTATACCAAAGTAGAGAACATCTGGGATATGCACAATTAGCGCTCCAAAGTTCAATGGACGATGAAGGTGCTTTGGAAAAAGACACAGAAGTGAAAACTTATACGAAACAAGTTCAGACAGAAAAAGAGATAGAAGATGACGAACCGCTGAGTTTATTGGTTGCTAAAGATACTTTGGCTAAAAATAGGAAGCTGTCTTTGGAATTAGAACAAAAAATTATCAATTTAAATCAACAAATCAAAGAAAAAGAAGATAAAAAGGCAGCTCTTAAAAAGATAATAGACGTTGATTTAAGGAATCAACGTGATGCTGTTAAAGAGCAATATGTTTTGGCTGCCAATGAAGTAACGCAAAGTTATGACAAACGGTTGCTGGATGCCGAAAATAAATATCAAGAAGAGATAAAAAAGACGAATAATATAAATTTAGCCTCTTATTACAAAGATAAATTCAAAATACCGACATCAGGTATTGTCGGTCAAGTATATCAATCCAGCTTATTGGATATCTTGAATGATGCTAATGAGCTCGTAGAAGATGCAAAAGGAACGGCTCGTGAATTGATTAAAGAAACGCGGCAACAAATGGCAGATATGGGAGAAAATCTTTATAATCAGGATAATCACCGGAAGGTTGTTGATTTGCACAAACAATTGATAGAAAAGCTCAAAGATTTACCGGAGCAGAATTTAAAGAATTTTGGGGCAAAGGCAAATGCATATGCTTCATATTCGGGGATTATCAAATTATTGAGATCAATTTATGCAAAATATATTGTTGAAGATGCTTGTGTGAATAATTATTGCTATGAACCGGATAAAGAATATTTTGTCAGCGTCAGCGGAAAACGCAGGGATTTTTTGGCACCTAAAGTTGTCCCTCAAAGCACGTTGGCATCAGTTCGCGAAACGGTATACTTTGATGTCAATGATTATGATATTATCCCTAAGAGTAAAACAGGGGTTGTTTCTCCAAGAGATATTTTAAATAATTTATCGTATGTTCCTGACATTTGGAAAAAAATATTAGCTTCCCCTGCCTATGGAGAAAAAGATATAGATTTTGCAGAATTACTGTCCCCATCAGCGGAAAGCTCCGAAAAAGCGCAGAGATTGTTGGCAAATAGCGGACTTTATCCTTGTATGTATAACAATTATGTTGTGACGTCAGATGGCGAAAAGTATGTCATTTATTCCAAAACGCCGGTTACGGGGCTGTTTGGATTTGCTTCATCGTCAAATGCGGCCGCGGATAATCAGGCATACGAAAAACTTAAGAAAAAAGGATATGCACAGTGTCAAGATATATTGATTACGGGAACAGGATTATATCTGAACGTTAAAAATATCAGCGAAGATGTATCCGGTGAGGCACAAGTAAAAGGATATTCTTCATTTCCGTTTGAAGATGATGAAGACAATGAAAATGAAGAAAATCAAGATAAAGTAAAAATGTCTGAAGTTAGTGAATTAAGTTACTTATTTAAATACGATAACGGACTTAAATACAATGATGTGGCGGGAAGGGCTTTGCAGGAACTTTCAAATGCCAATAAGAATACAAATACGGAAATGCGACAGGCATTTGCTTTATATGATCAATTGACACTAAGTCACAGTCAAACAGGAGCCTTTTTGGAAGCTCTTGATCAGGAGCAAAGTTTGGCAGAAGGTGTCCTTGAAGCAAAAATAGAAATAGAAACAGCGAAGCAAAATTTAAAAGAATTGTTTGATAAAATTGGTTTTGTTATCAGCGCTGATTTTGATTTATCTAAAGAAAGTGATTATAATTTGGCAAGAAATAAGATTTTAAAATACAGAGATGATAGTATAAAAGCAGTTTCTTCTGCCATTGCTCCCGCCCAGTCCAGCAAAAACGATATTATTCAATCGCGATTGAAAAAAATCAATAATATATTAGCCGCTCTGAAAAAAGACAGCCAAGCATATACAACAATAGGAGAAAGCTCGGCGGATAATGCGGAATTAGAACAAAATATTCGCACGGAAATGACAAATAGAAAAGTTATTGCAGAACAAAAGAAAAAAGCTGATGAAGATTTTGAAAAGCATCTTAATAAAACGGGAAAAATCTATTGTTACCAACTTATAGATAATATGTAGGATATAAAATGGCGGATAATTTACTTGAAGGCAGTCAAATATTAAAAATAGAAGACGGAAATGCTCAACGTCATATAGAATTTCTTGAAGAAGACGAAAAGCAGGAAGCTACGTTAAAATTGAAGTATTATATGTGGCTATCCCGTTTTTTTGTTTTTTTAGCTATTTTATCATTGACGCTCTTTTGGAGTGCGTCTTTGGCCCTTTTTCGCTTGGCGCCGGAAGTTAAAGTAAAGCCTTTTCTTATCATATCGCAAGATAACAGCAATGGAATTGTCCGTGCCGAAACGATTGAAACGAGTATGGCCTCTCGAGATAAATTAACGGAAATGTATGTTAAACAGTATGTTGAAGCGCGGAATACAATTGTTGATGATGAGATAGAGATGATGTCTCGTTGGTTTCCGGGCGGAATGGTTAATTTTCTGTCATCACCAAAAATATTTGATGCTTTTTCTCAAGATATAGATAAAAAAATCAAAGAACAATTATCAAGAGGAACGGTTCAAGAAGTAGAAATTGTTGCAACACACCGTGTCGGAGGGCAGCATAGCCCGATATGGAAAGTAGATTTTAAGACATACACTCTGGAAAAAGATGAACAGGATAACGCAACAATGGAGCGAGTTATGAAAACCCGCTATTGGACAGCATCAGTGACGGCTGTATACATTAAAGAACGAGCTTTTTCCGGTATTCGATTAATTAATCCTTTAGGTTTTACCGTTTTAAGATATTCCCAAGCTTTGGTCGAGGGACTTTAATTCTTTGTTGATATTCTAAGATGATATTAGACATTTAAAAGAAAAGAGTATAACCTCAAACTAACAGGTTTAGTATACTAAAAATGAGGTATCTCGGAATGATCAAAAAGGTTATAATAGCAATAGCTTTATTGATGTTGCCATCGTGTGGTATTTTTGGATCCTATTATGAAGCGGAACCGGTTGGCGTCGGTAAGGGTATTGATGAACTTAAGCTTTCTCCTTGCGCATGCATTCATATTGAATTGCCAAAAGATTTACCCGATTGGTTCGTTGAAACAATATAGTTTTGAGGGGTAAATGGAAAATCAGTTAGGAAATAATAACAGCGAACAGCGCCTTATCGGTAGCGGACAACCTTCCGTAGCTGCACGGGAAACAATGCGTAGACAGCAAAGGGGGGAGGCTTTTGTTGCAAATAATAACGAGAAAAGGTATTTATGGACAGCTCGCGCCTTTGCAACGATTACGGCGATCAGCTTATGTTGTAATGTTGTTTTAATCCTGGCAATTATGCAGGTTATTCCTTTATTCCGTGTAGAGCCGTATTTGCTGAGTTTTCAGGCTAAAGATGAGCAGGTCTATAATATTCTTCCGTATCAAGACGATTTAGCCGGACATAAATCTATAACAGAGGCTTTTGTTCGCAGTTATGTCTTGCAAAGAAGCACAATTGTTAACGATGAAACGGAGATGGAAATTCGTTGGTTGCCGGGAGGCCCGATTCAAGAAATGTCGTCTTCTGCGGTGTATGAGGAGTTTGTCAGTAAAACAGCCAATCGAGCACTGGAATTGGTTAAAGAGAGGGGCTTGCAACGAGAGGTTAATATTCTGACTGTAAATGAATTAGGGCAGGGTTTATGGCAGGTCGAATATGAAACAAGAGATATGTATCCCTCGTCTGCGGCGCCTGAGTTGAATTATTGGACGGCTTCGCTGCGGGTTGTGTATCGCAAAAAGGCAGTTAAATTTAATGATCGCTTGAATAATCCTGTCGGCTTCACTGTTGTTAGGTATTCATTAATGCGCAATAAAACAAAATAAGGTAAAATATAATGTTTAAAGTTATAGGAAAATATTCATTCTTTATGTTGATTGCAGGGTTGTTTTGTGGTCGTGCTTATGCGCAAGCAACGATGGGAAGTTTGGATCAAAATGCGGATCAAAGCCAAGGAATGTATATGCCGATGAATATGAGCTATGCTGGTTTTAATGCCTTGGGTATGACACAAACAGCCTGGATGGATCCTTTGCAAAATTTGGGAGAAGGACAAAGTAAGCCTGCGTATTCTAAATATTATTGGTCATCTGATCTTATTTTGCCAATTCGCGTCAGAGAAGGTATGGTAACGTTGTTGAACTTTCCTAATTGGGAATTAATAGAAGATATTTATTTGGGCGACAGTTCCAGTTTTGATGGGCAGATTACAGGACCGAATACTGTTTTGCTCTATCCTAAAAAAGGAGCAAATGTCGGGGTTGATACCAATATTGTTATTTTCGGGCGCAGCGGTAATAAGTATGTGTTTTATCTTAAAAGCGAAGGTGTTAACACAGAACGGCTGACAAATTCTATAATTGATATTGATGTGATAGATGGTCCGTCCGGCTCTAGGGGGGCGGGGATAAGCGGTGGCAATCTTGGCGGCGGACATAGCGGTGTTAATGCAACGACATTTAAAGGAGGAAACGGAAAATCGATAGATTCTTTGTTTACGAAAAGTTTTCAGAGGGAAGATTGGATAAAATCTATTCCTTTGGATGCTTCTAAATTTCGTTTTGATATAGAAGTTTACATCCCAAATCCTGATGATGTTGTTATTGCGCCTGAACGTGTATGGAGAGATGATATTTTTACCTATATTGATTTAGGAGAAAAATCTTTAACAATGACGCAACGTCCGATTGTGACACTAATCGTTGAAAGGTTAGAAGTTCCTGTCGGATTTAGAACAAAAGGACCGAATAATCGTTTAATTATTGTCGAAGGAATTGGGGATATGGTTCTGCGCAACGGAAAAAGGATGATTTGCTTAAAGTTGCGTCGTTCGGATGAGGCCGGTCTTGAATTTACGCCAACGGCAAAAGATATTGAAGATCGTCAATGGAATGTTCCGGCACCTATTCCGTCCGGAATAAATGGAAATAATTCAGGCGGTTACGGCAGTATGGGCCAGTCGATGAACAGTAATGGAGAGGATTTTATTGTTTCTGATTATCGTCAAGGTGCAAATGGTGGTGTCAATATTACTTATCGACCGGGGTATAATCTCAACGGGCAAAATGGTGATTTTGATTATTCAAAAATGCAGAGAATAAGCAATAACTACCAATATGCGCCGGAAGGCAGTTTGGGCAATATGGGTAAAAACAGATCAGGCTTAATGTTTGCTGATAATAGCAATATTTCCATAGAATTGGGAACAGATGCAGATGTGTCAAAATTAGAAGATTTATGGGGATCTTTATCCAAAAAATATTCAGATTCTTTAGGGCGTTATGAACCGTTCTTCTCGGTTGATGCAGCAGCTGACGGACAAGGAAAAGAATTGTTTCACCTGCGTGTCGGACCTGTTGATAGTCTGGAAACGGGCGATGAGGTTTGTAGTCAGTTAGGACGTAATGGCGTATTTTGTAGTGTGGTCAGAACACAATGAAAGAACAAAGAGAATATTTAACTCGTTCTGAAAGTTATGTGAAAAAAACCAACCATATCATTTTGATGGTTGGTATAATCTCTTTGGCTATTTTTATTTTTGGTTTGCTTCTTATCTTAAGAGAAGAAGAACCCGAAGAACAGTATACAGCCCCCGTATTCACATCTAATGATGATGCCTTAGGGGCGCAGGAAGATACCGGCCCTCAGGAATCAATAGAGTTTGAAACACTTGAACAAGGCGAAATTCCTATTACGACAACACCGGATCCTGTTGAACTAGGACAGGTTGTTTTAGGCACAGAAGCAAAAAATGTTTTGACTATTGGAACAACGGGAAAAATATCAGTTCGGATTATTTCTGTGCAACTTGCCGAACCTCCTTTTGACGGTTTTAATTTTAAAGAAAACTGCGCCGATAAAGTTTTAAGAGGGCATGAAACCTGTGATGTAACAATGTCTTGGGTTCCGATTGTGCCCGGAAATGTCCAGAATAACTTTATTATCACTTGGCGTGAAACGAATTTAAGTTCTTCCAGCAATAAATCTCAGAAAATTCCCGTTACGGGAAAAGCTGTTCGTAAAGAAGATTGTAATTTTTGTGATACATCAAGTATAGCGGGTAGTAAAGGTGCCGATAAACCGGGGCAAAACGTCAGGTATGCGATTGGACCGAACGGAGAAATAATCGGAACAATAGATGAAGACGGATATGTGCGCGATGCAAACGGAAATGTGATCGGTCGCGTTAATGCCAATGGGATGGTTGTTGATGAAAACGGTAATATTATAGGTGTGGCAGAAAATCAACGTCTTGTTTATGATGCAAACGGAAATGTGATCGGACGCGTTTTGGCAGATGGTACCGTTGTTGATGAAAACGGAAATATCATAGGAAAAATGCTTCCGGACGGAACGGTTGTGGATAATGATGGAAATGTTATTGGAAAAGCCGTGGATGCCGGTTTTGTTTATGATGAAAATGGGAATATTATCGGTCGTGTTTTGTCAGACGGCAGCGTGGTTGATAAAGATGGTAACGTCATCGGTCGATTAAATCAAAACGGTGAAGTTGTCGGTTTGGATGGACGGATTATCGGTCGTGTCAGTAAGCAAGGACGTGTAGCGATAGATAAAGACGGTAAAGTTCTTGGAATAGTAATGCCTGATGGCTCTGTTGTTGACAAGAACGGTAATGTCGTTGGCTATATTGATAAGAACGGCAATGTTATTACTAAAAATATTAAGGGACAGGCTGATGAAAATCGTCGACTTGTTTATGATGCAAACGGAAATGTTATCGGATATGTCAATCCTGACGGCAGTGTTGTCGATAAAAATGGTAAGGTCATAGGAAAAATGCTTCCGGACGGAACGGTCGTGGATAATGAGGGCAATGTTATCGGTAAAGCTGCTGCGTCAAAGGGAAAAGAGCGTATTCTTTATGATTCAAACGGAAAAATAATCGGCAGAATAGATGCGGAAGGAAATATGTATGATGCCAACGGTAAATTAATCGGAAAAATTAAGCCGGATGGATCGATTGTCGATTTAAAAGGAAATGTCATCGGTAAAATAGATAAAGATGGCAATATGTACGATGCAAACGGCAAGTTAATTGGAAAAGTTAAGGATTTGGCCTCAACCGCAAAACAAGTTTTGTATGATGCTGATGGTAGAGTTATAGGCTACGTTGATGCAGACGGTAATATGTATGATGCCAACGGAAATGTTGTTGGAAAAGTTCTTGCTGATGGAACAATGGTTGATAAAAACGGAAATGTTGTCGGAAAAATTGATAAAGATGGTAATATCTATGATGCTAAAGGAAATATTATAGGAAAAGCAAAGAAAAAATCATCACCTCAGATTGCTTATGACAAAGATGGTAATATTATTGGCTATATAGATGAAAACGGTAATGTTATTGATACCAACGGTAACATTATTGGACAAGTCAGATCTGACGGTTCAATAGTGGATAAAGACGGCAATGTTATCGGCTATGCTTCGGAAATGACAGTGGGGGATTTACGCAGATTAGCCTATGATAAAGATGGTAATGTTATCGGTTATATAGATGAAAACGGTAATGTTGTTGACTTTAACGGTAATGTTCTCGGAAAAATGCTTGAAGATGGAACTTTAGTTGATGAAAATGGTAATGTCTTGGGCAAGGCGGGAGATTTCGTTAATTTAGTTTTAGATAAAGATGGTAATATTGTCGGCTATGCAACATCAGACGGGCAAATTTATGATGATAAAGGTGAACTAATCGGTTATATAGATGCCCAAGGGAATATTATCAGTAAATATAATCGAAATATAGGTGCCTTAGTTCAAACAAATATGCTTCCGGTAACGCCGGATGGTAATATTTTGGGGGAAGTTACCAATCAGGGAACGGTTGAAAAAGATGGACAAGTCTTAGGACGCGTTTTGGCAAACGGTTTGGTCAAAGATGCTGCCGGTTCGGAAGTTGTTGCTAAATTGGTGCGAAGTGGGTTAGCTATCGGTTTCGGATGTAAAAATATAGGTTACCTCGATAAATCCGGAAAAATAATGAAAGGCAATGCCGATACCAAATTGCGCATTATGTTTGACGGTGTTGTTGTTGATAATAACGGAAATTATGTCGGAGAAATCAGTAAAACAGGTCCGGTTTATGATAATTCTTGCACATTTTTAGGTAATGCAGGAACGGACGGAATAGTCAGAACAACAGAAGGAACGTATGTTGGTTGCTTAAATCCGGATGGAACGGTCTTAAATGAGCAAGGTGACATTGTTGGTGCTGTCCGTCGACAAGGTGTTGCTGTCGGAACCGATGGACGGTACTTAGGCCGTATATCTGAAGAAAATTATATTCTGAATTCAAAATCAGAAAAAATAGGGTGTGTAGGAATTAATGGTGATGTTTTTAATTCAGATAAACAATATATTGGGCATATTTTAGAAAAAACATACGCTTACGATTTACAAGGCAATTTTCTGAATATCGTTGATTCTTACGGTCATGTAGGTATGGCAGGACGAGAGCCCGGGCAAATTTTTATCGGTAAATTGGTCGCAAATTCTAAAAACGAGGTTATTGGTGTTTTAATGGCTGAACAAACAGCTTTTATAGACGCTTTCGGTAATTTCATCGGAAGATTATTTCCTAATGGCAGTGTCTATAATATGAAAGGAGCAAATCTCGGCAAGATAACGGGAGACGGATACGGATTTTTAAATCGTCGATTAGTTATTCCTGTCGAAATAGGCCAAATTGTAGATTTTAACGGTAAGGGAATAGGTCTGACAACATACGATGGTAAAGTTGTTAACCCGTATGGGACACTCTTGGGACAAATAGATGGTAAAGGAAATTTCTTTAATGACAAAGGCGTGTATGTCGGTGGATTGGTTAAAACGGGCGCCGCAGTCGGTTATGATGGTCGTTATTTGGGGTATAGTTTACGTAACGGAGAAATCATCAGTACGGATAGTAAGGTGGTCGGGCATACAACTTCTGACGGTAAAGTTGTTGATGTCAAAGGAAAACTCATTGGGGAAATTTTACCTGAAAACATTCTGATTGATATTTGGGGGCATTACCAAGGATATACAAATATGTATGGGGATGTTTTAAATATGAATAATGAAACGATTTCAGCAATTTTACCGGGGGGATCTTCTGATAAAAATTTAACATTGTTACGGAGAGGCGCGGTTATTGATTTTGGTGGTAATGTCCAAGGCGTGGTTCAACCTGATGGAATTGTTTCCGATAAAGAAAATGTTGAAATAGGACGGGTATTGTCTGACGGACAGGTGATTAGCGCGAACGGTAAACTGTTAGGTGATATAATTGATGGAGATATTGTTGTAGACAACGCAGATAAGGTGGTCGGATATATTAATTTTGACGGTAAAATTATCAATCAAAGCGGAACGATGGTCGGAAAAGTTATTTCAAATGATTTAGCTGTTGATAATAATGAAAATATCTTAGGTAAAATATATAAAATTGGTGCTACAATACTTGACAATGAGGGTAAGTATGTCGGTCGCTTAAATGCCAAAGGTATTGTCGTTGATGAATATGGAAAAAACAGTGGGTATATAAAAAATAACGGAACATTTGTGAATCTTGATAAAAAAATATCAGGATACGCACTGCCTGAAGTTGCAAAAAACAGAAGAAACTAAATAGAGGAATTATTCTGAAATGGTAAAAAAACAACTTTTTCAAAAAATGCTAACCATAGGTTTGATCTGTGGTGTTTTGTTTGCTGCCATAATTTCAGATACGTATGCTCAAGAAATTACTGCCATTAATTTTAACGGTGAGGTTATAGGTAAGGTTATTCCTGATGGTAAAGTTGTCGGTTTAGAAAATCAGCTTTTGGGTAATGTTACGGCAGACAGCTTAATCGTTGATTTTAACGGAAAAATTATCGGAGGTGTCGTTCCTCAGGGAATTGCTATCGGAAATGATAATAAGCCGTTGGGAAAGGTCGGTAATGACGGTACGGTTCGTCTGCCTTCCGGAAAAATTGTGGCGCATGTTTTGCCAAACGGTTTGGTTATTGATGAGTTTTATAATATTAGTGGTGCCGTATTATTTCCGGGGTTAATCTATTCTGATGAAGGAACAACGATTGGTCGGTTTACCGGAAATGGGGCATATACAAATTTACAAGGACAAGAAATCGGCTTTATTTCTCCTGACGGCTATGCTTTTCGTCGGATTGGCGGAGATTACTCGTTGGAAGGACGTTTGATTTCATCTAAAATGGTGATTTCTAATCAAGGTGAATTTATCGGCAGTATAGCGCCCGGTGGTGCTGTTACTAATTTTGAGGGGCAAACAATCGGTCACATTAAAGCAAACGGCTTTGTTTATAATGAGGGCGAAAAGATCATTGGAAATATTGTTCGTAATAAATATGCACTGGATGATTTTGGTCGTTATTTAGGCTTGGTAACTTATAATGGAGAAGTTGTTAATCGAAATGATATTGTTGGTAAAATGCGTGCAGACAATATGATTGTTAATGATAGAGGCGAAGTTATAGGTTCCACTGTTGATATAGCCGCCACGGCAACGGATTTTTCAGGGGCTTATTTAGGGCGTATTATGCCGGAAGGAAAAATAGCTCGCGCCAAAGATATTATCGGTTATGTAGGGGCGCGTCGATTTGTTTATGATAATAATGGTAAACTTATAGGAAAACTTGTTAATTCAGGTCCTGTTTTTGATTACAAAGGGACGCTTGTCTATCAGGCATTGAAGAATGGTTCCGTAACCACGCTTGATGGAATGACGACAGGTTATATGCAGGATAATATTGCTTATGATAATACCGGCCGCGTTATCGGAGGCAGTTATAATAATATAATATCAATTAATGAAAACAATAAAGCATTAGGAGTTGCCGGAATAAACGGTGTTGTTTATGACGGTAGTGAAAAAAAGTTTGTTTCTCCTTTTGGTTATATGTTTACGGCTGAAGGCAAAAATTCCGGTCGGGGTATTCCATTGTCTGCGTTATATGATGAAAGCGGTTCCGTTAACGCTTATATTATGCCGGGAGGCGATTTAATTGACAAAGAGGCTGTCGCCATCGGAAAGTTAACGCAATCAGGCATATCAATTAATGAGCGAAACGAAATTATCAGCAAAAATTTAAATTTTGAAAACGCTGTTTCCAAAAGGGGCGAAATTATCGGTTCCGTCAGTGTAAGTAATATGATTAGCAAAGGTGATAGTTATATTGCTAAAATTTTACCGGATATGTCGGTTGTTGAAGATGCATCAAACACAAATTCTTTTGTAAGTCCGCAAATCGGTTCTGCATATAATAACAAAATGGCAATGGGCTTTAACGGGAATATTATCGGATATACAAGTCCGGGAGGATATGTTCGGGATATGTCCGGAAGTTCCTTAGGTAAAATCCTCAATGGTAAGGATATTTTTGATAATAATAATACGCTGATCGGTCATACGGTGGATTATGCGTCAATTATTGATGATAAATGCAATTTTCTGGGTGTGATTACACCCAGAGGGTATGTTCGCAATTACCGAGATATTGTACAAGGACGTGTTTTGCCAAACCGACAAGTCGTTAATGAAACAGGTGCCTATATGGGATATGCCGTTGAGCCGACGGCTATGATTAATTTTACGGGAAGCATCATCGGTGTCGTTTCCGCAAATGGTCAAGTTTTGAATTACAATAATGAATTTTTAGGCTGTGTTGATCGCCGTGGCTATTTAAAAAACAGTGACGGTATTACATTAGCGCATACGGTTGAGTATTATCCGGTTATAGATTTTAAGGGGAATTTTATCGGTCGAACATTGTTAAACGGGTCTGTGGCCAATGCAAAAAGTCAAATAATAGGTTATATGCAGCCGAATGGAAATGTTAATTCTAAAAATGGTCTGGCACTTGGTAATTTATTTAAATACAAAATAGCTTTTAATCTTCAAGATAAATATATCGGTTATGTCGGGACAGATGGTGAGGTTATAAGCTCAAAAGGTGAAAAAATAGGCCAAGTTGATTTTTATGGTAATGTGATTAATAAAGGGCACAATGTCGGTTATGCGCTATATGATTTTTATATGTATGATGTTGACGGTAAAGTATTGGGTTATATTACAAAAGACGGCAATGTTCTATCCCCGATAGGCAGCCACATCGGAGAATTAAAACAAGGATTTTTAATTGATAAAGATAATCAATTGATAGGCAGGGGAAATAGAGATTATTTAATCAGAGATAACAGTGATCAAGTCTTGGGAGAATTAAATCTCAAAGGAGAATTAATTAATTTTGACGGACAATTGTTGGGAACGTTGAATGCAAAAGGAGAATTGGTTACCAATAGCGGCAGATATATAGCAAAAGCGCATCCTCTTCAATATTATCACGCACAATCATATATGACAAAACTTTATGATGCTAATGGCAGATTTATAGGCTATGTTGATGCTAACGGCAATGTTGTTGATGAAAACGGTAATGCAATCGGAAAGCTCTTAGAAAATGGTGATATTGTTGATTTGGAAGGCAATATCATTGCTCAGACCAACAATGAAAAATATGTTTATGATGAAAACGGTAATATTATCGGTAAGGTTCTCTCCGATGGGACGGTCGTTGATTTAGATGGTAATATTATCGGACGTGTTTTGGCCGATGGAACAGTCGTTGATAAAAATGGAAAAATTATCGGTAAAGCAGATGTCAGTGACTTGGTTTTTGATAAAGATGGTAATGTCATAGGTCGGGTTTTAGCCGATGGATCGGTTGTTGATTTGGCCGGTAATGTCATTGGTAAGGTTCGTCCGGATGGAACGGTCGTTGATAAAGATGGCAATGTTATCGGTAAGGCCGATGTCAGTAAGTTGGCTTTTGATGATGCCGGAAATGTGATCGGTCGTATTATGCCGGATGGAACGGTTGTTGATAAAAATGGGAACATTATAGGTAGTTCGGAAGACGATAATTTAGTTTATGACTTGCAATGCAATATCATTGGTCGATTACAGATGGATGGAACGGCACAGGGACTTAGCGGTAAGATTATCGGAACCTTTGGTAAAGATGGCAAAGTTGTCGATGAAAATGGTTTGTTTGTCGGCTACACATATACAGATACTTTTATTCGAAATAAGAAAGGAAACATTATCGGTCGCATAAAATCAAACGGTGGCGCTGTTGATAAAAATAATAAAATTATAGGTCGTATTAAGTTTAACGGTGAAGTCGTCAATAAGTTAGATAAGGTTATCGGATACGCTGATGCGGGTAATTTCATCTTTGATAAGAGTGATTTTGTAATCGGTCGAATGAATCGTTTAGGTGAGGCGCTTGATATAAAAGGCAAAAAAGTAGGAAATATTACATCTAACGGTGAGGTTGTTGATAGTAAAGGGAACAGTTTTGGTCGGACAGACGTTTCAAAATATGCTTTTGATCGAAAGGGAAGCTTCTTAGGACGCTTAAACAGTAAAGGTGAGATTATTAACAAAGATTGTAAGATTGTTGATGCTCAAGATAAAGAAATCTACGTTTATGATGAATACGGCAATATTATTGGTCGTGTTCTAAGTGACGGTACAGTTGTTGATATGGATGGTAATGTTATCGGTAAAGTTCGTCCGGATGGTTCGGTTGTTGACGAAGAAGGTAAACTTCTTGGCTATGCAGATGTTAAAAATTTAGTCTTTGATAAAGACGGCAACGTTATTGGACGCATTTTAGCCGATGGTTCTGTTGTTGATAAGGATGGTAATGTTATCGGTAAAGTTGGAGATAACGGCGTAGTATATGATAAAGATGGTAAGGAAATAGGAACAACCGCCCAAAACCAATTTGTTTACGATGATAACGGTAATATTATCGGCCGTTTATTACCGGATGGGACCGTTGTCGATTTGAACGGTAATTTGCTCGGACGTATTAATGCCAACGGTGAAGTTGTCGATGAAAACGGAAACATCATAGGTACTGTTGATAAAGCAAATTTGGTTTATGATGAAAACGGTAAAGTCATCGGACGCGTTTTAGCGGACGGAACGGTTGTCGATTTAAATGGTAATGTTATCGGTCGAGTTTTGGCTGACGGAACGGTTATTGATAAAGAAGGAAATATTATCGGTAAGGCCGATGTCAGTCATTTAGCTTTTGATGAAAACGGTAATGTTATCGGAACGATAATGCCGGACGGTACGGTTGTTGATGAAAATGGAAATGTTATTGGTAAAGTCTTAAAAGATGGAACCATTGTGGATAAGAATGGTAAAATAATAGGGCGTGCAGATACTTCTAAATTTGTTTATGATGAAGATGGAAATATTATCGGGCGTGTTTTACCGGATGGAACGGTGATAGACTTGGAAGGAAAAGTTATCGGGAAAATGACGGAAGACGGATCTGTCGTTGATCTTAATGGAAATGTTATTGGATATGTCGGTAAAAATAAGCTGTTGGATCCTTTTGATAATAGCACGGGAAGAAGAAAGGTATGGTTTAGCCGCTCTCGAGATCCCAGTCTGAAAAGCAAAGAAAAAGAAAATTTACCCAAAGTCGGTTTGTCACCCATTTCAGACAAAGAAGTTGAAAAATATCGTAAAGCGCTTGGGGTTGCTTTAACACCGGATGGTGAATATTTAGGCGAAATTATGGAAGACGGTTCTGTTGTTAATAAAGAAGGAAAAGTAATAGGTCATCGTACGCCTGACGGTTTGATTGTAGACAACGAAGGTGCTTTAATAGGAATTGAAGAAATTGAGCGTCCACAGGTTGCCGAGGAAATGTTTGTTCCTCAGGGAACCTTTGGGACAGGTGGTGCTTACGGAATGGGAACCGGCCCCGGGCAAAATTTAGGTCCCGGCGGAGGTTTTGGTCCGGGGGAGAGATACGATCCTCAGCGAGCCGCGGCACTGGGCGCTGCTCAACAGTTCAGAAGAACGGGAATACAGGTTGGAAAGATAAGCTCGAATGCTGATAGAAATGCTTTTGACGGAATGCAGGAAGATTGGTCAGACCAAGGTGTGTCTAAAACGATTTCTTCTTGGCGCGTCAATATGAGTGAAATGATTTTGGCGGATAAAGCAATTCCTGCCGTAATTGCCCGATCTATTGACAGCAATCATCCGACGCCGGTTACCGCTTATGTTGAAAGAAATGTATATGCGGAAGAGGGGCGGAATATCATTATTCCGGCAGGCAGCCATTTAATCGGAACATTGGGCGGACTAACAGGAACCTCAGAAACAACGTCTGTTTCTGCAAAAGTATCAATTACTTGGGAAAGGTTAATTCGTCCGGATGGCTCAATGTTTAAATTTAACGGTATAACGGCAGACGCTCAGGGTAGAGGAGGAGCTTTAGGTTATTTGGATCAGCAATTATTCAAAAAATATACATTACCGATTATGACAACAGCTTTGACCAGTTATGCTTCGTATATGATGGCAGATGATAAAAATTCGGATGGTGAGATCGAAACGCCTAAACAACAAGCGGCCAATGATGCTCGCGATAACTTCTTGTCTGATATGAAGCAAATTTTTGAGCAAATTTTAGCCGATAAGGCAAATATAAAGCCGTTAACCTATGTTCCTGCCGGTACGCGTATTATTATTTATCCAAACACGGATTTATGGATAAAAACAGAAAAGAGAAGCGATAAGAAAATTGGTTCAGGAACTTTCGAGGGAGAAGCCGGCGGACGCGTCTTGATTGATGATAAAGCAAGAGCAAAGCAAAGAGCAGAATCAAATGCTCGAGCAGAAGTTGTTTATAATGCGGGTGAATCTACACCGGTATCTTCATCAGGCGATGAAAATAGACCGGTCTTGATTGACGACAGAGCTAAAGCACAGCAAAGAAGCAACAGTAAGGCCTCTGCCGGAGCTTTACCGCCACCGCCGCCTTCAACACCAGCGCCGACATCAACCCCATCGTCATCACAATCAAGCTCAACAAGCAGCATTCCGCAATTATTCTGATAGGAGATAAGATGAGTTTTAAAGTATTAGAATCAGTGTTAAGACCTTTAGCCTATTGGTATAATCAAGAAAACATAGAGGAAGTAGCAATCAACAGAGCCGGACAAATTTGGTTAAGATTGCGCGGCAAAAGAGCCTATCCGTGGGTTATGTACAAAGATGAAAAGCTCAGCAAGGAATATTTAACGGATTTACTCTATATCATTGCAAATACTTATGAGCTTCCGTTTGACCCAATTCAAGGAACACCGGTTGTGTATGCAACGATTCCGGGCGACCATCGTTTTTCGGCGATTTGCGGAAAAAACGTAATGTATGATCAAGGCGATTTAACGGGAGGCATTGCTTTAACAATTCGTGTTCATAGTGATGATGTTGCCTTTGGTTTGGGCGACTATGGCCTAAAACAAGGCGAGCAGCTTCACAAAATTAATCCATTGAGAGCGATAAAAGATCCGGAAGATCCTTACGAGCGACTACTGCTGAGTATTAAGCGAGGAGATCATATTCTTGTGAGTGGTGCCACCGCCACCGGAAAAACAACATTTTTAAATAATTTATTGAAAATATTGGATATTCATAAAAGAATTATCACAATTGAGGATACCCGAGAATTAATTGTTCCACATCCTAACCGTGTGCATGTGGTTATGTCGCGTACGGATCAAACCAACGATTTCAGCTACGCGAAAATTATTGACTTAGTGGTTCGTTTTACGCCCGATGCAATCATCGGAGGGGAAATTTCAACAAGTAATGCCGGCGCTCTATGGGAGTTGATGGGATCAGGACACGATAACTGCTTGGCTACAATTCACGCCGAAAGCTCAGAGGCGGCTTATGCTGCTTTCACAGATCGTATTTTGCATAGTTACCCGAGCATTGATAGAGCTAAAACGATTCAGGAAATGCATAAAAAACTGCGCGTTGTTCAGATTAACAGAGATGGAAACTTGCGCGCCGTAACAGAAGTCACATAATCCCTTAAAATAGTTGCTCTAAGGCGTAAATATTAACCTGAAATTTACAACCTTCTGCTAATCTGGTAAAAGATAGAAATTTAACCAGAGATTGACTGACGTGGAAAGTTCAACGAAAATTAAGAAGAATTATAAGCTGATGGGGACAGAAAGCGATCCTGTCATCATTGCTCAGCGTCTGCTCAATTTGTATCGGCAACTTCATATTTTCAGTTCAGATAAAAAAGATGCCTACGACAGAATGCTGTTGGAACAACCTGCTGAAATAAAGAAAATATTAGGTACTTTACCCGGAGGAATAGTTGTTCAACAGTATATTGCAGATTTGGAAGCTGAAAAAGGACTGGCTGTTGAAAATTTTGAAAATGATTTACCTCCTAAACCGGAACCGGTAGCCGCACCGGTATTTACAGCAGATCCACAGGGAACGCAAAGAGCGGCACCTGTTCAACCGACTGTGGTTTCCGTTGCTAATGATCCTGCAATGATAAAGGGAATTGTCGATGCTTTTAAGGAAGCAATAATCACTTCTGAAAAAAATCGGAAAGAAGACACAAAAGAATTAGCGCAAACAATTGTTGCTTTGCAAAGCAAATTAATGCAAAGTATGATGGCAAAAATGCCCACAACACCGGCTCAAAATCCGACGGTTGAAGCAAAATCGGCAACGGTCGAAACCACAAAGGTAACCACGGTTGAAACAAGAGTAACATCATCAAATGAAGCGTCCGGAGGCATACAAGCTTCGCAATTGGAAGATATTGTTGCCGGAATTTCAAGAGCTCAATCTCAATTAATCAAAGAAATGGCGGCAACGCAAACGGAACAGCTGTCACAATTAATCAGTAAAGTTCTTAAAGAAATACAGCAAATGTCAACGCAGACATTAATTGATGCTGTGCAGGCCGTTCATCGTGAAAATATGGATTTTTTTAAAAATCAAATATTCAGTAGTGTCAGTATGGTTCCTATCAATAAAGAAATGGCTGATGACGAAGATGATGAAGATTATTTTTATGAAAGAAAAAAAGCAAAAAAATCCAAAAAACGCAACACACTTCGGACCGAAGAAAAAAATGCCGAAGATTATGAATGGCAGTATGTTTCGGAACCGATAGAACAAGAAACATATCAGGATGAAGAAGATAAAGATAATGCGGATGAATGGGAATACGTTGAGGAACCTGTTCGGGAAGAAGTTACAAAAACAAAATCTTCCTTAGATGATGAACCGGATCCGACAGATAATTTTTTACCGCAATCATTTGTGGAAAATGAAAGAAACAAACAAAAAGATGATGACGTTTTTTTCCGACCGGATGAAGCCGAACCGGATATAAGAGATTCTTTTCAGCAAGATGAAAAAATTAGTGAAATAAAGAATGATGAAGATTTTTCGGAAGATAAAAATACAGAAGAAATACAGGAAAAAAATAACGAAGAGTATGAATGGGAATATATAGATAATGTTCAAGATGAAAATAAAATAGAGTCGGAAAGCACTATATCTCAGAAAGCCGAAGAAGGTGAAGACTACGAGTGGGCGTATGAGGAAGAAGAAACGCCTAAAGAGGAAGTTGAAGCCGAGCCTGAGCCTGAACCGAAACCCGAACCCGAGCCGGAAATAGAAACGGTAGAGGAAGAAAATCCACAGGAGGAAAATGTTGAGCCGATTGATTTAGACGGTGAAGAAACGTTTGCGGAACCTGAAGAAGAAAGTGCACCGCTTTCAGGAACCGAAGAAGGTGAAGATTACGAGTGGGCGTATGAGGAAGAAGAAACACCTAAAGAGGAAGTTGAAGCCGAGCCTGAGCCGGAACCCGAACCCGAGCCGGAAATAGAAACGGTAGAGGAAGAAAATCCACAGGAAGAAAATGCTGAGCCGATTGATTTAGACGGTGAAGAAACGTTTGCGGAACCGGAAGAAGAAAGTACACCGCTTTCAGAAACCGAAGAAGGTGAAGACTACGAGTGGGAATACGTAGAAGATGATGAAGAACCTGAAAAAGATACAGAAGACAGTGCAAATGCAACAGATTTAGATGTCGAAACAGAAAAAAAAGAAGATTCAGAACCGGAAGAAGATTATGAATGGGAGTATGTTGAAGATGGGGAAGCTGAAGAAGGAGAAGATTACGAATGGGAATACGTAGAAGATGAGCCTCAAACAGAAGAAAATCCGGAAGATAATGTATTGCCGATTAATTTAGATGAGGAAGAAAAAGAACCGGAAGCAGCATCTGAGCAAGATGAAAACAATGAAGAAGACTATGAATGGGAATATGTAGAAGATGGGGAAGCTGAAGAAGGTGAGGATTACGAATGGGAATATGTAGAAGACGAGCCTCAAACAAAAGAAAATCCGGAAGATGACGCATCGCCGATGGATTCAGAAAAGCAAACAGAGGAAGAAATTTCAATAGATGACTTACTTTCAGAAAGTGCAACGGAAAATTCTGAGGCAGTTTCCAAAGCAACACCTAAAAAATCTAAGAAAAAAAAGAAAAAGAATAAAAATAAAAACAAAAGAGCAAAAGAAAACACAATAAAAGAAACCGGAAATATTTGACAATAATTTTATCATTTTTGGTGAAGAAAATAAGGGAAACATTATATTTAAGATGTTTCAAGGAAGTGAAGGTCGGATTCTGAAAGCTAAGTTGGGTATAATATATTAAAAAGTAATTTACAAAAAGAAGCCCTTTTACTAAACTTAAACAAACTGAATGGGAGTAAATGAGGATATGGAGCAAGAAAACCAATCGCCGCAAAAAGCAGGAGCTCAAAAGACGCCGGAAAACACAATATCTAAAGCGCAAAAGGTTTCTTCCGGATCTGCCGTAAGCAAAGAAACATTGTGGTATCTGGATAATTATATTTTATTGCGTGATTACTATGATAGAACAATATCTCGTATTGCCGCTCGTTGTGTCCGGATGGGGAATATTGCGATGGAAGAATATCCTCATTATAATTATATATTGGATGTTCTTCAAGAAATCAGCGAAACGGGGAATTTTGTTCTGTCCCATAAAGAACTCTATCCGTATGTTGAGAAAAAAATAAAAGGCGGTGTTGAGGCCTTACGCCGAAACTTGAAAGAATATGAAATGGAATTGCAGAAAAATTCATCTCCGGATATGATTAAAGAAGATGCTTCTGCAATCAATAAAATGAAAGAGGCTCTCGGAGAAATAGATATTAAAGATGATCCGACACAAGGCGCCGGAATGAATATGGATGACCTTATGAATAAACTAATGGCACAGAACCAAGTTGACACAAGCCAATATGCAACATATGATGCAGAAGAAAAAATGCCGGTTTTGAATGAAGATACTCAGCCGAAAGGAAATTAATAAAAAAATGACATTGATAAGAAAATATTTCTCATTTGTTTTTATTATGATATTGCTGGGTTGCTCCGTTTTTGAAACAGAACCTGAGCAGACACCGATTACGGCCAATGTTGATTTTATCTATCCTCAAGATCCTCATCGCATAAGAACGACTAAAGGAGCAAATGATCTTGATTTAGAAACTCCCTTGAGATGTTATGTAAACTGGGAAACTCAAGAAATGATTAGTACCATTCCGTATAATGTTAAAGCTTTTAACTTACGCCGAAATGACAGAAATGATCCGTTGCCGAAATTTGAGGTTACAGGCTTTTCTTTTGATACGACACCTGCTGAAAAAGCATTTAAGAATCTGTTGAAGGAAGCTGATATTAAAGTTGTTGCAAAAGATGCCCCCTATACAAGTATTTCTGCTGAAAATTTGCGCGGGGATCTCTCGGGTGTTTTATCGATGTTGGCAAATGCCGCTGAGATAAATTATGCATACAATGCCGATAAAAAACAAATTACATTAAGTCGCAAAGCAAATTATAGCTTATTTATTCCGGAATCGCGGATGATTATGCTGGGATTGTTAGATGTTTTACGCGGTGCGGGAATTACAGATATTACGGTCGATTGGCAGGATTATTCCATTACCGTTGATGCCGATTATGAGCTACTGAATAAAATTCAGAACCTGATTAAATATTTTACGGATAATCCTGTTTTAATTACTTATGATGTTAGCGTTTTACGAATCTATCCTTACAATAAAAAAGATGTCAAGTGGCAAAACTTACTGAAAAATTTTGAATTCGGGACAATTCGAACCACAAAAACAGGGGTGATAGGTCGTGTATTAACATCTTCAAATGAATTGAATATGCCTCATTTGTTGCAGTTTTTATCTCAGCAGGCTAAGGTAGAGGTTGTTTCTCAAGGAAAATTTATTGTGCCGGAGCATTGGTTTGCCAGATTTGATGTCGGAAAATGCGGCAAAAGAAAAGCTGCAGAATCTGACCTGTCTATTTTAGCCAGAAGCTCTTTAGAAAAACAAGATACTCGAATTTTCACAGAATTGACACTGGATTCTACAGGAGGAGAAATTACTAAATTTAATATGCGTAGCCGTTTAGGTGAGAATTTTATTATTTTTGGTATTCCTAATAAAATATTCAGCGATGGATCGGAACATTCCGAAACGGTAGTCTTTATGGTTCCTCGCTTGATAAGAACTCTAAAAACAACGAAACCGATAACAAATAATTTATAAGAGGCAAAAATGTCAGAATTTAATCAGAATATGGTCAGCAATGATGGTCTGCGCAAATTTAAAAAAGTTAAGCGTCCTGTTAAACGATTTGTTCCGGGAACTCCTGCGCAGCCATCAGCATCGCAGCCTGTTAATAATATTACGGAAATAGAAACGCAGCCTCTGAATGCGCAGTCAAATTTAGATGAACTGTTGGATAATCAGTTGAATTTGCCATCAATTAATGCGTCGCAACAAACTTTTCATCCTTTACGCCAGCCAGAGAATCAGGTTCAGACAGAATCGCAGAAAACAGCTTATCAACAACAAAACAGATTTTTATCGGAAGATGATTTTGCACCTAAACCTCGTTTTATTGATACCTTAATGGAAGGAAATTTATTTACCGTAAAAGGTGTTGCTCTTATTGCTGTTTTGATGCTTATTTTAGGCGCTTTAGTTACAAAATTGATTGTTGGCGGAAAAACAGTTGTAAAAGATGGCTTACAAGGTGTTGTTGTCAATACGGAAGTTCCGAGAGGACGCGCTCGTTGTGGCGTGGCAGAAAGAACACAAGGTTGTGTTCTGTATATTATGAATCCTCAACGCCGAGATTTACAGGGACGAGATTTTTATGATTTAGCTTCGCAATTAACAGGACGTCAGCGTTTTGTTGTCGAAACGGGAAATATGCGCTACTCCAGTGCCAAAATTCGTCCGGGGGATATTGCTCAAATAAATATTCCGCCGTTGCAATAAGAAAATAAAAAAAAGAACCTCAGAAAAGAGGTTCTTTTTTTTGGAGTGAAAAGCTGCTTTACAAGTAAATGGCAACAACTTTATGTAAATGATTTAATTCATTATTGCCGATTTTAATCTTTTCATCAGGATTCCAACGCATTCCATATAAAGCGCCGGTTTCGTCTTCTCTTATACTTAAAACTTGAGCTGTTTCTTCTGTCGGATAATAAATAGCAATGTCTCCGACGCTGACAACGTCTTTCGGATCAACCAACAAGACAGAGCGCGTAGGAAGAAGACTTCCTAACCGACGGGTACACAAATTAAGTGCATACGCTTCTTTTTTATTATAGAGTTGTGAAGGGCGCTGTACCTTTTTCGTTTCCTGTGTAAAATCAACGTAAATATCGCCATCTTTACCGGCAACACCATAAACAGAAATTTTCATTGTGTCCTGAGAATTTGAGGTAAAGGCGGAAATTGCACCACGAGGGGTTGATAACAATTTGTATTTTGCATCATTACGTTGAATGATTTCTTCAAGCATACCCTTTTCTTCAAGCTTTTTAATGGTTTCTTTTAACTCATCGGGAGCCATACCGATAGCTTTGGAAATATTCTTAAATTCTTTATCGGAAACTTCACGTTGTCCCATTTCAATACGGTGATAAACGGATAAGGTCATATCAGCACTTTCGGCGACTTCAATCAGTGTCAAATTCTTCTCGTTACGAATTTGGCGCAAGCCGGCACCTAAAGTTTTCAAACCGCTTTTTTCATTTATTTTATTGCGACGTTCTTGCTCTCTACGCCAAGATTGAACGACTTCCTGTTGAGAGTTTTGCTCGTTTACAAACAAATCTTGCAAAGGGCAGTCTAAAAATTCAGCCACACGAACCAATTGCTCTTGGTCAACACGGCGATAACCTTTTTCAATTTTAGAGATAGCAGAAAGGCTTACGCCTAAATGATCGGCTAATTCCTGCATAGAACGACCACGCAATCTTCTGTACATTCTGATTTGATTCGGGAAAATAATTTCTTCCATTGTTTGTCACCTTATATTTAATAAAACACAACAACTTAACAAACCATATAATAATATAAGAAAGCAAATAATCAAGAAAATAGTACAAAAAAAGACAATATGTGTACAAATATTGAAATAAAAAAAACCGTAAAATTTTTGTATTTTACGGTTTTAATAAGAGATGTCTTGAAATTTTAATGTTTCAATCATAATAGCAATGTCTTTTACCCAAGAGCGATGACGGATATAGTCGATATCATATTCCGAACAACGCTTGCTTGAAAGGGTTCTGCACGAATTTATTTGTGCCGGTCCGGTAATGCCCGGACGAAGTAGAGGACGAAGATAATATTGCGGATAAGCGCGAAATTCGTCAACGGCAAAATTCAGCATTGGTCTTGGTCCGACCAAACTCATCTCTCCTATCAAGACATTGTAAAATTGGGGAAATTCATCCAAATGAGTTCTCCTGATGAATTTACCTATCGGAGTCACTCGCTCATCATTTTTATCTGCAATTTTTAATGATGAATTTAAATACATAGAACGAAATTTATAACAAACAAACTCTTTCTCGAACAATCCTACTCTTTTTTGAGAAAAGATAATCGGTCCGGATGAGGTTAGTTTGATAATAATCCCCAATACAATATACAAAAGAGGAAGAATGCTCAGGCATACCAGCAAGGCGACAACAATGTCTGTCAATCGTTTTACAACGCAGGAAAATAAGGAAAATTTCTGCATGGGCAGAACATTGTATGCTGATGCGTAAGTGTTCCTCTCTCTCTGAAGGCGCCTTTCAGTGCGCGTAACAGCTATGCAGATTCCCAGAAAAGCAATAGCTAAGGTAATAATCCATATCATAAGCACAATAATTAGTTTTGCAAAAAGAAATAACAGGTGATATTCTGAGAGTCAAGTATTTAAACGGTTTAAATTGACTGGCATTAAATGTGTACAGGGGAAGAGCAATGGATAAAAAAGATATAAAAATTAATTACAATAGAAGTATTATATCTGTTACGTCATCTGTTTTAAGGCATTTCAACGTTGATACGACATATCAGACACTGCCGGAATTAGATGAGCTTTTGTCCGAAAATTACAAAAATGTTGTTTTAATGATTATTGATGGAATGGGAACGGATATTCTTAAACGTCACTTATCGGAAGATTCTTTTTTGCGACAACATATGATTTTATCCATCAGTTCTGTCTTTCCTCCGACGACAACGGCGGCAACAACAGCCTATCATTCCGGCCTACCGCCGATTTCAACAGGTTGGCTGGGTTGGATGAATTATTATCCCCAATATGATAAAATTATCGAAACTTTTCTTAATCGGGAATACTACAGCGGTAAACAACTGAATACGCCGTTGCCGTCGGATACGTTGATAAGTTATGAAACAATTTATTCCAAAATCCAAAAGACAAACTCGGAAATAGAATATTATAAAATTTTTCCGCCTTTTGATGAAAACGGATGTCAGAGTTTTGAAGAAGAATGTGAAAGACTTGTGTCCTGTCATCAAAAAAGCGATGCAAAAAAAATTATTTCGGTATATTGGACGGAACCCGATCATTCTATGCATTCTTTGGGTGTGGATTCTCCGGAAGTGCACAGAATTATGCGCAACATAAATGATACGCTGGAAAAAAACGTTAATCAAATGAAAAATACCATAGTAATTGTATCCGCTGATCACGGAATGAAAAATATTAAGAATATCCTTTTAAATGACTATCCGGACATTTGTGAAATGTTTTTGCGCCCGCCCTGCTTGGAAGCGAGATTCTTAACTTTTTTTATTAAAAAGGAATATACTGATTCGTTTCAGAAGCTGTTTTTGAAATATTTTGGGAATGATTTTGTTTTATATCGTAAACGGGAATTCTTGCAGAGCGGAATTCTGGGAGAAGGAAAACAGCACAAATTGGTAGAAGAATTTCTTGGCGATTTTGTTGTGATAGGAATCGGGGATAGGGCCTTACATTATACGACAGGGGAAAGACCGTTAAAGAGTTTTGCTGCAGATCATGCCGGTTTTTCTTTCGAGGAAATGTCGATTCCTTTAATTGTTATCCGGAAAAGGTAAAAAAATACAACAAAAAATTGATAAAATTAGGATTATCTAAAATAACGCTTGCAATTATAAAGAGAATAATATATTATTAAGTGTAATAAAAATTGAATAAAAGATTTTTGTTCAGTTTTTATTACAATTCAGCAGTCAGGGAAGCTTAAGTTTAACTTAAGCTTTTTTCATTAAAAAAAGATAACATATTGAAAATAAAGCAATAAAAAATATAAATAAAAATATGTTGATAAATACTACATATTGTTTGTTTACTATTTATTAATACTATATATGGTATAAATAAATTAATAACAACAAACGCAAAGGAGATAAAATTATGACCGTTATTAATATAGAAGATATTAAATTAGCCGATGAAGAAAGACAACCTTGTGAGATTTGGACTCGCGTTATGGGCTATCATCGTCCGGTTTCTGAATTTAACAAAGGCAAAAAGTCAGAATTTTATTCCCGTGTTTGCTTTTGTGAGAGCAAAGCTACAGCAAATCATAAGTTTGCCACAATATCTTGCGGTTGCGCAGCTGAATAATCCAAATAATAACAGATAATAAAAAGGCCCTGAATAAAGGGCCTTTTTTTTGTAAAAAAACATTTGAAAAAAAACATTTTATGTCCATAATAAAAAAATCGGAAGAAAAGGACTTTATAAATGGGAAAGACAGTTTTTTTAATGATTTTATTGATGCTGATTTTTATGTTTGTCGGCAATGAGATCGGTGGTTACGAAGGAATGAAAACGGCATTTTGGGCGGCCGGCGGAATGAATTTTGTGAGTTATTTTTATAGCGACAAATTAGTGTTGAAGCAATACAAGGCAACAGAAGTTAAAGAAAAAAATGCACCGGAGTTGTATCACATTGTCAGACGTCTATCAGAACAGGCCGGCTTGCCAATGCCGAAAGTGTATATTATTCCGGAACAGGTTCCCAATGCATTTGCTACAGGGCGAAATCCAAAACATGCCGCCGTGGCTGCAACACAAGGGTTGCTTGATTTAATGACGCCGGAGGAAGTGGAGGGTGTTCTTGCGCATGAAATGAGTCACGTTCGACACTATGATATTCTCACTGGTTCAGTTGCGGCTGTCTTTGCCGGTGCGATTACGCTGTTGGCAAATTCTTCAAAAAGAAATACGCAAAATAGCAGGGGCGGTTTAATGGGAATTGTTTTAATGCCGATTGCGGCAACAATTATCCAGATGGCTATTTCAAGGACAAGAGAATACAAAGCAGATGAAGGGGCGGCTCATTTGACGGGGCATCCCGAATGGTTGATGTCGGCACTTTCAAAATTAGACGGTTATGCAAAAAGCAATCAGATGCAGAGAGCAAATCGCCAAACGGCACATTTGTTTATTGTTAATCCTTTCAGTGGAATTAAGGGAAATTTTGCAAGTCTGTTCAGCACACACCCCGCTACGGCAGACAGAATTGCAAGATTAGAACAAATTCGCAGATATATAGTTGAAAACAAATAATGAAAAAATTTGAAACAGAAAAAATTACCGATTTATCAGAAGTTTTCTTTGCCGTGATGGGCGGTCAAACGGAAGATATCCGTGAGATGGAAGAATTTATGAAGACGAGTCCTTTAAACAGGCTAATGCATGCTGTAGATCTTGAAAGAATTCTAAAATATGACGGTTTTTTTGCCGATGAAGTAGTTGATGCGGTTTATGCTTTACTTCCTTTAAATATTCGCTTAAACGAACACAAAAGCATCTTATTGACCCCGCAGGCCTTTCGCAAGTTGAATGTGGCAAAAGTGGCTATGCCGGCAAGCCGTTTCATTAATATAGATTTTCCGAAAGCTTATAATGTCTATTGTAGTGCATATCCCGAAAAAATGAGAAAACTGGTAAAAGAAATTAGAGATGGAGGTCCTCTGCAAGAAAAAAGGAAAACAGAGATAAGTGACCCAAAAAAAGAAACGCAGTCGGATAATCATAATTCCGGAAAAACAACAGCGCGAAAACATTATTATTCAAGAAAAAGAGAAAAAGGTTCGCTTCCTAAAATTGTTTTGGAACGACAGAAAAAAGTAGAAATGAACAAAAAAGAAGAGGAAAAGAAGAACCGTGAAACGCAGGCGCAAGATGAATACAGAAAGCAAGAAAAGAAAAGACTGAAAAAAGAATTGAAACAGCAACAAAAAGAGGTTGAAAGGGCTGAAAAAAGACGTTTGTTGGAAGAAAAGAGAGAAGCAAAGAGATTAGAGAAAGAAGATCAAAAGAAATTACAACAAAATAAGAAAAATCGCGAAAAGGCAAGAGAACAGCAAAAAATAAACGAAGAAATTGCTCAAATTAAAGAAAATAGAGAAAAAAAACAAAAAAGAATAACGGAAAATCAACAAGAGATTCGTTCGGAAATAGCTAAATTGGATAAGAAAAAACAAGACTTAGAAGAAAGAAAAAATAAACCCTTAGGCAATCTGACAGAAGAAGAAAGAAACAAAGAAAAAAACCGACGCCATATGGCTGAATATAGGGCAAAAAATAAAAAAAATACTAAAGACATCAGAAAAAAAATGTCGGAATTAACGCCCGAGGAACAAGAATTAAGGCGAGAAGAAAATCGCCGCCGCAATGCAATTTATCGTGAACGGCACAGAGAAGAATTAAGGGCTTACCATAATGCACGTCGAGCTCAGATGAAAGCGGAAAATCCGGAATTATTAAAAGAACTGGATAGGAAAAATAATGCTAAAGCCGGTCGTAAGCAAGCCGGAAGAAAATATTACCTGCTTAATAGAGAAAAATTAAATACTCAAAATAAAAATAATCCTAATCGAGCACAGATTAATAAACGATATAAAACAAAAAAACGTCTGGAAAAAACAGGAGCGGTAATATCGTCCTTAATACAAGGATTGTTAAACTTTAAAGGAAGATAAATTTTTTTGGTTATCAATAAATACAGGCTGCATTGCAAATTTATTTGCCGGAGGATAAATGTTTTTTTCGCGTGCTTTTCTTTTCGCTAAAGGTATGGCTTTCTGTAATCAATTGAAAAATAATCTCATCATTCAGCGTTTCATCTAAAATGAGCGTTATCCAATACTTTTTATTCATATGATAAGCCGGATAAAATCCTTTTTGTGTGAGTAATAAGGGAATCTTTTTGTCATCAATTTTCAGATTAATAATTTCGGTTTGCCCTGAAGCTGTAGGGGTTAATCTTTTTTTATCTATAGGCATAATCAACCCGTACCATTTGTTGGTATCCGGATTGCGAAATACCCCGAACTGATCATATTTTTCCCACGGAAAATCAGGGCTGTCTCCGAATTTTTGCCTGATAAAATCTGCTAAGCGATTACTTTGCGGTTGCGTAAATAAATTAACGAGGCAACAGGCTTGTTTAATTTTTCTTAAAATTTTTTCGTAAGCGTCTTTAACTTGTCCGACATAGCCGGTGCTTAAGTTTTCAACGCGTAAGGGAAGATAAATATCATCATTTGCAACATCGTAGACAACACCGTTGACAAGACCTGATGGAGAAATTGTTATGCGGGCAATGAAATCGCCATTCATAAATTTTTCTTCATAAATGTAGTCTGAACCTTGCAGGCTGAAGCCAAAAGGAAGTAATTTTTTGAAATTAATTTGAGATTGCTTAAAAATATTTTCTTCTATTGTCATTTTGTTAATATCCTTTAGGTAGAATATACTAGTTAAGGATGTAATTGATAGCAAGAAAAATTTTGAGCATTGATGTTGTCCTGAAAATAAATTCAAAAAAAAGAGATAAAAATGGCGTCCAGAAAAGAAGAAGCGGCAGAGAAAAAACGTTGTGGTCAGTATAATTGTGCGCAAGCCGTTATTTGTACGTATTGTGATAAAGCGGGAATAAGCGAAGAAACGGCATCAAATCTCGGAAATGCTTTTGCTGCGGGAATGGGAACAATGGAAGGAACTTGCGGTGCTCTTGTCGGCGCAGGTATTGTTTTAGGGTTGATCAATAAAGACAAAGCTAAGACAATGCAAGAGATGCGTCAAATAATGACAAAGTTCAAAGCACGCAACAGTGAAACCCAATGTTATAAACTAAAAGGTTTAGAAACGGGATGTCCCTTACGAGAGTGTCCGGATTGTGTTGCCGATGCCGTTGAATTTTTAGAAGAATTTATTGAAGAACAACAGGAAAATAAAGGATGAATATCGCCTTTTGTCGGGCTTAAAATATTCTTGAAAATATGCTAAAATCAGTTGCAATGAAAAAGGAAGAAAATATAATATAAACAGCGTATTAAACTTTAATTTGTAGGAGATAAATATGGATAAAGAGCCTTGTTTGGGTTGCCAAGTCGGTGAAAAATGGCGCAAAAAGCGCGGGTCGCTGATTATGGCTTTGCACGAAATACAGGGTGCAAAAGGCTATGTTGAATGGAGTGATGCTGTTTCTCTGGCAGAAACAATGCAAGTTCCTCTTGCGCGCATTTATGAGGTTTTGACTTTTTATAACTTTTTTAAATTGGTTGCGCCCGGTAAGGCTGTTATCTCAGTATGTACGGGAACGGCTTGCTATTTAAAAGGGAATGACAAGGTTTTGGAAAAATTTAAATCCGAGCTTAAAATTAAAGAAGGTGAAAGTACGCCTGACGGACTTTTCCATTTACAATGTGTTCGTTGTGTCGGTTGCTGCGGTTTGGCTCCGGTATGCGTTGTTAATGGCAAAACATACGGTCGTATGACCCCTGAACAAGTGCCTGAAATTTTGAATGAATGGCGCGAAACATTTAAGGAGGCTTAAAATATGGCTGATATGTCTGAAATTATGAAAAAGTTTGATATTCACGAAATTGCGAAGAATAAACTTGCAGAAATTGAAAAATATAAGTGCAGTATCTATTGTTGTCACTCAACGGGGTGTAAATCTTCAGGAAGTGATGATTTAATAACCTTAATTCAAGAAATATTGCAGGAAAAATCTCTGACGGAAAAAGTTCGTATCGTTGCGACAGGGTGTATGGGTTTGTGCGCACAAGGTCCGCTTATCAGGGTTGAAATAAAAGGCAAGAAGGACATTTTGTTTAAGCGCCTTAATTTAGATGCAGTTCGTACCATTATGGAAAAATATGTTGCGCCTGCATTGGAAACGGACGGGGATATCGTCTTGGCAGAAGAATTAAAGCCGTATGTTTTGTCGCTTGATTTGCCGTTTTTTACAAAACAAGAAAAAGTCGTTTTGAAAAATGCCGGACATATTGATCCGGAAGACATTACCGAATATATGGCTCGTGGTGGATATTTGGCTTTGGAAAAAGCTTTGAAAACCATGACACCGGCACAGGTTGTTGATGAAATTAAAAAATCAGGCATGCGTGGTCGCGGTGGTGGCGGATTCTCAACCGGTATGAAATGGGAATTGGCAGCAAAAGTTCCGACAGTTGATGAAAAATTTATCATTTGTAACGGTGATGAGGGTGACCCGGGTGCATATATGGATCGTTCTATTTTGGAGGGGGATCCGCACGCTGTTATTGAAGGTATGATGATTGCGGCTTATGCAATTGGCGCAACGGAAGGTTGGTTCTATGTCAGAGCTGAATATCCTTTAGCGGTTGAACGATTGAAAAAAGCCATTCAGGCCTGCAAAAAGAATATGTTACTCGGTAAGAATATTATGGGAACGAATTTCTCCTTTAATGTTGATATTCGTTTAGGTGCTGGTGCATTCGTTTGCGGTGAAGAAACAGCTCTTATTCATTCTATTGAAGGGGCAAGGGGAACACCGCGGCCAAGACCTCCTTATCCGACCAATAAAGGTTTATGGGAAAAGCCTTCTTGCGTGAACAATGTTGAAACGCTGGCAAATGTTTCCAAAATTTTACTCAAGGGAGCAGATTGGTTCGCTTCTTTCGGTACGGAAACATCTAAAGGAACAAAAGTATTTGCGTTGACAGGACAAGTAGAACACTCCGGTTTGATTGAAGTTCCGATGGGAACCACAATTAATGAAATTGTCAATGAAATCGGAGGAGGTGTTCCTCAGGGTAAAACATTGAAAGCAGTTCAAACAGGCGGTCCGTCCGGTGGTGTTATTCCTGCTAAATATATGGATATGCCGGTTTGCTATGAAGAATTGAAAAAACTGGGGTCAATTATGGGATCCGGTGGTATGATTGTTATTGACGATTCTTCGGATATGGTTTCTTTAGCGAAGTTCTATCTGGACTTTACGGTTGACGAGTCTTGCGGAAAATGTGCACCTTGCCGTATTGGAGGTAAGCAAATGCTCATTCTTCTTGATAAGATTAATCGTGGTCGAGGTAAAAAGAAAGATTTGGAACAGTTGAAAAAAATTGCTTATGCTATGCAAAAGGCATCTCTTTGCGGTTTAGGTCAAACAGCTCCGAACCCTGTACTATCAACACTTCGTTTTTATGAAGAAGAATATACAAATAAATTGCTTGACGGTAAAGAGAAGGAGTAGTCGAAATGGTTAAATTAAAAATTGATAATTTTGATGTTGAAGTAGAAGCCGGAACAAGCATTTTAGATGCCGCCAGAAAAGCTCAGATTAATATTCCTACGCTGTGTAAACATCCTGATGTTGATCCGAGCGCCGGTTGCGGCTTGTGTATTGTTAAGGTTGGCGGGCGTATTATGCGCTCTTGTTGCACGCCGGTTGCAGAAGGTATGGAAATTATTACTTCTGATGAGGATTTGAAAGACATCAGAAAGACGGTTTTAAAACTTATTCTGAGTAATCACCCGAATGATTGTCTGAACTGCTCAAGAAGCGGTCAGTGCGAATTACAGGATATGGCTTCTGAAATGGGTATTGATCAGAATGAAATCATTAAAATGTTGTCCCAAGAGCCTAAAGATGAAACTTCCGGAGCAATTGTTTTGGATCCGTCAAAATGTATTGTTTGCGGACGCTGTGTCAACATTTGCCAGAATGTTCAAAATGTTTGGGCGTTGAGTTATTTGCATCGTGGCTTTGTTACCAAAATCACCGGAGCAAATGATAAAAAATTGGCTGATTCGCCTTGTATCAGATGCGGACAATGTGCAGCACACTGTCCGACAGGGGCTATCACGGATTATGATAATACACAAAAAGTATCAGCTTTGTTAAATAACAAAGAAAATATCACGGTTGTGCAAATTGCTCCGGCTGTTCGTGTGGCTTTAGGTGAAGAATTCGGTTTTGAATTCGGATCTAATTTGACCGGCAAAATTTATGCGGCTTTGCGTCGTTTAGGCTTTGCAAAAGTGTTCGATACAAATTTCGGGGCTGACTTAACCATTATTGAGGAGGCTTCAGAATTTGTAAAACGTTTTACCGGTAACGATAATTTACCGATGTTTACATCTTGCTGTCCGGCTTGGGTTGACTATTTGGAAAAATATTATCCTGAGAATATTCCGAATTTGTCGTCTTGCAAATCACCGCATCAGATGGTTGGTGCCATAGCTAAAACATATTGGGCAGAAAAGGCCGGAATTGATCCTGCAAAAGTTAAAGTTGTTTCCGTTATGCCATGTACCGCTAAAAAATGGGAAATCGGTCGTGATGACACAATGAATTCTTCAGGATATAAAGATGTTGATGAGGTTATTACCACGCGTGAATTAGCCAAGATGATAAAAGCGGCCGGAATTAACTTTAAGGCATTGAAAGAAGAAGAAGCCGATAATCCGTTAGGAGAATATTCCGGTGCAGCAACAATCTTCGGTGTCACCGGTGGTGTAATGACGGCAGCTTTAAGAACAGCTTATTACTATATTACCGGTAAAGAGCTGAAAACATTGAACTTTAAAGCAATTGAAGGGCTTGATGCCGTTAAAGTTGCCGAAGTGGAAATTAAAAAGATTAAAGTTCGTATTGCTGTCGTTAACGGTGTTGGTAATGTTGAACCGGTTATGGAAGCCATCAATAAGGCTAAAGCGGAAGGAACAGAATTACCGTTCCACTTTGTTGAAGTTATGGCTTGCCCCGGCGGCTGCATTGCCGGAGGTGGTCAGCCTCGTGTTATGGGGGCTACTTTTGAAAAACCGTGGGGTATTAATGATGGTATTCGTAAACTTCGCTCACAAGGTTTAAATACAGAAGATGAGAAAGCAAAGAACCGTTTATCTCATAAAAATAAATCCATCAAAAAATTATATGATGATTATTTAGGTGAGGCCGGTGGCGAAAAAGCACATCATCTGTTACATACAAAATATCAAAAAAGACCTTTATATAAATAGAAATGAAAAATCCTCTCCCATAGCGGAGAGGATTTTTTATATCCCTTGTTTGAAAATGTTGTTTTCTACGTATATTTTTTTCTTCTCATTCGGAATTGATACTTGCAAAATAAGATATATTTTATTAGCATTATAATAGTCTTAAAACAGAGGAGGGTAAAATGACAGACCAAATTGCAAACATTGGAATTTTGGTAAAAGATTTTAGCAAAGTATCTGAAATCAATGCTATTCTTCATACATATTCAGATAACATTTTGAGCCGAAGCGGTATGCCGTATCGTGAAAAGAATGTTCGTTTAATTAATGTTACTTTGGAAAGTTCTCCGCAAATCGTTACGGAGCTGAATGCAAAACTTTCCGCAATCCAAGGTGTTAATTCTCAAATTATGATTTTTGAGTTATAATTTATTCTCTGGAAAGAGGATTAAATTGTATTAAATCTTTAACAACCTCACCGGCAATAATTAATCCGACAACGGGTGGAGTAAAAGCCGTTGAACCGGGAGTTTGCCGCTTTGAAGATTTTTCCGATTCGTCATCAGTCGGCTTCAAAGGAGTTAAAGGCGGCTCTTTTGAATAAACCACTTTAAGATTTTTAATTCCTCTTTTACGGAGTTCTTTGCGCATAACGTGGGCCAGAGGACAGACGGAGGTTTTGTATATATCAGCCACCTCAAAAGCGGCAGGGTTCACTTTATTGCCCGCACCCATTGCGGAAATGATTGGAATGCCGGCATTATTTGCTTCTACGATCAAACCTATCTTTCCCGCGACGGTATCAATGGCATCGACAACATAATCGAATTGGGTGAAATCAAATTCATTTTTGTTTTCCGGAAGATAAAAAGTTTTATAAGTAGTCACGTTGCAATCAGGGTTAATATCGGCAATGCGCTCTGCGGCAACATCAACCTTAAATTGACCTATCGTTTTGTGTGTGGCAAATAACTGCCGGTTGAGGTTTGTCAGACAAATTGTATCATTATCAATTAAATCGAGATGTCCGATTCCTGATCGTGCCAACGCTTCAGCAACATAACTGCCAACGCCGCCGAGACCGAATACAGCCACACGGGAAGTTGCCAATTTTTTTAGGGCAGATTTTCCAAACACCAGTTCACTTCGAGAAAATTGATTAAGCATAACCGTATCCTTTTATCCTTACAAAATCAGCCCTCGATAATATCATCAATTTCAGATTTAACGGCTGATGGGCTGTCAACATTATCAAAATAAACTTTGGACGTTCCTGTTCCGGAAAATTCAATTGTTCCGTAATCTAAAAGCCGTCCGAGAATGGTTTGCTTGATTTCAACGGATTCTATTTTATTATTTTTAAGCTCTTCCGTTCTGATACTGATAATACCGGTTTTATAGATAACCCGTTTATTTGTAATAACGCGCTCTGTTGTATAAAGTTTTAAAAAGTTATATAGCGTCCACAGAATAAAGAAAGAAACGAGCGTAATGTAGATGATATTTTGCCACAAGTGTCCGTTAAACAAAAGAACAAGAAGTAAGAACAAAGCAATAAAAGTAAAAACACCGGTGACGATATAATTAATCCAATGAAGTTTAATTATTTTTTTGACTTCTTCGTTGGCTGATAAATTTCTTGTAATGTAAGACATCTGCCCTATCCTCAAAATGATTTTTTCTAAGGATATAGATTTAAAGAAAAAATATCAAGAAGATAAAAGGATTTTTAATGAACAGTTCAATTAATCTTATCTTGTCTTTTCAGGTGAAAATAACTATCATAGCACGAACGACAATTTTATGGAAAAGTAAAATATTATGATAAAGTCTAAAATAAACATAAAATCACTGACATATACAACACTTCTCAGTGCATACTTTGCATATATCCTCAATATCAAATTCTGGACATTTTTATGGACCGGATCGGAAATTAACGGTATTTTTGATGTGGCGGCGCTGGTTGGATTTTTAATTGTATTTTTTTCGATTTATTTTTGTTTCTTCAGTTTAATAGCCGTTCCATATATTGGCAAAATCATCATTGCCGTCTTACTGATTTGTTCGGCTGCGGCTGATTACAGCTCACAAAATCTGGGCATTGTCATCAATCCGGATATGATTCGTAATTTTGCAGAAACAACGGCACGCGAGGCTTCAGACTTTTTTACTCTTCCTTTTGTTTGTTATGTTATGCTTTTAGGTGTACTCCCTGCCATTTGTTTGTTTTGGATAAAGGTTGAGTATTCTCCCCTTAAAAAAGAAATAAGAAACAGATTATTGTCTTGCGGAATGGTGCTTGCCCTATCGGCTCTGATTTTGCCGATTTTTTACAAATCTTATATTTCATTCGGCCGTAATAATTATCAAATCAGATACTATATTAATACGTTTAATTATATCAGTGCGGTGGTGCGCTACCATAAGAAAAATGCCAATAAAAACAGGTCTTTTGTTATTTTAGATAACAATCCGTATGTTTTATCAAGGACTTCAGGGCAACCGAGAGTTCTTGTTTTGATAGTCGGAGAAACGGCGCGAGCAAATAATTTTTCTCTTTACGGCTATTCCAAAAAAACAAATCCTTTGCTGGAAAAACAAGATATTATTGCTTTTCAAAAGACAATATCCTGCGGCACATCAACGGCGGTTTCTTTGCCTTGTATGTTTTCTGTTACCGGTAAACGCAAGTTTGATATAACAGATGCCAAATATACACAAAATGTTTTGGATATTGTGCAGGCTGCCGGTGATCGGGTGATTTGGAAAGACAACGATGATGGTTGTAAAAATGTTTGTGTTCGTGCAGAGTACATCAATGCTCAAGCCGAGAATAAACAACCATATTGCTTTAATGATTATTGCCACGATGATATTTTACTGGATAACTTGGAAGTCACTTTAGATGAGATAAAAAAGGACACATTGATTGTTTTGCATATGATGGGGAGCCACGGTCCTGCTTATTATAAGAGATATCCGGAAACGATGAATGTTTTTGGACCGGCTTGCAATACGGAAGATTTGCAAGATTGTTCTCAAGAAGAAATTGTCAATGCATACGATAATACAATCTTATATACGGATTATATTATTTCTTCGGTAATTGATTTGCTAAAAACAAAAAACAACTTGCAAAGCAGTATGTTATATGTTTCAGATCACGGGGAATCTTTGGGCGAGCATAATATCTATCTGCATGGGCTTCCTGACAAAATTGCGCCAAAGGAACAAAAAGAAGTTCCTATGATTTTATGGTTGTCTGATAATGTAAAAAATAATATGAATATAGATATTTCTTGTCTGCGCCATAATGCAGAGAAAAACTCTTTTTCTCATGATAATTATGCGCATACCATTTTGGGGCTGTTAGAAGTACAAACCAAAACATATCAGAAAAATTTGGATATTCTGAATACCTGCATCAAAACAGAGTAATTCTTTTGGCCTCAATAAAAAACAGAAGTTAATGTTCGCAAAAAATAAATACTTTTATGTTTGACTTGTAAGAGGTAATGGATTATTTTTTTTCTTACAGTTTGATATGCTCCGCGTTATAGGCGCTGACAGGGGGTATTGTGTTAAAAACATTTAAACAAATAACAAGCAAAGACAAATATAGTGCAGGCGGAAAAGCCTATTCTTTAGGACGGATGATTAAACACTTTTCCATACCGAACGGCTTTGTTATTTTGTCAGATACTTTTGATGTATTTCTTCAAGAAAATAAATTAAAAAATAAAATTAAGAAAATTATTGCCGGAGATGATGATTTTTTTAATAAATCAGGTAAGATAAAAGAATTAATAGTTTCAGCCCCTTTGAATCCAATATTATCTAAAAAAATAATGCAATCTTTTGCACATTTACATTGTGCCTCTGTTGCTATTCGTTCTTCGGCTACTTGTGAAGATTCCGAAGATAAAGCGTGGGCAGGGCAATTGGATACTTTCTTAAATGTCAATGAAACAAAATTATTAGAAAAAATTAAACTTTGCTGGGCTTCTCTTTTTTCTGAACGAACTTTAGCTTATGGCAGTAATATTCTTGATGAGGCATCAGTTGCCGTCGTTGTTCAGGAAATGGTATCGGCAGATGTTGCCGGTGTTGCTTTTTCGGTTAATCCTCTTACTAAAAATATCAATGAAATATTAGTTAATGCCGTTTATGGATTGGGAGAAACCATTGTATCCGGAGAAATTACACCAGACCAATATTTAATCCATAAAACAGGGCGTATTTTAAGCCAAACATGTGAATGCCAATCAAAAGGTCTGTACTCAAAAAAAGAAAATCTGATATGGCGTCGTATACCTCTAAGCAAGCAAAATAAACAAAAATTATCACAAAAACAGATTTTGAAGCTCTGCGATATTGTTAAAAAAATTGAAAAATTTTATGGATTTCCCGTAGACATAGAATTTGCGATTAAAAATCAAAAAGTATATATTTTACAAGCAAGACCTATAACAACTCTCAATAATACACCCAAAGATTATCGCGTACCGAAGGTTTGGGAAAGACCGAGTATTCCTCTCTTTACACAAGATGGTTTTGAAGGGTTAATGGGGCAAACCAAACTGATAGAAAAATATTTCAAGTATCCGCATATTGCAGATGTAGATGTAGCGGCCTATGCCGAACAGCATTTATGCTATTCTCACAAGTTTACATTAGAAAGCCGTGATGCTTATTTTTGGGCATATAAACGGCAGGATTTTTCGGTGTTTTTCAAAATAGGAAAGATCTGTCGGCGCAATTTCCGTTTTTATCAAAAAATTTTTGCACGCTATGCTCAAAAAATTCCAACGCCAAAGGAATTAGAAAATATGCTTAATGCAGTATGTAAGCGTATGCATTTTGAAATGGTGTTCGTTGATATGCTTATGGATTTGTCGGATATTGTATCTGATGATTTATCAAATTTACTTCTAAAGAAAAAAATACCGGATATTACGGAAAAGATGCTTGTCCTATCCGCAAATGAAGATTTGACACGCGTTGAGGAAGAAAATCAATCAATGCAGACAATCCTTGAAATTGCTCGTAAAATTGAAAATTGGCAAAATAATGTCAAAGTTAAAGAATTGATAGAGGAACATTTGGAAAGATTTTCAGGTATGACTGTGCGTGCAATGCACGGTCAGTTTATGACGAAGGAAGAAGTAATTCATCGGTTACAGGAAGCCATACAGTCCCATAAAAGTTTCTTTACCAAAAACGTAGAAAATGATAAGAAAACAGTACAAAGTATATTTAAACAATATCACTTTAATGTTTTTGAGAAAAATTTTGTTGCCTTTGTTAAAGAAGCAAATTTCTTACGCACACATATTTTAGATATGTATCATTGGCTTAGTCAGAATTTTATGATGATATTTGATAAAATTGGTCAACCCTATGGTTATAAAGGCTTTGATTTTCGCAATATGATGCCTGATGAAATTATCAGTTGGTATTACGGAAAAAGTAAATTTAAGCTCAGACAGGACAATGAGTGGTTGTGGTATCGCTATGACGATGAGCGAAAAGTTGTTGATACCCCGCAAGATATTCAAAAAGCTTTGGATAAATTTATATTGCCCGATAAAAAAGCTGATGTTTCAGACTGTCAAGTTAAGGGAACAGTTGCTTATTCGGGGAGAGTACAAGGTCCGGCACGGATATTAAAAGATATAAGCGAAGTCACAAAAGTGTGCCGAGGTGATGTAATAATCTGTCCGATGACGTGGCCTTCTGTTATTATTGCTTTAGAAAAAGCGGTCGCGTTTGTAACGGATGAAGGCGGCATTTTATGTCATGCGGCTATTTTAGCACGAGAATTGAAGAAAGCGTGCGTTACAGGCACCAAAAATGCGACTGTTTTGTTTCATGACGGAGATATGGTTGAAGTTGATGGCGAAACAGGGATCGTTCGTAAAATTTAAATATTATCTTTGGCTTTGTGTTAAAGGATAATATCTATGTTTCTTTCGTTCGCCATTCTTTTTTCTGAGTTTTTTAAGCTGGTGCAGATGTTGACTTTTTATAGGGAGACGTTTTCTCAGCTGGCGAATAACGATGCTCCAGTTTTTCCCGCTGATAAATTCTATATTGGGGTGTTTTTTATCCAAAGTTTCCTGTACTGTTTTCTGTTGTTCCATGCCTGATGGTGTAAACCCGCAAATAACTTTGGTTTGAGGTGATAACTCTGCAATTTTTTCAGCTAACGCAACATCGCTGGACGTGTCACCTAACACTACGATAGTCCTTGGCTTATAGTTCATATCGATAATGCCGTCAGCATCTTTTGTCATAATATGGTTAATGCGGATATGGTTATCACGATAGGCCATTTTTTGTAATGACACTTGTTCGGGATCATCGGCAACACTGCTTGCAACAACATTTACGCCATGCAGATCATGTAATAACCGAGCAACGGAAGGAATAACTGTCCAACCATATTCAATACCCTTTTGAAACGGCTTTAATTTCTTATTTTGACATCCGCTCGGATCAAGTTCGATAGCCCCCAAAGGTGCCATTTTTTCAGGAATAAAAGGATCTTTAACATGGTTCTTATCCGGTCCTAATGCAAATAAAGTACCAGCAAAATCAACGACAACCAGAAATTTATCTTTCCGTAACCGATTGACTTTATTTTGAATTTCTTGCCGCATAATATCCCTCCTGCATATATAATAGCATTTTTTGGGAGCAGAATCAAACAGAAAAATTATAAATTTTTTGAATACCGAAAATATAAAAGCAGGTCGAAGAATTTCTGATTGCGAGCTAATCTATTTCTGCTTTTCACAATAATAATCATCATCCCAATGTCTGTAGATTTCAGCAAGAATTGCACCGGAAATATTATGCCATACCGAAAAGATTGCACCTGGCACAGTTGCCATAGCAAGTGATGGGAAGGCTGTTCCGGCCAAACTCGTTGCTAATCCGGAGTTCTGCATACCAATTTCTATAGAAAAAGCTTTAATCTTTGCCGGTTTCATTTTTAGTATTTTACCGAATGTAAATCCGCATAAATAGCCCAAAAGATTATGCAACACAACAACACTCAATACAACAAATCCGCAAGTATAAATTTTCTCGGCATTATGTGCCACCACTGTCGCTATAATCATACAAATAGCAACAACCGAAAGCACAGGCAGTAAATCCACCAGTTTTTGCGTGATCTTGTTAAAAAAGCGATTAAGGATAAAACCAAGTACAATCGGGACTAAAATCACATTGATGATTGCTGCAAGCATATTTGTCATATTTACTTCTATCGTGGTGTTGAGCAAAAAGTATGTTACGAGTGGTGTCAGTATCGGTGCAAGCAAGGTATTAACACTGGTGATAGAAACCGAGAGAGCAATGTCGCCTTTGGCAAAATAAGTAATAACATTGCTTGCTGTTCCACCCGGACAGGTTCCGACCAAAATCACGCCGGCGGTTAAGGCGGCATCAAGTCCGAATAAACGGCTCAAACCGAAAGCTAAGAGAGGCATAATTGTATATTGCGCGAAAACACCGCAAAGTATATCTTTTGGACACTTAAATACCAAAACAAAACTTTCAGGCTTTAAGGTCAAGCCCATACCGAACATCACCACCATCAAAAGATAATTTATCCAAGAGGTCGAAATCCATAACGCACTTTGCGGCGCAAAAAGTGATACCAAAGCAATGACGGATATGATCAATGCCATATATTTAATAAAAAAGTCCTTGATTATTTTCATTTCTGTTCTCTTTTTTTAGTGCTTTTTACAATATACACACCAAACCTTAAATTTGAGTTTAGAAGAATAGCGAAATAAGAGGTTTGAACTGTGGCTGGGGTGAGTTCGCGGTTTTCGAGTTAAAATTTGGATTGTTTTTAACTTATGGGTGTCAAGAACCAGAGGTTGCCTTAAAATCGGATAAACACTTGTGTTTTAAGAAATAAACTCCTAAATAATAATTATCAACTTTTAGTATAAAGGAACAAGAAGTTTATTTAAAATGAAGTTTGCTCTTGTAAATAATGAACGTTGTGAAGCAACACCTAAAGCAAAAGGTATATGCCCTTGCTGCGGAAATGTTGTTATTGCAAAATGTGGAGAGAAAAAAGCTCACCACTGGGCTCACGAAAGTAAAAAAAATTGTCAAAATAATAGATGGGAAACAGAAGGAGAATGGCATCAAAACTGGAAAAATAAATTTCCTAAAAATTGGCAAGAAAAAATAATAATTATAAATGGCGAGAAAAACATAGCCGATATACAGAATGAACAAGGTCTAGTAGTAGAATTTCAGCATTCTCATATAAAACCCGAAGAGCAGAGAGCTAGAGAAACAAGCTATAAAAATATGATTTGGGTTGTTGATGGAATGCGACTAAAAAATGATTTTCCTCGTTTTCAAAAACATATAGAAAGCAATACAAAATTATTTATGAATGGTTTTCCTCTTCATACCGTATCATTTTTAGAAGAAGTTTTTTCAAAAAATTGGATTCATTGCTCTGTGCCTGTTTTTTTTGATTTTAGAAAAGAGCCAAATGATGAGGAAATTCCTCTATATTGTTTACTTCCTCAAACAGTATCAAAAGAAAGCTATTCTTCTTATATTTTCCCCATTCGTAGGGCTGAATTTATTTCGTTAATAACAACCAATCAATGGCAAAAATTCTATGAAGATTTATTAAATGGAATATTTCGAATATCTAAAGAATATGAAAAATTACGCCAAAGACAAGCTGAGATATCTGCAAAGATTGCATTTAATAGAATAATGGGCTTTTCTTCATCACATAGAAATCGCCGGAGATTCTAAACTTTTTATCTAGCAAAAGATCTATAATTTATTAATATTTGACACAGGAGTCCCCTTGCGTTTGCCATTTAGTAACTTTATTTTTTTGAACAACAAATGTTGTGTCGCACCATTCATTTACTGTGTAACCAGGGGTATGGTGGGTATAAGAGTATGTGCCATAATTGTTAGTATATGAATTTCCAGGAATATATGTTTGAAAACTTTGTTTATAGGTTAGATATTCTGTATCTTTATCTAATTGATAAGTTTTATCAGGAACACCCCAAGCATCTATTAATTCAACTTTATCTATACCAATGAACCCATCAAGATAACGAGCATATTTCTCATACGTTGCACAAGATGTTAAAAATAGTAATAAGCAGAGAAACTTTTTCATTTTAAATTCCTTATCAATATTTTGAACATAGTTATATTATTAGATTTTCACATAAATACAATCATTTTTTATTTTAAATTATAATATCCTTAAAAGTATAACAGCTTGATTTTTAATGATTTTCACACAAGGAGTTCGAAGATTGCCCCATTTTAGGCATTTTTCATACCGAACATTCGAACCAGATTAAATGCTTGTATATAAAAGAAAAAATCGCCATTTCTGACGATTTTTGAACTGTGGTTGGGGTGGCAGGATAGACCTCAACATTGCGTTGCAATGCTCGGTCCTCCGCACTCATCGGCTAAAGCTGACCGCGATACTCCCGTCTCGCTTTCGTTTGTCGTCGAACCTACTCTCTCGTAGCTTCAAATCCGCCGTCCAATTCAACAAAAAAAAGCCTCCGCAAGGGAGGCCTTTTTTGTTGGCTGGGGTGAGTTTGCAATTTTCGAGATGAAAATTTGGATTTTTATATTAAATTTGATTCTGTTCTATTTTTTGATTTTGTTCCGTAAAATTTATTATTTGTTTTATTATTTTGGCATTGTGTATGTTATCTATAACATAAGGAATTTGTACTAATCCACCAATAGCGTAGAAATTTAGCGTGCAATACCCGCATAGTTTTCCTCCTAAAGACCTATATAGTTCGATGTTATTAATATCTTTTATATATAATTTATCATAGCTACGATAAAAAAGGCCTTTTTTAACAGTTATATATTCTTCGCAATAAATAGCTTCAGCAAAACAAGCATCAAATATATTATTGAAATCTTTAATATATAGAAATAATGGTATTAAAAATATGCTATACATGTATTGTTTATCAAATATGCTATCTGTAAGTTTTTCTCCAAGCCAATTACAACAGTTATAGCAAATCACTAATATAAATAAAAATAATAAAAGATGAGCAATTCTTTCAATACATTGAAGTTTATTTAATTGTATGGTCTGTCCCTTGTTTGTTTCAAAAAAGCAATCAAGTTTTTTAGGTTTGTTCAAATTTTTTATTTTAGATACATATTCAGAAATCATAGACATATTCTTACCTTTATTGTTAACTACACTGATTATTTAGGTAAAAAACTTATAAAGCGCAAGAGATTTGTATAAAAATAAATTTAACTTCTGTGTATCAAGAACCAGAGGTTGAGATATATTGTGTTGTCAAAAATTAAAACTTACATATATGATAATTTGTAGTAATTTTATTTTTGGAGTTTGATCCTATGAATAAAGATGAATTAGATTCTATTATTAAATATAATGAACATGCAGTATTCATGTCTGAAATAGCTTTAGAAGTATTAAAAGGTAACAAACTAATTTTAGACCTTAAAGGAGTTAAAGAACTTATAGCTATGTATCTTCTCATTCCATATATAACAAAAGACCAATTAGATAAGCCATCAATGAATCACAATCTTCCGCAGTTAGATATAAATAAAATTTTTCAAAATTCTATTGATTCTGAAGGAAATAAATGTGATATAACTTTAGATAATTTAAGAAATGCAATATGCCATTCTTTTGTGACAATTGAAGATAGAGAGGAAGGATACATTATTATTGATGATAGAGCAATATATACTAATAGAGCTTCTCATAGTAATCAAATAAAAAAATCTTTATGTCAAAGGATTCATATCGAATCAGCTAAAGCTAAACTATTGGAACTACACAATGATGTAATCGACCAGCAAAAATCATTTAATGTACAATTAAAGAAAAATAACATTATTAGCTTATAAACCCAGAACCAAAGGTTGTTTAATAGTTTTTTGGTGATAATAAAAGTCATTTTTCTACCCTATATACACGATTTTGGCTTTAACATAGGTTTTATTGCAAAAAGTGAATTCGGTTATTATGGGGTTATTTTTCTTTAAAACCTGTATATATCCATTTCACAATGCAAGACAATAAAAATGGCAAATAAAACCAAAATAAAGACCAAAGAAATTTGAGAAGATAAAGATAGTTTATTTTATTATTTTTATCACCATTATCAGAGTGTCGTAATTTATTTTCTGATGTAGTATTTTTTAATTCATTAGCCACACTTGGATACTTTTCTGCTATCCATTGCTTAATTTGAGCTTTCTGTTGCATATTTTCAGGAAATTCTACAATTACCCCGTCAGGCATTCTTACTTTAGGATAATTTTTATTAACATCATTTTCTCTGTTTGAATATGAATTATATTCATTTTTCGTCTCTTTTGAAGTTTGATAAAAATTATGATTTAAATTTTCATACCAAATCATAGTTGGCAATATTGCAAATAGAATACCTAATATAAAACAAATACGGCGAACACCTTTATTTTTTAAATATGATACCAAAAAGATATTTTTAATAAAATTCATAATTCAACCTCTATTACAGTCATTATCATTATATAATCCACGATAACATCAAAAATTTTTAATGCAAATAAAAATCTTGTCGCAATATTCGAACTTTTATAAATAATTGATTTTTAAGGAAACTTGTCGAAATTGGTTCGAAGATTATCCGGTGTAAGGTATGTTTTGTGAAAATATGGCAGGATGGTGCGCGCGCTGACGCACTGCGCATCTTTCGCTATCGCTCAAGACCTCGGATGGCAAAGCCGCCTCGTCCTAGCTACGAACCACAAAGCGGTTCTTGCTAGTCGAACCAGGTAGGTTCTTTCCTCGACACACAATTCAACAAAAAAAAGCCTCCGCAAGGGAGGCCTTTTTTGTTGGCTGGGGTGGCAGGATTCGAACCTACGAATGTCGGCACCAAAAGCCGATGCCTTACCACTTGGCGACACCCCAATCAGTCAACGAGAGTATATTTAGCCTAAATCATTTTATTTTGCAACACTTATTTTTCAGTTTGTGCGATTTTTTTATATTTTTTATATGCTACAAAATTACAATAGATAACTGCAATTTCGATTAAACCGGCCCAATTTTTAATATTGACTTGATAGAGCAAGAATAAAACGCTGTTCCAGCCGCCGACAATTCGCATTTTTTGCGGCGCAAGCCACCACACACATATAAGATTTAGGGTCGCATTAATAAAAATTAAAATAGAGGATATGCCCTCAAAATACAAGAAAAATGCAATATAGACATATAAAGCCTGAAACAGTAAAAAGCCTGCCAGCCATTTTTTATGATATTTTTCTTTGATGTTTGCAACAATCAACAATAAAAAAGTAATCACAAAAGAATATGCCCCACTGAGTGAGCCCAAACAATAGAGACCAGCAACCGTAAAAATTTTAGACACCAAATCCAACAGCAACATCATTTGCTTGGTTTTAACAAAGCGGCTGATACAATAGCAGATGTAGTTGATAACTGTGAAAAAATAACCGAGAAAAATCATCATGGCAAAATCTAGTTGTGCTTATAACATTTAAGTTTATTAACCGTTACTTGAAGATGTTTTTTCTTTTCTTCTTTGGCTTTTAGGATATCCAAATCGCGCTCGGTGGCAATTTTATCCAAAATGGTTTTAACCACAATATCAATCTCTTTATTTTCGCTGTAATCTGCCGGTAGGGCAAAATTAACGCGATTATCAACCAAAAGCTTCATCGCTTTCTTTTTGGCTCGACTGTGCGGTGTATAGACAGCGATGGCATTACCACCCCGCTCTTTGGTCAGTTTCATAGAGGGAATATCTGTCATTCCGTCTCCGAAATAAATCATTTGCTTAAAAGGAATACGGCGTTCCTCGTCAGGAGTATATTCATTAACGGCAATATCGTCATTTTTGCCCAAACCTTTATTGATTTTAGATAAAAATTGCGTCTTAATACTGTAATTAACCACACGCGCCGGCCAAACGGGTTGTTTATCCTGACCGAAAGCATAAGAGCAAGCAAAAACATCTTTGAAATATTTGCGAATAGCTGTTCCTTCGACAATTTCCTCATAACCGGAAGAAATAATATAGTGCTCAACTTCCAAATCCAAAGCGTGTCCGTAATTATTGATTCTTTCAAACCAAGTCAGTACGCCGTTATAATACTCAATGTTGCGCCCGAAGTTTTTTAAATCTTCACGTGTGAGGGAAACACCTTTTTCTTTGGCGGTCTTCATAAAATAATACATTGTCCCCGTAATTTGGTCGGCATTATTATTGGCAGACCAAAGATTTGCTTTCTTCCAAAAAGTTTCAGGTGTGTATCCTAAAGCCTGAATTAAGCCGAAAGACTGCATATAATCAATACTCAGCGTTTCATCGAAATCATAAATTAATCCGACTTTAGTGGAATTTTTTGCCATAGCTTTTTATCTCCGCTTGCTTTTTCATAATAAATAATATACAAGGAAAGAAGTTAAAATTTAATCAATAAGTAAAAAATTAAAAGGACAGTAAAAATGGTTGCAACAACAATGGATCAATTGGTTTCTTTATGCAAACGCCGCGGTTTTATTTTTCAAAATGCAGATATTTATGGCGGAATGCAAGGCGTTTATGATTACGGTCCGTTAGGTGTAGAGTTGAAAAATAACCTTAAAGCAGCTTGGTGGCGTTCAATGGTTTATGAACGTGATGATGTTGAAGGGCTTGATGCTGCTATTCTAACCAATCGCAAAGTGTTGCATTATTCCGGTCATGAAGATACCTTTTCCGATCCGATGACCGATTGCCGTAAATGTAAAGGTCGTTTTCGTGCAGACCATATTAAAGACGGTAAATGTCCGAACTGCGGCTCAACTGATTTGACAGAACCCCGTCCGTTTAACCTGATGTTTAAAACACAGGTCGGACCGGTTGAAAGTGATGATAATATCGGTTATCTCCGTCCCGAAACGGCGCAGGCTATTTTTACTCAATTTAAAAATGTGGTGGATTCCACTTCTCGTAAGTTGCCGTTCGGTATTGCGCAAATCGGTAAATCTTTCCGTAATGAGATTACACCGCGTAACTTTATTTTCCGTGTTCGCGAGTTTGAACAGGCGGAATTGGAATTTTTCGTTAATCCCGGAGAAGATGAAAAATGGCACGAAATCTGGAAAGAAAATCGTATTAAATGGTGGCAGGAGCAAGGCTTGCCGCTTGAACACATCAATATTTACAAAACACCTGATGCTGATTTGGCGCACTATGCAAAAGCTTGCTATGATATTGAATATCAATTTCCGCACGGAATGGAAGAACTGGAAGGTATTGCCAACCGTCGCGATTATGACTTGGGTAACCATACTAAGAATCAAGAGGAATTCAGCTTAGAAGCACATTGCCACGAAAATAGAGAATCAACCACAAAATTGGCAATTATGGATGATAACAATAAATGGATCATTCCGTTTGTCGTCGAACCGTCAATGGGTGTGGATCGTGGTGTGTTAGCAGTGCTGACAGAGGCTTATACAGAGGAAGATTTGGGCAACGGTAACAGCCGTACGGTTTTGAAACTCAAAAAACATTTGGCACCGATTAAGGTTGCGGTTATTCCTCTGAAAAAGAATAACGAACAAATTATGGCAAAATGTCACGAAATTAAACAAAATCTGCTTAAATTGGGTATTGGTCGTGTTGCTTTGGAAAATACAGGCAATATCGGTAAGGCTTATCGCCGTCACGATGAAGTCGGAACACCGCTTTGTATAACGGTTGATTTTGAAACGATTGAACAACAGCCCGAAACCGTCACCATTCGTGACCGCGATACAATGGAACAACATCGCGTTGCCGTGGCTGATTTGCCGAGTTATTTACGAGAATATTTTCTGTAAGTATTGAATATTTAAAAATAAAAAAACGCTCTTTTATAAGGGCGTTTTTTTAGATTATTTAGAAAAATATTGTCTTAGAATTTCCAACAATTGCGAAATGGGTCTGTTTGGATTTTGATCTAAAATCTGATTTAAGGGCTTGCAATAATTATCTAAAATGTAGTTCACCGCTTCTTCATTTTCTATATTTTTTTCTATTCCAGACCCATAAATATTAACAGATGAAAGAATACCTTCCAATGAGCCATTGTCATACCATTCATAGAAATTAAAAGCTGTTATTATTGGTTTGGTATTATCCATTTGCTTAAAACTATATTTGAAATTCCCTTGAATATAGAAAAAATCTATAAAAGAAGTTTTTGAATTAACAGCTTCTACAAGTAAAGGACTGTATTTATAACAATTAGGACCTATTTCATCATCAATTGATGCTGCATCTAAATTTTCTTGAATGGCATTTGCAGATTGAAGAAAATCAGGATTAGATTTAATTTCTTTTTTGAGTAAATCTACAATAAGTTGTTGTCTGACAGAAATAGGAGGCATTTCATTATTTTCAGCATCGCCAAATGTTTGGGCAATACTGTTATTGAAATATGTGCCACCAATGATGAGTAATCCAAAAATTAAAGAAATTTTGAGCGCTTTCATAAGGCCTCCAACAATGATTATTTCTTAATGCATTATATGTCATATATAATAAAATTTGTCTTAATATTTTTCAATATTTATTTTTATCTTCCGAAAGCGTGATGATTAATAACATCTCCGTATTTTTTCATTTGTTGCTTATAGAGTTCTAAGTCACTATCATCAAACATTAATTCTTCATCCTTAAAGGCATCTTCAATAATGCCGTCATCATCAAAGATTTTGGCTCCTTTATAGGCTCTGGCGTGAGAAAATTCAACTTTCTGTGCTCTATAACCGCTACGATTCAGGTTATCTACGGATTTTCCGAGATAGGTCTTTTGATCTTCATTCAATTGACCGAGAACACTGCCTTTATCCGTATAATTGATAATTTGTCCATCTTCAGTGATAACAGCGTTAGGCGCTCCGTTGGCATCGCAAATATGACCTTTAATATTATAAGTGCCTGCTTCTGTTCGATAAGCGTAATTATTAACAGCTTTAATTTTTCCAAGAGCTTTGCCATTCTGATCAAAGACCAAATCTGCTGATTTTCCGGTTCCGATGGCATTACCTTGTTTATCTATAATATTGCCGCTGGCATTCATCATTCCGACAAAATTACCGTCTTTATCAGTAACAGAACCGTCAGAACCGATTGTCATTCCCTTCATTTCAGCACCGTTAACGGTTACTTGAGCCGGAGCATCTTGTTGTTGAGGTGCGCTTGCGCCGGAATCGTATCTTCCGGATTCTTTCTTTTGAATAATACCGTCAGAAGACCACTTATGGGAGTGACCGTTTTTAGTAATCCGCTCATATTCGACCATAGCACGGCTTTCACCTTTAACCATACGATAAACACTGGTGTTACCGTCTAAACCGACACGACGAACTTCAAAGACTTCACGCCCTTTATCGTCAGTATAAGAATTGATTTTCTCACTGACAAAAGCACCGGTAGATCCTAGTCCTCCGCTTAAAGAAGCGCCACGATTAACCGTTACCGGAGGCCATCCCCATTTGAAACCGATTTTACGTCCGGCATTTGGCAAACGTTGTTGCATCAGTTGGTTTAAGATAGCTTTGTTAACAGCGTCTTTCGGTAAAGAAGAATTCTGCATCAATTTATTGATGGCTTTCTGATTAATAGTGCCGTCTTTATTAATTAAGGAACGAGCAATGGATTTATCCATTTTATAAGATTCGCGAATGGCCCCGTTTTTAGAAATTTTTTGCTTGATTGACATATTTTCATCAGCCAAAACAGAAACTTCACGGCGACGAATAAGAGATTTTCTGGTACTCTGCAACGCCATTGTTCCATCAGGATTTTTAACAATGGATCGTGTAACTTTTTGACCCCAGAAATTTCTGCCGGTAACGGAAGTGACCGGTCCGCGTCCGCTGGCAGCCGCCTCTGCATTTGCTTTATCTAATTTTTTCTGTGTCCGGTTCATCAGATAATTATGGCGCAGACTGCGAATGTCTGCCATAGCGGTAGAGCCGGCTAAAGCTGCGCCGGCTAAAGCTGTTCCTCCGGTGCTTTTTGTTGCTTTCCAAGCGATTTCGGCACCGCCTTTAGCTATGCCTGTTGCGGCACGAGCCGCCGTCCCGCCTACGGAACGACCGATACCTAAGTTCTTAGCACCGCTTTCGCCCATTGATAAAGGTTTAGCAAAGTCTTCGGCAAAGCTTGGAATGTCTTCTAAAACGGCCTTACCCAAGAAAAGGAAAAAGATGAGTTTAACAAATTCTTTGGAATACCAAATAAAATTATCCAGATTGAAATAATCATTATCCGAAGTGTCATAAGCACGCTGGATAATCGGCAAGAGTGAATTATCAATGCCGGCTAAGAGAATAAACATGATAATGGTTATAAAGATAAAGATAAACATTGCATTGATAAAGATATGAATAATCTTAAAGATATTCAGATATTTTTTTGTAAGTTCAAAAGCCGATGCCGCTAAAGCTGCAGGGAAAAGAGATGAGGCAACGGTAAACTGTAAAACGGAATCAATCAAAAGGAACGGATAGATAGCCATAAAGATCGTTGCTGTTATCCACATAAAGACACCGGTCAGCAAATACCCGAAGTGAGGGAAAATCGGATAGCCGTGATAAGACTTAACAAAAAAGGCAATACAAATAGAGTTTGAACCAAGCGCCATCAGTTTTTCTAAGCGATTTTGAACGGCATAAATACCCTTGAGCATACTAATACCCATTTTGGCAGGCAATCCGCTACCATCGACAGTGCCGGCGCCATCAGGTAAATCAACACCCGTATTAGTAATAGCCAGCTCCGCTATTTTGAAACCGGTATCAAAAACAGGTGTGACGAACATATTAAAGAATGCGGCAACATCCAGTTTTAATAAGGCAATAATAACGACAACGACGAATATTTTACGGAAAATGGCATTAAGCATAATTCCGGGGTCTTTCTGTGTCATATCGGAAACATATTGCATAATAATCCAAGCTAAGGAAATAGCCAAGCCAACGGCCATCAGTTTAATTAAACTTGAAGCAAATTTTTCGTGACAAACTTTGGCTATCTGGGAAGCGGCATTAAAAATGACACGGAATTGCGAACAGAACAAACAGCCTTGTATTTGGTTAAAGTTCTCTGATAATGAGCATTTGTAATTAGAAAAATATTGCGTTAAAGTCGCATTTGTATCATCAGCGCCCCCACCGAAGGAGTCACCGCTTCCATATGAAAAATATTCGCAATTTCCTCCTATACCGAGAGCATCTAGAGAACAATTATTTTGTTTAGCTAAATTTTGCATTGCAGAGCTAATTTCTTTATAGTATCTAGCAGAAGTACAATTTCCTGTACTTTTTTTGTATGACTTTGCTTCACCAGCACCTCTGTTGTGAGCTAATATACCACAAGCTAAAGATCCATCAGTATTTTTCATATTATCAATTAAAAGAACAGCAGCACACATAATGTTAGAATATGCATCAAATCTATCATTTTCAGTTAAAGCCCTACCATTTTTTCCTGTACATTTACCGGAACCTTTAACGGTTACATAATGTCCGGGAACACTTACAACCCATTGTCCATCAACTTTTTTATAATGATCGGGCTCCCAAACTTGATGTGTTCCGGACAATGCATACTGTGCCCACGTTGTTGGCTGAAATTGAACCAATCCGCCACCGCCATCACCCAAGCACGCTTGAACTTGCGGATTCCAAGAACCGGCAGATTCGACCTGAATGTAAGCGGCAAGGACAACAGCCGGAATGTTATACTTCTTTGAAGCATCCGCAATAGCATTAGTAATATCTGAAGTAATGGATCCTGCTGCATATTTCCCTCCACAGGCTTTATTGCCGGTAGTAGATCCGGTTGCTGTTTTAGTAATAACACATTGGTTTTTAGCTGAATCTGTTTTAGAATTTTCTATCGGTTTACAGTATGTTCCTCCTTCATCGATGGCCTTATTGCGAATCTCGCATTGTTCTTTTTCTGTACCGCTCATTGAAGAACAGTCTTTTTTCTCTTTCAAATAGGGATTGACGGCATTGTTACTGCCAACACCAGAAGCATCAGAAGACGCTGCTGCATCTTCCGTAAGACTTCCAGCTCCTCCGGCACAAGCTTGATTATGAATTTCTTCATATATATTCTTATTAACAGAAGAACCGTAGTGTATACCATCTGAAGCGGTCGTAGTCGCTTTAGCGGTAGCATTAATGATGGAAATATTTGAAGATAAACCAGCTTTCACCGCACTATTGAATGCAGCAACAGCTTCATTTGTAATAACGCAAAGATTGCCATTTTTTAATTTTCCATTTGCATCACGGGGACTTTGTTTTTGTTCATCGACCTTGGTAACTAAACTCCAGTAGACTTTTTTTCCTTTAGATGCCCACTCGCCGCCATATTTATTTATAGCGGAAATGTATTTCTTGGCTTGAGCTTGAGCATCCGCAACTGTACAACCGGTGTTGTTTGCTCCTAAAGCAATAACAATTGTATCATGTGAGGATAATTTATTATTTATATTGCCAACACCATTGGTTAACCAATCAAGCATAGCGCCACTCTGAGCATACCAGTAATTACCATCTTTCTCTGTTGTGACTGTATCAGCTTGAACTTTGGTTTTGCGGAGCTGGGCTTTACGAACATCACCTGTTCCATATTTTGCTATATACATACCAACGGTTCGGCTATCGCCGATATAAATAATTTTATTCGTACATTCTCCGGACCAAGCATTTTCGCCCCATAACAAACAGGTGAACATAGCCATAATTGCAAGGCTGAGCGTTTTTTTGAATATGTAACCAATCGTTTTCATTATCACACCTGTTTTGTTGTTAAATCTACTTATCGTCACTACCTTTTCCCCGGATTCCATCAACAACTTTACGAGCAGCTTTTGTCGCTACACCTCTGGTTGCATTTGCTGCCATTCCTCCGACACCGCCACTGATAGCACTGGCCGCATTGCCGATTTGTTTTTTGGCAAAATCAATCATTTGTGTTGTCTTTTCATGCATCGGGTTCAACCCTGACATTTTAGAACTGAAGAATTTATCCGTAAGTTTGCTGACGGTTTCCGAAATCAGATTATGTGAATAGAAAAAGGCAAACAGAATAATCAGGAAGGAGGAACCGGTTAAGGAGAACAGTTGAGAAACATATTCTTGATTGTTCTCATTAATTTCCTTCAATAATCTTTCCGTTCCGCCTAAAGCAGAGCTGATTAAGACGATGGTGATACCGGTAGAAATACCCAAGAACATAAATGTTCCGGCGGCATTAATGATAATCTTGACACATTCCACAAATTTGCTTTTGAATTTATTAAAAGGCCAAAGACCGAGGGTAATGGGCAGAGCCATTAGAGCAAAACCAATCTTAAAACTTAAATCGAGCAGATAAAAGTTAATACCCATAACGACCATAAAGGCAAAAAACCAAATAACCGCCCCACACAGCATCAGCCAAAAATCAGGGAAATAAAATGGAATACTGGTTGTTTCCGTAATCGGAATTTTGAAAGAAATGGCACCTGCGTGATAAGAATGACAGAAGAGCGCATTACCGATAACAAAGTTTAGGGAAACAGCGGCATCTGCCTTTTTGCTGATAGTCATAATTCTATCAAAAACTTTACGGTCAATACTGTTTGAAGCAGCAATACGGTACGATTTATTATCTTCCGTTACCCCGTCAATATTCAATTTTTCCGGCATAACCGTATCGATAATGGCGATACCGTAATCCGCACCGGCAACAAGCAGAGGATTAACAATCAGGGTAGAAATAGTCTTCAAACCGGAGGTAATAAGCGTATATGCCAACAGACATTTGAAAAAGAAAGTCAAAAGTTCCTGCGCCATTTTCATCGGTTCCAGACTGACGAAAGAAGACAACTTACCCAAGATATAAATTGGAATCCAAATCATCATACCGATAAGCAACAGCTTTGTTCCGGCATCCTGCATTAAAGGTTCGGCAAGGTTAGCAACGGCCATAAAGGTACTGATAATTGCCGATACAACCACGCAGGAATAGCACGTTCCCACATACTTTTCTTTTAACTGATCAATATGACAAGCTTCATTGGAACGAAAGTCTATAACGTCAGTACTCCACGTAACATTACCATCTGCATCAATATGAGCATCTACAGACTGTGGTGTAGTTCCTATAATAGGGACACCTTCTAAAACATCAGTTCTTTCTGAATGTAAATCCGTAGAACCATCATTATTTGTTTGAGTAGAAGAACGTTCAATAGTTCCTCCCATAATCTCTGTTGTTTCTTCTTTTCTTCCTATCCCTTGACTTCCTTTGGAACTTTCTTTCCAATCTGTACCGGGAGAATCAACACTACAACTCCATTCAGTTGTTTTAGTCTTTTTATTGTCAATACTACCCACAGACATACCGGTACCATACTTTGAAACAGATGTTTTTGTAACTTCTCTGGTCCAGCATTTTTCTCCGTTTGGACAGCCATAAGGGAAAAGATCACCACAATCATTTTCAAATGGAAGCTTTTTAATTTGTATTACTGTTTCTTTTAATTCTTTAAGCATTGATTGATATTCATTCCACTTACCATCAGCTTGTATATTTTCCTCTAAATTTTTCTGTGAAGTATATCCAAACTCAAAATGATTATCATCAGCAGTTTGACATAAAGTCTCTAAGTCTTGTTTTAATTGAAAATACTTTTGTTTTAGAGAAACGGTAGCTTGGTCATCTGAAGGATTGCTTTGTGCTTTAGGCAGGTCTTTATAGTCAATAGGATAACAGTCATAAGAATCTATTCCGGCCCAAACTTCATTTATTCCCAATCCGATAACCAGACTTAAGCTACACAATATTTTCCAGAAACCAAATTTAGATAATTTTTTCATCATTTGGCCTCCTTATCACCGGTGATACTCATCACCTTATTAAGTTTATTGCGGCTCCATTCTGAAACAGATTTCGGAACAAAGAACGATACGACTTGCATACCGAGGGTTGCACCCCATTTTAATGCCCCGACAATAAGAGCCTTAGCATCTTTTTGGAATTCTGCATTAGACTTACCGCCAATAAATGAATCACAAAGCTTGCCGGCAATTTTGACGCTTGAAACAACTAAAAAGGCTATCATCATCATACAAATAAACGGAATACTAAATTCTGCAAACGGATCATCACCGGTAAAGACATTCTTAAAGGTGTTCAAAATAAGATGCATTGCCTGAGTACACATTGTAATAATAATGGCAAAGAACAGCATAAATCCGGCCGAGTTAAACATATTGTTAACGCCTTTTCCTAAAATACCTCTTGTTTTAGGGAAAGGATAACACATAATCATTAACGGCAACATAACCACCATAACCGTAAAACGGAAAATCGTATCAACCAAATAAAAGATAAAAGCTAATTTTACCATTAAAAAGCAGAAGAAAGTCCACAAACCGACAAGCCAACTGACAATAGAAGATTTTGTCATTGCCTCCAAAGCCATTGTCATTCCGAATGATAAACTATGATTAACCGAGCAAGCCATACAATTCATCATCTGTTTTGGGCTGTCTGGAAATCCGGTTGCATCTTCGGTCATGTGGACGGAAGTTGATACATTGCAAACAACAGGGTATTGTGAATTGACAATTGAGAAGTCTTTTCCAAAGACGGTTACGGATTTATTTGTCATATCCGGTGTCGCCGTTCTCAAGATTGAATCGGCAAATTCCAGAAAAGCATTATAAATCGGGAAAATAGCATCCCCCAAAACCAAAACCAGTAAATCTACTTTAGAGGCAATAAGACCACACACAAAACAGAGGAAAAACATCTTGGCGATTTCAGTCCATACTTCACCCATTGTTTCTTCTTTGAAAGAGCTGAGTTGCTCGATTAAACGCTTAGTCATCCACAAGGCAAAAGCAACCATCATTAAAGACATTGCGCCACCGGTCATTTGCCGATATGTTTTAAGAGCAACTTTCCCCATTAAATCATATAACGGGTTAATAACTTCCACTTGCCAACAAGCGGTTTGATCTTCTTCCGGAACGCTGGTAATCGGGGCCTGATCTCTATTTTCCGTATCATCGCCGTTGCAGGCTGTTAACATCAGCACAACAAAGCAAGCCATCATCAATAGCTTTAGAAGTTTAAGTATGTCAACAGTCCTTTTCATTAGTCAAACTCTTTATTCAACAGTTACTCTGAAGCCCCACGGCGTTCTTTGCCCCTCATCTTTCCTAAGAAGTTTCCGACGGCACGTAGACTCTTTTGTGGGTGGAATACAGCATGTGTAACACCTCTGACAGCGTTTGTTGCCCCCCGAGCAATGCCGTTTCCGGCAGCACTGAGCCCGTCATTTAAGCTGCGGTACTTGCCGTCTTTATCTTTCCATACTTTCAGATTAGCAGCCCCTTTAACGGCACTTTTACCCATATTGACAGCACCTTTAGCCGCTCCGGTTGCAGCCTGAGCCCCAAGAGCTCCGACTTTACTGCCAATGCCGAGATTTAATCCGCCGCCGCTGAACTGATCGGCTAAATCGGTGACTTTCATCATCAGTTTAACACCAAAGATACAGCACGCTAACAAGACGAGAAATCCGGCAAATCCGATTCCCAACAAGTCTTGCAGAACACGAACTTCATTACCGTTAATAGCGTCCTCAACGGCAGTCAGCCCGCCTTTACCACCGGTCAGAGATTGTCCGATTAACTGCATAATAATGTTAACCACGATTCCCATAAAGACATAGACAAACCATGAGTTCATAAAGACACCGACACCTGTTTTGAAATAACTGTTCGTAACCTTAAACGGCATACACAGGATAATAAACGGCAGGACTATGCCGAAGATACCGAGCTGAATGGTTGCATCAACCAGATAGAAAGCATAGGCCAGAGATAAAATCAGCGAAATGATGTAAATCAAAGCACCCTGCAGCATCATATTAAAGTCCGGCATAACACGGGCAATAGGTCCGAGGTTGCTTAAAGCGGCATTGCGAGAAACACACATCAACGAACTGCCGATAGCTTGAGAGGTGGCTAATTCAAATTGAACAGCTTCAATAAAGCAGAGCAGATATTTTTGCAGGTATGCAGGGAAGACGCCTCCTGTGGTTGAGGTAAAAGTTGTCGTTTTAGAGCAATTTCCAATAATGTCTTTGGTGTTATTAAGGAACGCACCGCCGAACTCAAAACCGGCTTTAAGCAAAGGTCCGATGATATAGTGATAAATGATAACCGGATCTTTTAACAAGAAATAAGCGATAATAACCTTAAATGAGGCGCGTAAAAGCTTGGTTATAAACTCAAACGGGTCTTGTCTGGTCATCGCGCTGACATTTTGTAAGACCATTAAAGCAATCCAAATCGCTAAACCGATTAAAATCAATTTAGCCATCGGGGTTCCTAATTTAGCAAATGAGGTTGTTGAGGCAACTTGAATAGTGTTAAAAATTGTTTTGAATAGTGGGCAGAATAAACAACTGCGTGCTTCATATAATTTAAACGGCAAAGGCTCACAGCCACGCGTTACTCCACTGATAGAGGTAATACTCGAAAAATCATCATTAACAATAAATTCTATTACAGAGCAAGTTTCCTTACCTTCTTTATTTTTATGACATTGCCTATATTCATAAATCGTTGCATTAGAATGTTGCAGCCTCTCAATATTTTTATAATCCCCGACACTTCTCTCTAAATCCGCAGCTAGATTTAAAATATCACGTCTTAAAGTGTCAGGCATATCTTGAGAACAGGTGGATAACACCTCTTCTGTATGAGCAACCCAACTATATCCTTTTCCTAAAAGAACTCTGGCACTTTTCGTCTTTAATTCGCTGACCCAATCTTGATTACAGTTATATTTTTCTCCTATTTTTCCAAGTTCTTTATTATAATCTTCTTTAAGTTCATCTGTCCTTTCATATAACTCATCATAACGTTTTTTTAAGGTGTCTTGTAAAGCTGTAATCTTTCCTTGATTTTTGGATTGAGCCAGATTATTTTTAATGAATTCAGCAATTTCCGTCTGAGCGGTAATATTAACATTAGGTTCGTGAGTATAGACAGGATTTTCAGTCGGAGTTGTTTCTTTTGTCTGAACAATGCCTCCGTTTTGAGTCGTTAAAGTGCCACTTTTGCCACATTCGGAGACAGCAACTTCTGAAACCGTACAATTGCTTGTGTAATTAGGTTTTGAAGCAGCACACTGATAATCCTCTTTTATGGCGGCAGAATCGCCAGAACCTAGACACGTACTTTTCCAACATCTTAAAGAGCAATTGCCGTCATCAGCCCAAGCATTTGTTGAAAATAATGCGAATCCTGCCAAAAAGGCAATTGTTAAATATGAAAATAGCTTTGCTTTAGCCACTACCGGCATTTGCCCCTTAGCCGTCATCCTCGGCGTCGTCACTAACCCCTTAGCCGTCATCCTCGGCGTCGTCACTAACCCCTTAGCCGTCATCCTCGGACTTGATCCGAGGATCCATTTTTTCAAGAAGGATATTTTTTCTTTAATAAAACTCTGTCTAGTCATTGTCGTCATCCTTGGCAAAGGGATTTCCCAAAATCTTTAAGGCTGCCAAAAACAGCAGAAAAATGATAATGCCGATAACCAAGCCGGCGTACTTTGAGGTAAATATTTCTAAAACATCAAAGTAATACAGAGCTAAAGCGATGCCCGCAATGATAATATTTACAACAAAGTCCTTCATTTTTCCTCATAAAAATTCTTAGCGCTGATTATATTGTAGCACATAAATTATAAAAGAAGTGTTACAGTTTTTTGATTTTTTTCATAAAAGTATTTTTTTATGAATTAGGCTGACGATATCTTTTGTATTTTCTTTATTATTCCGGCTTTTTTCGGTCATTATTATAATGGACCCTCGTGTCGGGGCACGAGGGTGACCAGTAAAAAAGGTGTCATACTCGGGCTTGACCTCTTTTCTTCTTCCCGTCATACTCGGGGACGTTTCTTCTCTCTCCTGTCATACTCAGGCTTGACCTGAGTATCCATTCGAATAAGGAATCAATATTATAATGGACCCTTGTGTCGGGGCACGAGGGTGACCAGTAAAAAACGTCATACTCAGGCTTGACCTGAGTATCCATTCAAATAAAGAATCAATTAATATTAAAAAAATATAGACAAAAACAACAAAATAATGTATACAGAAAACGTTTAATCATTTTTATAACTATTATTTATGAATAAAAAAGTATTATTGAGCATTATCGGGGCGATAGCCTTAGTAATGACTTTTAGTTCTTGTAAAGGAAATTCCCAATCTTCTAATTCAGAAGAAGGTCCGGGAAAAGTTGATTCCTATGTGGAAACGCATTATCCTGAAACTCAGGTGAAAAAAGCTCTGCAAAGAGATATTGAAGTACAGAGAGTTATTCGACCGACTGATGCCAGCAACTTCGGAGTCAAAAAAGCAGAGGTTAAATGGCGAGCCCTTGAAAAAGACATGGAAGCAGAAAATTTTGTTAAAGAAGAGGGTGAAGTTGTTATTATTCACTATGAGCATGGCTTGGAAATCATTAAAGACGGTCAGCATTGGTTTTATGATGGTTTCCAATACGATGACCATAATATATCATCTATTTCGGCGGGAATGGCTATTTTACATAGACCTCGCTGGGAGCCTGTGTGTGCCAGATTTAGTGGGGCAGATTTATTATTTGAGTACCTATATCCAGTAGGTCATGCAAATATAGAAAGATTCATTATTTCTGAATCTAAACTGTATAAAGTGAATATTAATCGAATTGGTGATATAATAATATCAAGCAAAAAGTACTGAAAAAAAGCGCGGATTTCCGCGCTTTTTTTATCTTTTGCATAATTAAAATTCGCCTTCCTTCAAGAATTTAACACACTTTGAAGCAAGATCAGGACATTTCATAACGGTCAGTGTTTTTGCATTTATTTTGGTCGCTTCCTTAATATCCCCGTGTATATATTCTTCAAAAAACGGCGTATAATTTTTGAAATGATCCGGTAAAATCTTACAGAATTGCGCAATGAGAGAATGACAACAGATAATACCGACTTTGTACTTCTTATCATACTCCGGAATCCTTTGAACACCGGTCGGCGTAATATCCGCAAGAATCGGTCCGAATAATTTTTTCAGCCATTTACTTCTAGAAACTTTCGCCCAAAATTTACTTCCTTTGCTCGGCGGGTTAATTTCAATGATTTTTCTTAATTTAATTTTTTTCTTCCAGTCTGCGTCAAAATAAAGCAATTTGCGCAAAATTAAAGCGCCGCAGCCCGAAGTAATAAAAGAAATTTCGCGCACATCTTCAAGGTGATTTAAAAAGAAATCAAGCTGTCTGACGTGAGAATCGATTCTTTTATAAGTAGAAGGATAATTAATAGCGGCCACCATAAAACCATACTTAATGACTTCCCGCCAAAGAGGCTTAAAAATATTCTTGCTGTCTGCCAGTCCGTGAAGCATTATAACCATATGACCGTGTTGGCGAGAAAGCTGATGAATTTCAATCGCCGTCAGGAAGTGTTTGTAACAATCGTCAAAAGATCCCTCGGCTCGACGAATATCCCAGTTGTCAAGCAAACGATATTGTTTCGTTTTGTAATTGCGCTGGATTCTCCATTTTTGATAAAAGAAAACATCTTCCCAGCGTTGCGAACCGCCCATTGTAAAAAATTCAAAACATTTTTTTGCTTTTTTCATATCAGACTCCTACCTTATACCGGAGATGCCGGTGTTGTTTGGAATGGCTGTAATTGTTATATAAGACTCCGAATCGCTGTTTTTTTCAATTAAAATTTGAATGGCTTTCTTATCTTTAATATAAGTCATATGACTGATACGGGCTCGAACCGTTGCAACATCGGACCATCCCATCTTTGGCATTTCGGCAATGTAAAAATCAAAAACTTCATGCGCCGGAAAAGGAGTCGTAAAAATAAGAGTTCCACTCCAATTTTCACCATACCCCAGTGCACGAGTCGCATCTAAATCGATAAAAGCGGGATCAGGAATCGGAATGCCACTGTAACTGGCAAAAGCAGGCGGTAAAGGAGATCCGTCAGTCCCCTTTAGAGATAAGCGTTCGCCTGAACACGCCGTAATAAACAAAAGAAGGGCAAAAACTAACTTGTTGAAAATAGGCATAAATATTCCTCTGTGTTGAATAAAAACATCATTTCTGAAGATTTTACAGCGAAGATAGTTAAAAATTTTTTAAGTCTTAATATGCAAAAGAAGAATGTCAGCTAAGAGCTTAATTTTTATGGAATAAATTTTGTAAAGAGAGGAAAAGATAAAAAAAATCATTTTTTTTAAAGATTCTTGTTGACATTATGTAAACTATGAAATATAAACCTCCTCACCAGCAGGGATTATGCAAAATGGTAATGTGTCCTCTGCGGTAGTTATAAAAAAGAGTAAATAAGGAAAGAAAAAGGATACGCAGACAGCGTTGTAGGACGCGGAAAAAAAGAAGAGAAAGAATAAAGTCTGTGTATAGAAATAAGGAACCTAAGAAATTCTTTAGAGTAATTTAGACAGGCAGGATTAAATGAATCGAATATGAGAGTTTGATCCTGGCTCAGAACGAACG
>JAFUSU010000005.1 GCA_017467515.1 Alphaproteobacteria bacterium
ATCAAACTCTCATATTCGATTCATTTAATCCTGCCTGTCTAAATTACTCTAAAGAATTTCTTAGGTTCCTTATTTCTATACACAGACTTTATTCTTTTTCTTCTTTTTTCCGCGTCTTACAACGCTGTCTGCGTATCCTTTTTCTTTCCTTATTTACTCTTTTTTATAACTGCGAGTTACTCACTTTCAGTGTGCCGTCCCTCGCGACAAGCGGTGTTATATGCCAACGGTTTTCTAAAGTCAACACCTTTTTTCAAAAAAAATTAAAAAAAAGTGCAATTTTTTTTCTGACATTAATTAACTGATTGATAATCATAGAAAATAAGTTCTAATTTTTTTTGAACAAGCTGTCTAAAATAATAGATTATTAATAAAATAGCATATATACTGACAGCTAATTATATAGAAAATTCGCTGATAGATTCGCATATCGGCATAAAATATGCTTGCGTTCTAAAACAGATATATTATATATAAGAATCGTTTGGATTAATTTTTTAAAGGAGGCTACCATAGCTAAAGAGGATACCAATGCGCCGGTACGCACTGATGACGGACCCCGCATTAATGAAGACATTAGAGTCAAAGAAGTTCGATTAATTGATGAAACAGGTGAAAACAGAGGCATTATGCCGATTAAAGAGGCACTCGCCCTCGCTGAAGAAGCCGATTTAGATTTGATAGAGATTTCACCGCAGGCAAATCCGCCGGTTTGTAAAATTCTCGACTATGGTAAGTATAAATACGAAGTTCAAAAACGTAAGAATGAAGCCAAGAAAAATCAAAAAATTGTTGAAACGAAAGAATTAAAATTGCGCCCGATGATTGACACGCACGATTACGAGGTCAAAATCAAACAGGCCAAGAAATTTTTAAGCCAAGGCAATAAAGTTAAATTCACAATGCGTTTTAAAGGGCGTGAAGCCTCTAGCGATATGGGTTTAAAAGTTTTGCAAAACATTTTAGATGATTTGGAATCTCTGATTAAAATCGATGCCGAACCTAAAATGGAAGGCCGTCAAATGACAATGATTGTGTCACCGAACTAGGAAAGGAATAAAATCTTTTCCTCAAACAGCCCGAAAGGGCTGTTTTTTTATTTCAACAACTCTCACATTTCCCTAGCCGAAAGAGAAAAGTAGGAGTATATATATCAATAGGTGTCATACACCGCTTTTCCCGTCATTCCGGCCTCCGAGCCGGCTACGAAGTGAGCAAGCAGCGACGCTGTCGCGCTCCATCCAATTTTAAAAGTAGCCTTATTTCTATGGATTGTCGGGTCAAGCCCGACAATGACAGTAAAAATAATTTTTAAACTCACCCTACCCTCTCTTAAAATTAAAAGAGGGAACAAATGGATAACAAATGAAACCGATCACAGAATTAACCAAAGAAGAAGCGTTAGAAGAACTAAAATATATCGCCGCGGAGATGGCAAAATCAGATATTGCCTATTATCAAAATGACGCACCCTACCTGACAGATGCCGAGTACGATTCCTTAAAACTGCGCAATGAGCAGATTGAAAAACGATTCCCTGAGCTAATCCTTGCCGACAGCCCGTCAAAAAAAATCGGTGCGCCGTTGCAAAGCGGTTTCAAAAAAATCACGCATCGATTCCCAATGCTGTCACTGGCTGATATTTTTTCCATAGAAGAAGTTGATGATTTTATTATGAGCGTCAAACGTTTTCTTAATACCGCCGAAACACCTGTTTTTATGGCAGAGCCAAAAATTGACGGCTTATCTTTTTCTGCGCGTTATGAAAACGGCACATTTGTTTCCGGCGCTACCCGTGGTGACGGTATAGTCGGTGAGGATATTACAGAAAATCTTAAGACCATTAAACAATTACCGCTCACACTCACTGATGCCCCTGCCATTCTTGAAGTTCGCGGAGAAGTTTATATGGCAAAATCTGACTTTTTTGCCCTTAACCAACGCTACGAACAAGAAGGCAAAAAGACCTTTGCCAACCCGCGTAATGCCGCTGCCGGCTCTTTGCGTCAACTCGATTCGAAAATCACCGCTGAGCGCAATTTGAGCATTTGGGCATATACTTGGGGTGAAGTTTCCGAGCGTTGCTGGAACACTCAACAAGAATTTTTTGATTGCCTGCAAAAATGGGGTTTTCCGGTTAATCCGCATAACAAACTCTGCGCTTCCTCACAAGAAATTGAAAACAATTTCAATCATTTAATGGAAATTCGCGCAGATCTGCCTTATGATATTGACGGTATTGTCTATAAAGTCAACGATATTGCCTTGCAAGAACGCTTAGGTTTTTTAACACGCACCCCGCGTTGGGCGGTTGCGCATAAATTCCCTGCCGAGCAAGCTATTACCAAAGTCAATGACATTCGCATTCAGGTCGGACGCACCGGAGCTCTGACACCGGTAGCTGATTTGGAACCGATAACTGTCGGCGGTGTCATCGTTTCTCACGCAACCCTGCATAATGAAGATGAAATCAAGCGTAAAGACATTCGCATTGGAGATTCGGTTATCATTCAGCGTGCCGGTGATGTCATTCCGCAGGTTGTTGCTGTTCTGCAGGATAAACGCCCAAGCAATTCTCAAGAATTTATTTTTCCCACCACCTGCCCTGTTTGCGGTGCACATGCCATTCGAGAAGAAGATGAAGCTGTTCGCCGTTGCACCGGTGGCTTGAGTTGTCCGGCACAGGCTGTTGAAAGAGTGATTCACTTTGTTTCAAAAGATGCGTTTGATATTGAAGGCTTAGGCGAAAAGATTGTCGAAGATTTTTATAAAGAAGGAATCTTAAAAACCCCTGATGATATTTTCACGCTTGAAGAACGCAATGATGACGGGGATTTATTTTCTCATCAATCCGGTTCTGCCCTGCATTTGGAATCTCGTGAAGGCTGGGGCAAAAAATCGCTCGAAAGGCTGTTTACCGCCATCAATCGTAAACGCACGATTTCTTTAGACCGTTTTATTTATGCCTTAGGGATTCGTCAAGTCGGCACGGCAACTTCTCGCTTAATTGCTCAAAACTACAGCTCTTTTGAAGCATTTATGCTTGATATGCGAGCAAAAGAAACGGCAAAACTGATATCTATTGACGGCATTGGCGGTGCTATGGCCAAAGATATTGTCGAATTTTTCCAAGAAGAACATAATTTACGCATTATCAATCAACTGTTATCGCATATTAAAGTAGAAGAATATATTGATACAGCACGGCAAGATTCGCCAATTTCAGGCAAAACGATTGTTTTTACGGGAACATTAGAAAAAATGACACGTTCCGAAGCAAAAGCTAAAGCCCTTTCTTTAGGAGCAAAGGTTTCCGGCTCGGTTTCAGCACATACCGATTATGTTGTGATGGGGGCTGATGCAGGTTCCAAAGCGACCAAGGCTCAAGACTTGGGCGTAACCATTTTAAGTGAAACTGAATTTTTAAGTTTGATTCAAAAATAAAAAAACCTTTGATGACTGTTAAGTCAATCAAAGGTTTTTTTATCATTTCGCAAGATAATGCGAGATACATAAGCGAACAAGCTCTGATTTCTTGATGTTCTCGGCACCAAGTTGATCGGGCACACCATTCATCACATCAAAAAGAAGGGCGCTGACCATCTCGATAGAAAAAAGATTTTCTGTTCCCCAGAAATCTTTACGAACTTCTACATCCGTGAAAGTTGGAGAGAACTTCTCATCAAAACAACCATACCCAAGTCCGGACTTACGCCCACAAGCGCAATCCATCATACCACGAATAATGAGCACATGGAATCCCTGCTCGAGAAGATTTTTGGCCTTTTCAAGCACAATGAAAAAATCTTCCGCCTCAACTATTCCATACTCTATCAGGGTTTTCAGTTGAATCGGAAATTCTTTTGTCTTGAGAATTTCCTGACATAGCCGAGAAACTTTCTGCTCTTTCTCCATAAGCTTATGAAAAGAAAGCTGATTCATTCCGTAGCGTGGTGCAAGACGACTGTTTTCGCGCACCTCAATGGCATCAGTATCCGCCATTTCTACAACAATTTTTTTCATTTTTTTAATGCCACCTACTTTACTCGGTGGACTTTTTTTAATAATTTATAATAAATAATCTTATGATAGTCTAAGAATATAACATAAAAGAACAAAACACAAGAAAATTTTGTCAATTTTTTCAAAAAAAAGACAATAAAACCTAAACCAAGAGCGAAAAAATTAATCCAAAATCAGAATCTCGTACGTTTTGGCGAGAACAACTTCAAATAAAACAATACACGGCGCAGAACCGAGATACAGCAACAAATGGTGCAAACCTAACGCAGAATCAATCAATGCTAAACAACCCAACATTAAATAAAAAACAAAAAGAATCTTAAAAAACAATTTATAGTATCCGGCCGTATGTTTAAAAACGTTACGAAATGATCCGCTTCGACCGATAACCGCAGCGATCCAGCCAAGCAACGGACGATAAGCAATAACCGGTGCCAACAGAAGCAGAATCAAGCTGATAAAAATATTGTAGCCGTTTGATTCCCCCATAAAAGAGCCGATAAATGCCGTTATAATATGTTTCAAAGTGTCAGAAGTTCCGCCAAACAATAAAGGTAAATAGGGGAGATACGCTAAAAAAGTAAGCCCCAATAAAAGCATAAACATAACTTTAACGACCGGAAGCAAAGTATTAAAAAACTTTAACGTCAATACATAGGGTTGGCGCTTAAAATACCACCTGAAAAAGAAAAAATGAAACAGATAATAACCGATACCCCACAATAAAAACCATAAAGAACCGACACCGCCGAGTCCAAAAAACAATAAAGCAATAAATAAAAAGTTGATACCGGCAAATTTGCATAAAGCTTTATAATTTGTGCGAAGATATGAGCAAACGTCAGAGCGAAGTTGTTGAAATGTTAAACACGATGTTTCTGTCATCTTAAAATCCTAACCTGACATTAATGTATCACATTTTTCCAAAAGATAAAGCACAAAAGTTTATTGTTAGCACTCTATACTTATTCTCTTGATAAGGGGAGATTATCCCAATAAAAACACCAATCTATCTTCTTTTAGTGTTACCCTCGGGCTTTTTTTTATTGTGACAATGGGCAAAGAGCAATTTGCCCATTCCGCCAGTTCCATTTGTTCTCCCTATGCCTATCGGCATCCGAGAACATCCACCGGTCACCCTCATGCTTTCTTTTTTAACCGTCACCCTCCTGCTTTCTTTTTTTTAACGTCACCCTCGTGCTTTCTTTTTTTTAACGTCACCCTCGTGCTTGACACGAGGGTCCATCACCCCACACACCGTCACCCTCCGACTTGATCGGAGGGTCCATTATAATATTGATTCTTTATTCGAATGGACTCTCGTGTCAGAGCACGAGAGTGACAGGAAAGAGAAAAAAGTGCCCAAGAAAGCATAAAAAAAATCCCCTTAATGACCGTTAAGTCAATTAAGGGGATTTTTTTATTTGTAATTGGCGATAAACTCGTCAATTTCTTTGTTCTGACGGTCTCTTGCCGTCCAAACATCTTTATCACTGGCCTTTTTGTCGATAAAGACTCGAGAAACGGCAAAGGTGGCCGATTTTTCGAGATCTGCTTTTGTCGGCTCTTCCAGATTGACACCATCGCGAATATCACGAATGATACCTGCAGCCAAACGGACAGGAAGTTCCCATTCCGTTCCCCAGAGCTCTTTGCGACCTTCTTTGGTGTCCAGCGCGCCAACGCTGTACAAAAGGCGGTCAAGCTTATAGCTGGCACCTACGGAGAGATCCATCAACTCCAAAGAAAAGCCGGTGGACAATCCGTTCATAGATGCTGCAAGCAACACCTTCTGGGTTTCAGCGATGCGGGCGTCATCTAACGATACAACATCCTTGATAAGCCAGACCATTTTAGGAAGGGCTTTATGAGCTATTTCATTTAATACTCTGGCAGAAATTGCCTCTTCAAAATAATCGCCTACACCATAACGCTTTTCAACCGACTTCAATACTTCAGTTTTCATAATTTTTGTTTTTAGTGCCACATCAGGTTACTTGTCTTTTAGTTTCCCTTTGCGGCGGGTTTATAATAATTGTTAATAATCTCATTCACGATTATTAATATATCACATTTTTAACACCCGTGCAATACTTTTTTGTCAATTTTTTTAAAAAAATATCCTAAACAAAAAAATATTATCCTATTCCCTCTACGTCATCCTGAACTAGTTGGAGTGCGAAAATTCTAAAGAATTGCTTACCCACTTCGTTTCAGAATCCCCTGAGATTCCGGCTCGGAGGCCGGAATGACTATAGTTTCAGGTCATGCTGAACTTGTTTCAGCATCTCCTCAATTGCTGGAATGACACTATTTGCATATATCCTCATATAAATCCTTCCATTCAGGATTCATTTGTCTTATTAAATTTTCTTTCCACTCTTTATGCCAATTTTTCAGATTTTTTTCTCGTTGGATAGCTAACAATTCATCTTCAAAACATTCATAATAAACTAATTTTTCGACATTATATTTAGAGGTAAAACCTTTTAAAATCTTGTTTTTATGTTCATAAATGCGACGAATTAAATCATTTGTTACACCAATATACAAAACATTATTATTTTTATTACTCATAATATAAACGTACATTGGCTTCGTTTTCACAAATCCGAATATATCACAGCTTTTAATTCACGGCGCCGGTCATCGGATTAAAGCGCAAGAGCATCGTCTTCCACATATCATACTTATCGGCATATTTCTCGGCAAAAATCTTATAAACACCCGCACAAGAATAAACAGCACGGCGCGCACTTTCTGCAACAGAACGGTAATGCGTATCCGAATTAACACGCATCATATCCAAAATTTCAACTTTACGGATACTCGCATCCGGATTTAAATGAGTGCGAATTTCAACAATCATATCCTCAATACCCATCGCTCCGGGGTCCAAATTCCAACATTGACGCAAACGTCCGGCAATCATATCAGCTTCGGTAATCGATAATTCACTAAAGTAAGAACCACCGACACCACCTTCAACGCCCATTGTCGCAACTTTTGTACCCTCTTTGATAACCGCTTTCTGATCCGTTTCACCCAAATCTTTTTCTAAAGCATCAACAGATGCCAGTAAACTCTTTAACGGATTAGCCAACTGCGGTGTTCCCTTTTCCGGTTTTTGCGGCTTTTTAATCTCCGGTTTCTTCGGTTGCGGTTTCTTAGGCTGAGGCATTGGTGCCGCTTTTTGAACCGGCTTGGTCGGCTTTTTAGGCTGAGGAGCAACCAAATAATCCTGTTTAACTTCTTGCGGTTTTTCATCAACAGCTTCCGGTTCCTCTTTAGAAGTCTTTTCTTCTTTAACTTCTTCTTGCGGCTCGGGTGGTGTTTCCTTGGTATAATTATCTTCTATTTTGCGTTTAATTTTGCTGGCTTCTCTATCCTCCTCACCTATTTCAGCTTTAGGCGGAAGATTTGTCATTTCCGATATTTTAACATCATTCAAATCAACAATAATCGGCACTTGGTCAACCACTAAATCATGACGCCAAAAGGCCGGCACATCCACTAAAAAGAGGATCAGCACGACCAAGTGTAACGCTATTGATTTATAAAGTGCCTGTTTCATTATCTGTTATTTTTTACCCAATGGTTTTGGTTCCGTTTTCAAACCGACTTTATCAAATCCGGCCTCTTTCAAAAGTGCCATTAAGCCGATAACACGCCCGTATTGAGCGTCCGTGTCACCGGAAATTGTAATGGTCAGTTCATTATTAGCCTCACGGATTGCTTTGACCTTATCAATAATTTGTTCCTGCGGAATTTCTGTTTTACCAATATAGTAATATCCCTCTTTATCAACACTGATATTAACTGATGTGTCTTTGCCGTTCAAAGCTTTTCCACCGACTTTCGGTAAATCAAGAGCAATACCGGAAGTCATTAAAGGGGCTGTCACCATAAACACTACCAGCAACACCATCATAACATCCATCAAATTGGTCATATTAATATCGGCATTGCGACGACGATAATAACGTGAACTGCGCGCCCCATTCGGTGTTAAACGAGCCATAGATTATTCTCCTGCCATATCGGCTTTAATCGCCGTATCATCAATTTCACGAGATAAAATAGTTGAAAATTCAGCTTGGAAATTTTCCAATTTCTTGGCAAAGCGATCAATATCCGAAGAAATTTTATTATAGGCTAACACAGCCGGAATAGCGGCAATCAAACCGAATGCCGTTGTAAACAAAGCTTCTGCAATACCGGGAGCCATTGCGGACAAAGAATTGCTTTGTGTCGCGGCAATAGCATTAAAACTACCGATAATACCCCAAATTGTTCCAAACAAACCGACCAACGGCGCAACTGAACCGGTTGATGCCAAAAAGCCCATACGCGTATCTAAGGCTTCCAACTCTTTATCCATAGAAACGGTCATGGCCTTTTCAATACGTTGTTGCAAAGAAACACCGCGCAACCCTCTGTCTGTTTTAGATTTAAGAATATTGGTACGTTTCCACTCTTTCATAGCGGCAACAAACATAGCAGACATCGGATCCCGCGGGCGATTACCGATAGAATCATACAATCTGTCCAAAGAACCGCCTGACCAGAATTTTTCTTCAAAACTCTTGGTGTACTGCTTCATTTGACGCAATGTGCCGAATTTTTCAATAATAATTGCCCAGCACCAAACCGATGCGGCAATTAAACCGATTAAAACAATTTTTGTAATCGTATCTGATGACCACGCCATATCCCACAAAGACATATTTGCGGCCGTATTTTCAACAACATCTGTTAAAGCTTGGGTATCAACTTCTTCCATAGTTCACTCTCTTTTTTAGGGTAAATGATTTTAAGTTGCCCCCAAAGTAACATAAAAATCTAAAGATTCAATTAATTATGCCCCACTTTTAACAGTCTTTTTTCAATAAAAAAATGAATAATAAAAATTGAAATATCTACCTAAATTAAAATAGAATAAATTCGAAAAATCTGCACCGGTTTTCAATTTAGCATATTTTAACCAACCACTCCGGTATTCTGACTGGTCGCAATCTGGCCAGATTCACATAAGCAACTTTAACATCTATAACGGCTAAAAGGTCATCGCCGCGCAAAACTTCCTGATGCATAATCGCCGTTGCGCCTTTAATTTCACCTAAAACGCAAGTAACAATCAATTCATCATCTAATTTTGCAGGCTTTTTATAATCAATTTCAACGTGACGCACCGTAAAACCACACTTATCTTCTTCCAAAGCTTCGCTTTGCGTACACCCTAATGCTCGGATATACTCCGTACGTGCTCGCTCAGCAAACTTGAGATAATTAGCATAGTAAACTATTCCGCCGGCATCGGTATCTTCATAATAAACTCTGATTGGCAAAGCAAAAACTTTATCAAAAAATTTTCCTTGAACCGCAGAAATATCATAACTCATAGCTGTTCATTCTCCATAATTTCGAGCAAATCAAATTGTTTAGCAGACGGACGAGCCTTAAAGCGAGGCATTCCCAAATAATCACACCCCAAATCAGAAACCACACGCCCGCGTGGTGTCCTTTGTAAAAAGCCGAGTTTCATCAAAAACGGCTCTAAAACTTCTTCCAGCGTATCACGCTCCTCAGACAAAGCAGCCGCCAACGTATCAATACCGACCGGACCTCCACCGTAATTAACGGCAATACATTTCAAGTACCGTCTGTCAAAAGCATCAAGACCGTAATCGTCAACATCTAATTTCTTCAAAGCTTTATCGGCAATCACATTATCAACTTGTTTTGCATTAGCAACCTCGCCAAAATCACGAACGCGCCGCAATAATCGCCCTGCCACACGAGGCGTTCCGCGTGAACGCTTGGCAATTTCCAAAGCACCGGTATCTGAAATCGGCATTCCCAATAAATTAGCCCCGCGTGTCACAATCTTTTTCAAATCTTCCGGCGAATAAAAATCCAAACGGAGCGGAATTCCGAAACGCTCTCTTAACGGCGTTGTCAACAATCCGGAACGCGTTGTCGCACCCACCAAGGTAAACGGCTGTAAATCAATTCGTACCGAACGTGCAGATGGTCCTTCCCCGATAATTAAATCGAGCTGAAAATCTTCCATTGCCGAATACAAAACTTCCTCAATCGCCGGATTAAGACGATGAATTTCATCAATAAACAAGACATCATTCGGCTCTAAGTTTGTCAAAATAGCCGCCAAATCACCTGATTTTGAAATCATCGGTGCTGAAGTGGCTCTGAATCCAACTCCCAACTCTTTAGCAATAATAGAAGCCAAAGTTGTTTTACCAAGTCCCGGAGGTCCGAACAACAAAACGTGATCTAACGCTTCACCTCTTTGTTTTGCCGCTTCAATAAAAACTTTTAAGTTTTCGCATACTTGCGGCTGTCCGACAAAGTCACTCAAACTCTGCGGACGCAGATTTATCGGCGCATTGACGTTTTTTTCATCTTCCGCTTGTTTTTCGGGACTCACTATTCTTTCTTCTTTAGCCATATTTTATTCCTTTGGAGCAAATTCTTTCAAAGCCAATCTGATTAAACTGGCAACATCGGCATCCGGATTTGCGGCATTGGCCTTATTAACAGCCTGATAAGCTTCCAACCGCTGATAACCCAAATTAACCAAAGCTGAAATGGCATCATCCAATTTCATCGGATTATCGATTCGTCCGGCAATTGCGTCTTCATAAGCGACCGTTTCCTCCGCCGCGTCAACTTTTGTCTCAGGCGTTGCCTGCAAATCATTGCGCGTTGTCAATTCGGTAGGAATGGTCACAATTTTATCTTTCAGTTCGGTCACCAAGCGTGCCGCTAATTTCGGACCGACACCACTTGCCCGTGTAAATGAAGCTTTATCTTGGGCTGAAACCGCCTGTGCCAACTGTGACGGCGTTAAAGCCGATAAAATACTCAAACACACCTTGGCACCAACACCCTGAACCTTTGTCAGTGTCAAAAACCACTCTTTTTCCCACGCATCATAGAAACCAAACAGAGAAATACTGTCTTCACGAACAACGGTTTCTATCAACAAAGAAAATTGATTACCTTTAATCAGGCGGGATAATGTTTTGGCAGAAGCATAAACCAGATACCCTACCCCGTTAACATCTATAATACAATAATCATCACCGATGGTATCAATAATTCCACGCAATTTTGCAATCATACTTTTATCCTTATTTTATCATTGCCTTTATCCTAAACAAAAAGCCATTTTCTGACAAGGATTTTCCCCTTGTTATAAGCACAAAAAAATCCCAACCTTTCGGTCGGGATTAAATTTCTAGAAGAGATCAACAGACTTTATGCTACTGACCTTAGCAATGCTCTGCTCCTCATCGAATTCCTCGACAAAGTTAAGAACATATACCTTAGCCAAATTCTTCTGGCGATCTCTTGTTTTGCCGTGGCCATACCCCTGGTTCCAGTAAATCAAAGTACCTTTCTCCAAAGAGGTGCGTACATCAACTCTGATGACCACACCCAAACTACTTCCGGCATTATCAAAATGAGCCTCTTCTCCACGCTGAGCAAAGTTGTAATTTTTCTTTACCAGACAACCGTCTAACACCTTCTCATCGAAGCTGCTGGGCAACTTGTCATACACTTCTTCAGCCAATTCAAAGGCATCATAGATTGTCGGGGACAATTTCTTTATCTCACCTCCACAGAAGAGAGCCTTGAGGCCGTATTCCTTGCGGAAGCACTTGTCCCATTCAGATGCAGTTACATCTGTCAACTCATCATTTAACAAAATGTTGAAGATAAGCTGATCGACGGACCAGTTTGCAATGTTCATGTACTCGGGAGCTATGGCGTTTGCCATTTCTCTGATTGCGTTCTCCCACTCCTCACTCTTAGCAAAATATCTATTCATATGAAAAAATAAAAAATAAAAAATTAATAATAACGTTATCGTCTATTGTTATACCATTTTTTGTCTAAAAGAGCAAGTAGTTTTTTATAGTAAATATCAAATTATTTCTCCCCTGTTTGAGGGGAGATTAAGAGGGGTAAGCTTTGAATACCCACCCGAACCCTCCCTCAAATAGGGAGGGAAAAAGTAGTTTTTTCCTCTAATGATCTCAAAAAATAGATATTTTTATCGCCCTTGATAACTGCCGCGCATATGAAAATGACAAATCGCCATTGCCAAGGCATCTGACGAGTCGTTATTTTTCGGTTTACAGCCGGGGAGTAATACCTTAACCATTGTTTCAACTTGAGATTTTTCAGCTCGACCGACTCCGACGAGGGCTTTTTTTACTTTTGTCGGTTCATATTCGGTCACAGGAATATCAAATAATGCCGGTGCCATAATCACCACACCGCGTGCCATACCAAGCTTAATAGTTGAAGTTGGATTTTCGTTCAAAAAAACTTGTTCTATCGCCGCCTCATCGGGACGATATGTTTCAATCACCTGATTTAATGTTTTATGGATAATTGCCAATCGTTCCGGCAACGGCATTTTAGGATCTGTTTTAATAAAACCGTCTGCCACATACTTCAGACGATTGTTTTCTACCTCAATCACCCCCCAACCGGTTGAAGATAAACTCGGGTCTAATCCTAAAATCCGCATTTCAATTTCCTTAATCAACAAAGGGGCTTTTCCAGCCCCTTAAAAAATCAACTAAATTAAACCAAAGTGCGATAAATTGCTATGCTACGCCGTTAAAAAATTTTGCGGTGTACAAACTAGTACATAAAAAATTTTTTAACAAGTATGATAGTGATTTAGCGCGCTTTACTGAGCCAATTTCTCGAGCAGTGCCTCGCTGATCTCTGCATTATGATAAACCTTTTGTACATCATCATCATCTTCCAATGCATCAATAAAGTCTAACAACTTGCGAGCGGTCTCTTCATCCGTAATTTCAGTTGTAACTGTCGGTTTCCATTCCAAACGAGAAGCTGATGGCGTTCCGAATACTTTTTCCAAAGATTCGGTAACGGCGTTCAAATCATCGGGTAAAGTTTCAATATCGTGATGTTCGTCATCTGAAACAACATCATTGGCACCGGCTTCTAAAGCAGCTTCAAACATTTTATCGGCATCTGCCGCAGATAACGGATATTGAATAAAACCGATACGCTCAAAATTGAATGTAACAGAGCCGGTTTCACCCATCGCTCCGCCACGTTTACCGAAAATTGTACGAACATTACCGGCTGTACGATTTTTATTATCGGTCATAGCCTCAACAATAACGGCAACCTTTCCCGGACCGAAACCTTCATAACGCATAGAAACATAATCAGCGCCGCCGGCGGTCTGGCTGGCTTTAGCAATGGCGCGTTCAATATTATCTTTCGGCATACTCTCTGCACGAGCGGCCTGAATAGCTAAACGTAAGCGCGGGTTTTTATCCGGTTCCGGCATACCGCTTTTAGCGGCAATGGTGATATCGCGCGCAAGTTTAGCAAAAACACGTGCTTTTTTGGCATCTTGCGCACCTTTACGATACATAATATTCTTAAACTGGGAGTGTCCAGACATTATTTAATCTCCTCAAACTTATCAAAAAAAATCTTTTTCCTATTAACGCACTTTTTTTATAAAATCAAGTTTTTTACAGCCTATTTTTCAATAATCATATAATCAATAGACTCTTTCTTTGCCTCTAAAATTTTCAGTTTTACGCCACGAATATTAATGAGACTTTGTTTTGCGGGAAAAGAAATGACCTCAAACTCTCCGCTGTCATGCAACCCATCATTACTCGGGGCATCATATCGATAGTAAATAAAAGAAACATAACCGGCTTTTAGACCTCCGTACTTTATATCATAGCCTTTAACCGGAGTAGTTTGTACCGTTTTAGATAAAGTTACCGGCTCAAAAGAAAATTTGGTCGGATATACAACAAAACTGGTATTCAACAGAGCTAATCTGTCGTGACGAACCTGCCCGATACGATGATATAAATTTCCCTGACCATCAACTAATGCGTAAAAATCCTTATCTCCGGCAGAGATTAAAGCGTATAATGTATCATCAATGACAACCTCGCCGAACAAACTGAGCTCCTGACCTTTTTTATATTCTACGGGATATGTTCCGGAAACTAAACCGCCGTCCATATTAGCACGAACAACTTCTTTGGCATAATAAACTTTACGATAAGTTTTATCATCTACCACACTGTATCCGACAGTAGCGGATAAAACCCTATTGACGGGGAAAGAACGCTCTGTCAATAATTCCGATTTGACAGGACGCATAGATTGATCATAAAAAATAATAGGTAACGTCTGAAAACTTTCAACCCAAACATTTCTTTCCGGCCATATATCCAAGCCGCCGGCTTTTATACAAGCTGACAGAAGTAAAAGGCTGCACAAAATTGCTGTTTTTTTCATTTTAAATCTCTTTGAGTTATTATATTGTAATTTCTTATCGGTATTTTAATTATTTTTATTTACTATACTATAAAACACAACAGAGTAAACAACAGATTACAAGTTATTATAAGGAAAAAAGATGACAGAAAGCGGAAGCTGTTGGCTGGTAAAATTTCAACCACAGGAAAATATGGATAATTTAACGGCAGAATTTATGGACGATTACTTTGATGTTGTAGCCGTTAATTATACGGATAACGGAAAAGAAGAATATGTCGGCTACGCAAATGCACATTTCAGCGAACAAAATCTTATAGATACGGCTAAACAGCGGAACATTAAACTCCCCCCCTATACAACGGAATTTTTGAAAAGCCGAAATTGGTTAAAAGAAAATGTCATTAAATTTGAACCGGTACACGTGGGGGTCTTTACAATTTACGGTATTCACGAAACAAACATTCCTGATGACGGAAGATTAAACCTGCGCATATATGCCGCTACGGCATTCGGCTCTGAACATCAAACAACGAAAAGCTGTTTGCAAGCCGTTTGCGATTATAATCAATTACCACATCCAAAAAAAATAAACATATTGGATGTCGGAACCGGATCCGGAATTTTATCATTAGCAGCAGCGAAACTTTGGCAGGAAAATTGTAAAATTACGGCCGTGGATATTGATGAAGAAGCTGTTTTTGTCACACAACAAAATGCTAAAGACAATCATCTGGAAAAATACATTACCGCGGCTGTCAGTGACGGCTACCGATCAGCATTGGTCAAAGACAATGCTCCTTACGATTTAATTTTGGCAAACATTCTTGCCCGTCCGCTCATCAGTTTGGCTTCAGATTTGTATAATGCCTTAAAAAAAGGGGGATTTTGTATCCTTTCCGGTTTTGTGGATGAACAAGAAGATTGGGTTATCGGCGAACATACCAAACTGGGCTTGAAGTTGACTAAACTATACAAGCTGGATAATTGGCGTGCAGCCTTAATGGAGAAAATATAATGGATTTGATTAATCTGCAAAAACGCTTAAAAAAATTTAAGCTTGATGCTTTTTTAGTCAGTCGCAATAACTTGTTTTTGGGTCAAGACATTCGCAATGACGAAAACATTATTATGCAACTGACCGGCTTCACCGGATCTGCGGGAACATTACTGATTACACCACAAAAAAACTTTTTATTTGTTGATGGGCGCTATGAACTACAAGCCCCCCAACAGGTTGATAAATCTTTGATTGAAGTCATTTGCACGACTAAGCTATCTTTAGCCGAATGGATTAACCAAAATCTGGCAAACAAAAAAATAGGTTACAATCCGTGGTGCTGGAGCATCAACGATATTTTAAAATTTTCAACACCTCAAATGGTACCGGAATCCGAGTTTTTACCATATTTACTGTCAACAGAACCAATTCATATTTTTGAGCAACCTCTGGAATATTGCGGACAACGCAGAGAAGAAAAAATAACGAATATCTCCCGCCAAATCAGTGATAAAAATTTAGATGCCTATTTTATTTCTGCGGCAGACAGCGTGTCATGGCTTCTCAATCTGCGCTCGGATGCTTTGCCTGACAGTCCTGTTTTAAGAGCCTTGGCTGTTATGGATAACGAGCGGCATATTTGGGTTTTTGCCGACAATATTAATTCCAAAGATCTTCCTTTTAACCTAACAGTCTTACCGTTACACGATCTTCCGAACCGTCTCAAAAAATTTAAGAAAAAGATCATCGGACTTGATTTCAACACAACGGCAGCGGCCTTTTTCGAATTAGCTCAAGATTTTCATATTAAGCTTGAAAATCACCCTGATTTTTGCCAACTTCAAAAATCAATCAAAAACGCTTGTGAGTTAGATGGCATCAGAAAAGCCCACATTCGTGACGGCGTAGCTGTATGCAAATTTCTGTATTGGTTTGAACACAACCGGCAGGGTAAAACGGAATTAGATATTGTTAACAAGCTTCACGATTTTAGAGCCAAACAGCAAAATTTTGTTTCCGAAAGTTTTGAAACAATCGCAGCTTACGGAAGTAACGGAGCTATTGTTCATTACTCACCCACAGCCAAAACAAACAAAAAAATAAAAGACGGAAGTTTTTTGCTTTTAGACAGCGGTGCTCAATATCTGGATGGAACAACAGATATTACACGAACGATTGCGGTCGGTAACATCACTCCGGAAATGAGTGAAGATTTCACACTCGTTCTTAAAGCACATATTCACCTCAGTTCCGCCATTTTTCCCAATCGCACATCAGGAGCAAAATTAGACACCCTTGCTCGTGAAGTTATGTGGCAAGAAGGAAAAAATTATAATCACGGAACAGGTCACGGTGTCGGTTGTTTTTTAAACGTACACGAGGGGCCTCAATTTATCTCAGCCGCTTGTCATACTCCTTTCACTGCCGGTCAAATTACCTCTATTGAGCCAGGCTATTATCGAGAAGGGAAATATGGTATTCGTATAGAAAATTTGGCAGAAATATGTCCCTGCGGATTTCAAGAATTTTTATGTTTCAAAAATTTAACTCTCGTCCCTATTGATTCTCGAGCCATCAATAAATATCTTATGACCGCTGAAGAGCGGGAATGGCTGAATCAATATCATAGGGAAGTATTAAAACAAATTACCCCTCATCTCTCTGACGATGAAAAACATTGGCTTGAGGAGGCTTGTGCTCCGCTCTAAAATAAAACAAAAGAGAGGAGAATTATGCAAAAAACATTATGGGCTTTTTTAATTGCCCTTGCTGTTATTATGCCGTTAAGGGCAGAATTGTACTATGAAGGCGGTTATAACCCGGATCAATCACAACAAGCATATTTCAATGAAGCCTACCCTCATTTTGAAAAATCAATCATTTATGTTTTTTACAATGATGTTTATATGAGTTGCCAAAATTGTGCTCAAACAATTGATCTCATTGAGCAGGTTTACAAACAAAATTATCAAAACCAATACAATTTGTTTATCATCAATTACGGCGAAAACGATGAATACAATTTTATTTCGGCCTACGAATTACGGGAACCTTTTGAAGTGGTTTTGGTCAGAATAAGTGACGGAACGCCGATGGGCTTCAAAAAACTTGAAAATTTAAATTATCAAATTTCCGATCCTTACAGTTTTGAGCAGAATATAAAATATCAGATTGAATCTTTTTTGGATGCTTGACGTCGACGCAGAACAGGTACTTTCCTTTGCATTTTCAAAGAAAGTTCATAAGCTATCAAGGCAATTGCGGAAACCAATAACGGCAACAAATAATAAATAATACGATAAGCAATTAAAGCCCCGAACAGCATCGCCTGATTATGTTCTCCCGGAATAATATATAAAAACAACGTTTCAAACACACCCAAGCCACCCGGAACTTGGCTGAAAACCCCCAAAACTTGAGCGATAATAAAGACACCGATAAATGTTACAAAAGGGATTTCAATAAAGGCTGTTAAAGCAAAATACAACACCAATGATGCCATTAAAATATCTAAACCGCCTATAATTACTTGAGCAAGAGCCATTTTAAATGACGGCATCTCAAGCTCAACACCTTTAATGATAAAAGATTTTTTATAATAAATTGATGCCCCGAGATAAAGCAGCAGGCCAACAAATGAAACAAGTGCGGTTAAAGATGTTGTTAATTTAGAAACAGATCCATCGCCAAAAGCGTGATCCGGCGTCATTAAATAACCGCAAATAATTAAAAAGAAGCAGGCGACCAAATATGTAAAACCGGAAAACGTAATCATCTTAACAATGTCTGTTCCGCGAAAGCGCCAGCGCGTGTATAAACGATAGCGAATGGCGCCACCGGAAACAATGGCATGTCCGGCATTATTACTGACTGAAAAACCTATAAAACCGACAAAAATCCATTTCCATGCCGCTAATTTTTTCTTAATATATTTCAGGGCCAAAAAATCATAAGACGACAAAGCAACATACCCGAAAAACGAAGCTAAGCAAGCATACCATAAATTTTTGGGAGGAATGCTCAAAACTGCATTTTTAATATCTTCCCACTCATATTTAGAAAGTTGTAAATACAACATATAAGCAGCCAGAGCAAAGAAAAACAACCCTGACCAAGAAAGAATTTTTTTTAAAACACGTTTTGTTTTACCTGACATTGAATTCCTTATCTTCAAATTACAACTCGTTTGTACAATACAATAAAATATTTACTATTTTATTAATCATTCAATGTTACGAAATCAATCGCTATCCTTTATTATAAACAAAAAAAATATTTCACTTTTTAACCATAGAAGTACCTGCCTTTATAAAAGTATTTATCGAGAGAAAGTTACGAAAGCTCCTTTCATACCCTATATTATTACAAAATGTTATGTATTTCTGGAGATGTGTTATGACTGATGAACAAGAAACAATTCCGCTTGAATATGAGCACTCGGGTTTTACTTTTGCGTGATGAATTGCAGTATCAAACGGCACGAATTAACAGAGAAAATGAGCTGATGAAGCAATATAATAATCAGGGCATAACTTCAAATTATCCTCAGTACACAACAAATTTCTGGGGAAGTTCTGCTGATAACAACTATGGCTTCGGAACGTCTAATATCGGAAACAATATTGAAAGCAGGCAACAAACGGCTAGCCAACTACAGACAAAATTTTTTATGCGCACTCACATTATTTTAATGAAATATAAAGCAAAATCTTTTATACTGCTTTTAAATTATAATAAGGAAAAACTTTTTTATGCTACTACATTTATTGCTCAATACTCTTATTGTTGGAGCGGGTTATGGCTTAATGGCTATGGCGTTCCGTTTGATGTATTCCGTTTCACCGTTCTTTAACATGACATTAGGTGCAGTTGCGGCGTTGGGTGCTTATGCTTCCTATGGTTTGATTTCGCTTTGCGGCTTGCCGATGTGGTTTGGCGTTATCGGGGCAATTGCTATTTGCGCCTTGTTTTCATACTTTTTAGAAGCCGGAATTTATACCCCGATGCGCAATCACGGTGCGTCTTCAATGGTTTTGATGGTGGCGTCACTTGGCGTTTATACAATTTTTGAATCGGTTATTTTACTTGTATTCGGACCGCAATATCAAAATTTGGGTTCTATCCATTCTGCCGTTACGGTTCATTTGGGCTTTGCCAGCATTCCCCTTGTACAGGCTCTAACAATAGTCGCATTTTTTGTTTGCTTTGGATTCTTAAACTATTTGTTGCACCATACGTTTATCGGCTTAAAAATTCGCGCGGTTAATGACAGCGCCTCTTTAGCAAACACAATCGGTATGAAAAACAATCAGATTATTTTGCTCGTTTCGGTTTTAACAGGAATCGTCCTTGGTGTTGATGGGGTTTTGATTGGTTATGATACCGGTATGACACCGACGATGGGCTTTAATTTACTATTCAAAGGTATGATTGGCGCAATTATCGGCGGATTAGCTAACTTGCGCGGCGCATTTTTCGGCGCACTGTTCTTGGCTTTGGCAGAAAACATCGGCGTCTTGATTTTTGCTTCCGAATGGCGTGATTTGATTGCCTTTGTTATCTTTATTACATTTTTATCATTACGTCCGCAAGGAATTTTTCAAAAGAAAGGGAATTAAATAATGTATGACAAAAAATTTTGGGATGATGTTTATAAAAAAGGGTTTATACCTTGGACAGATAAAGGTAAGGACGCCTCATTTGCTGAACACATTATTTATGATACGGAACTTAATCAATCTTCCAAGATTTTAGATTATGGCTGCGGTGAAGGAATATTGGGAAAATATTTTCTGAAACATGGCATGAATGTTGATTTTGCTGAAATTTCAGAAACCCAAGTCAGTGCTTTAAGAAAAAAGCTGGGAGATAAAAGTCATGTGTATCAAGTTAATGAGCCTAGGGATATTACGCAAAAATATGATTTAATTATTTGCAGCGCTGTAATGCATCACATTGAGCCGGCGAAATGGCAAGATTTTTTAAGCCAGTTCAATGAATTGCTGAATGATGGTGGTAAATTGTGGATTTCCGGATTTGATTATAATGATAAAATTTATCAAATGTATAATGGTAATGCACCGGCAACCGGACATACTTGTTGGCCGATTAACAATTTATCTAAGATTATTGAAGGTACAAATTTCGAAATTGTAGCAGAATATTCACATGATGTAAAAGTTAAGGCATTTGACCAACCGAGACATTTTCATTTTGTGTGTCTTAAAACAAAGGATGTAAACAATAAATCTAAAGAAAAATCACCTAATTTGAAGTTTAACGAATCTGATGACAGAGTGGAGTACATAAATCAGAAAATACAGAAATTGCGTGATAAAAGGCAAAACAGTGTCTCGCATGAAGTTGATTCTTTAGCTGACAAACAACAAAAAATGAAAAAGGCTTTGCGTGATAATGATATTGCACCGGAGGAAATGGGAAAAACCGGTGAAAAAGATGGTAATATTTCAAAGAAAAACAGGAAAATCGCCGATATCCAGTGGGCTGAATATAAAAAGATTTTAGAAACTAAAAATGAGAGGAAAAAACAATGAAAAAGTGGTTATTAACACTATGTATGGTGTTAGCACTTGCGGCTTGCAAAGAAGAGAAAAAAGAAGAAACACAAGCAAATGCGGATAATAAGCCAGTTATCAAGATTGGGGCGGTTCTACCATTAACAGGGGATAATTCGGTTGTTGGTACAGCCGTTAAATTCGGTGCTCTTGCCGCTATTGAGGATAAAGCCAAAGGAAACCTTAAATATCATTATGAGGCTGTTTTTGAGGACAATCAGCAGCAACCTGCAAAGACAGCCACGGCAACCAATAAATTGATAATGATGGATAAAGCGAATATGGTGCTTTCTTTTACAACCGGTATCGGACGTGTTGTGGCCCCGTTAGCGGAAAATGCCAAAATATTGCATATGTGTTCAACCTTGGAAGATGAAAATGCAACTCCGATGGGCAAAACGAGCTTTTTCCAAGGACCGACCTTACAAACTTATCGTCAGTTGGTCTTTAAGGCTTTACAACAAGAAAAAGTCAGTAAACTTGCTCTTTTAGCCGCTAATGTCGGTGTGGCTTGCTCTGGAACGGAAAAATTGGCAGAAGCTTTGAAGGCTAAAGGTATGGAAACAAAAGTTGAATGTTTTAATCCGTCTGATTTAGATTTCCGCTTTGTTATTCAAAAATATCAAGCTCAAGGATTTAATCACTTTTATATTCAATTCTGGCCGCCGCAATCTAATATTTTATTGCGTCAGTTAAGTGAAAACAATGTTACGCCAAACCATATTTTCGGCTCCGGTATAGATGTAGATACGGACACTTCTCTTTATAACGGCATACATTGTTTTGGTGGTAATTCCGGCACACCTGAATTTATCAATCGTTTAATGGAAGAATATCATATCAATAATGTTTATATGGCGGCTTCTGCCTATGACTTAATAAGTCTTGCCATAGATGCGTTTGAAAATGTTGAAGATGTCAACAATATTGATGAGATTTTAGCCTATATCAAAGCATACGCAACACGCAAATGCTTATCCGGTGATTGTAAACTGCTTAATAACGGTTTTATTGCTAACAAAGCCGAATGGCGTACTTATAAAGATGGTAAGCCTGTCTTTTTAGGAGATTAGTTTTTATGGAATATTTAATTAATCTGGCGATACTTTTTGGCATATACAGCATGTTGGCGTTGTCGCTCAATATGCTTATCGGTATGGGCGGGTTAGTGTCTTTAGCACAAGCCGCCTTTTACGGCATCGGCGCTTATGCCACCGCCATCGGAATGACCTCACTCGGGTTTGGCTTTTTTACAACCATTATCTTAGGCATTATTATCAATGCCGTAATTGCTTTTGTGGTCGGTAAAATTTTGGCACGTTTCCAGGGCGATTACTATGCCATTGTGTCTGCCGGATTATCCATTATTGTCTTTTCCATATTGCAAAACTGGAAATCAGTTACACACGGTCCGTTAGGAATTTTCGGTATCGGCAAGCCTGAAATCGGCTCTTATGCTTTTTATTCCAACACCGCCTTTTTAGGCTTGGTGGCCGTGTTTACGGTGGCTTTATATGTGCTTTATCAATGGATAAACAAGTCCTCTTTCGGACGGGTTTTGAAAGCGTTGCGCGAAGATGAAAAATTAACGCAATCTATGGGGTACAAAACCAAGCATTATAAGAGTGTGATTTTTGTGCTGTCCGCGGCACTTTCAGGGATTGCAGGGGCATTTTTTGCCAGTTATATCGCTTTTATTGATCCGTCAAGTTTTCAGCTGAAAGAAGGCATTTTCTTATTTACGATTATCATTGTCGGCGGATTGTCTTCGGCTTTGGGAAGCATTGTTGGCGCATTGATATTAATTTCTTTGCCGGAGGTGTTGCGTTTTATCGGCTTGCCGTATGAAACCGCCGCACAACTGCAACAGATGATATACGGCGCAATGCTCTTATTAATGATGATTTTCAAACCGCAGGGTTTGTTCGGCAAATATCGGATGTAATTATATTTTTGAAAGGAATTAGTTATGAAAAAATTTATTTTAAGTTTAATGATGGCAACAGCTTTAACTGCTTGCGGAGATGAAAATAAAGCAGAGGCACCCAAAAAAGAGGAGAAGCCGGTTATTACAATAGGCGCAACTTTGCCATTAACTGGAAATCTTGCTGTTTACGGAAAAGCTCTACAAAAATCATTAGATTTAGCACTGCAAGATGCTCATCCCGAAAAACTTAAATATACTTATAAAATTGTTGTCGAAGACGACCAATATGACCTTAAAAAAGCACTTATCAATGTTAACCGTTTCAAAAGCGTTGATAATATCAATGCAGTTATGAGTTTTTGGGGAAATATCGGTACCCTGGTTTCTGATTGGGCTGAAAAAAATAAAATTGTACATATGGGCTGTGCCGCCTCTGATAAAGTTGGGGCCGGATATTATAATTTTAACCATGCAACACAACCGCAATCCTTGCTTAATCGCATACTGAAATACTATAAAGACAACAACTTTAAGAAAATTGGTATTGCTTATTTACAAGCTTTAGAAATTCAAGAATTTATAGACCATTTTGTCCCAATTCTTAAAGAAAATGGCTTTGAAGTTGTTTTCGTAACGTCTTTTAATCCGGATGAGAAAGATTTAAAAATGGAAATTCTTAAAATGAAGGAGAAACAGCCGGATGTGGTTGAGGTATTGCTGAATTCCCCAATTATTAATATTTTTGGTAAAACTTCAAAAGAATTGGGTTTTGATGTACCAATGTCAAGCATCAATAATATGACTGATGCTTTAGAAGAATATGAAGGCCAAACATTTGTAACCGAAGATTCTGGTAAAGCTTCATTTACAGAGCATTTTGAAACAGCAACAGGTACGCCTCAAACTGCCTGTGTTGTAAACTTCTATGATGGTTTAAATATGCTTATAAATGCTTATGAAAAAACACCTCTCAAAGAAGGAAAACAAATTCCTGATAATGAAGATGTTGTTAAAATGCTGTTAGATATTAATAACAACGGTTTCGTTTCTGTTATCAACCAAATCAATATGGATAAAGAAGGAAATATTGATAGCCCTGCTGTTCTGAAACGTATTATCAATGGTAAACCGACAACAGTAGAAAAATAATCTTCTCTGGGCTAAAGGAGCATAATGAAAAAAGTAAAAGACATATTGAACTTTAACAAACTGCAATCAGGTATGACTTGTGATATCACACCACCGACATCTTACGGACTGGACATTATCAGCGTTAAACATTTAACCAAGCAGTTTATGGGGATTAAGGCGATTGATGACCTGACAGTCGGTATTCCGCAAGCGATGACGGTCGGATTGATTGGCGGAAATGGTTCAGGCAAAACAACGCTTGTTAATATTTTAACCGGAATGTTGCGCCCTGAGGCGGGAGAAATTACCGTTCGTGATAAAAAAAGGACGCATATCAAATCCGCAGAGCTTCGCAAATATCGCATTGCGCGTACTTTCCAAGATGGGCGGCTGATTGAGCAAATGAGTGTTGAAGACAATCTTCTTTTGCCTGTCACCGAAAATGATTTAATCGACAGCATTAAGGAAGTTTCCATTTCCGACTATAAAGACAGATTGGAGAAAGTGCTGGAAATGACTTCTTTAATTCCGCACCGCAAAAAAAATGCCGAAGAATTGTCCTATGGTTTGCGCAAACTGCTGGAAGTCGGGCGCGTGCTGATGCAAGACGCGGATATTTACTTTTTTGATGAGCCGTTTTCCGGTTTGTTTCCCGAGATTGTCGAGCAGGTTTGCGAGATTATCTGCGGTTTGCAACGGCAAGGCAAGACAATCGTGATTATTGAACACAATATGAGTCTTATTCGCCGGCTGTGTGATTATATCATTGTGCTTAACCACGGCAAACTCTTAGCAGAAGGCAAGCCGGAAGATGTTTTGCAAAACAAAGCCGTGCAAGAGTCATATTTGGGAATGTAGATTATTATTGTCATTCCGGCCTCCGAGCCGGAATCTCCTGAGATGCTGAAACAAGTTCAGCATGACAGTAAAAAAGAATAGAAACGAAAGGAACTAAAATGAAAAAGTGGTTATTGAGTTTATGTATGATATTGGCTCTCACCGCTTGTGATAATAAAAAAGAAACCGCACAAGCAAATAGCAAACCTGTCATCAAAATTGGTGCAAGTTTACCTTTAACCGGAAATTTATCATATATGGGAATTTCAGCGCAAAGAGCTTTACAATTTGCTTTGGATAAATGGAACGCAAAAGATACAAAATATAAATATGAATTACTTGTTGAAGATGATTCTTTTGATACCAAAAGAACAATGATGAATACGAGCAAACTTGTGTATCAAGATAAGGTCAAAGCTTTTTTTACCATACTTGCAACTTCTGCCAATGTTGCAAGCACAATTACCAAAAAAGAAAAGGTGATTCATATGACATCTTCTTACGGTTCACAACCTGCAGACGGTTATTATAACTTTAACAATATGACACAATATGACAGTCCGACAGATTTGATCCTTAAAGAATTAAAAAGAAGAGGCATTAAATCAATCGGGCTTTTAGTTTCAAACAATATCGGTTCTTTTGAACAATCTGAATTATTGGAAAAGAAAATCAAAGAAGATGGCACCATTAAAGTTATTGGTAAACATGTCTATAATCCGGGAACAATTGAATTCAGAATGATTATTCAAAAAATGATAGAAAACGGCGAGCCTGATATTTTTTATATAGACGGATTAACGCCAGATGCAACGTTGGTTGCCAAATATTTGAAAGAAGTTACCGGAAAAGTAAATCTTACAACAATTAATGATTTTATTGAAACCCCGAAAAGAGCTGAATTTGAAGGTCTGTGGTTTGTTGAATCAGCCTCAGGAACAGATGAATTTAATAAACAATTTGTAGCAAAATTCGGCGAACCTGTCTTTTTATGTGGTGCTAATCTTTATGATAATTTAGATTTATATATAGAAGCCTGTGAAAAATCAGAACATTGCGAAAATGATGAAGTTGTAGAACTTTTATTAAATGTTGGTAGCCGAGAAGGCGCTATCGGGAAATACACTATGGATTCCGAGGGTATTATTCAGTCTGAAGCCAATATTAAAGAAATTAAAAATGGCAAAGCTATCAAAGTTGAGGAGTAAGTGATGAAGAAATGGTTATTGAGTTTATGTATGGTTTTAGCCCTCACTGCTTGTAAAGACGAGAAAAAGGAAGAAACGCAAACTCCCAAAGATACCATAAAGATAGGTATTATCCTTCCCTTGACCGGTGCAAATTCATATATGGGTAGTCAAATGCAGGAAGGATATGAATTTGTTAAAGAATACCAGCATCCCGACATAAGCTATGAATTGATTTATTTTGATGACCAACAATCTCCGGCAAAAGCCGCTGTCGGAGTCAAAAAATTGATAGAAGTTGATAAAGTTGATGCTTTGTTGACCGGAACATCGCAGACCGCCAGTGTTGTGGCTGATATTGCCCAAAATGCAAAAATTATACATTTAGGTATTTCCAGCGATAACCGTTTTACAGAGAAAGATTACAATTACACAATGGCACCTGATGCGATAGATGAATCTTCTGTTTTGTTACAATATGTGCAAAATCAGGGATATCAAAAAGTTGCTATGATATCTGCTAATGAGGCTTTTGCTGATTTAGTACAAGGAAATATGAATAAATTAGCTGAAAAATACAATATGCAGATTGTTTTTGATGAAAAAATTAACCTTGGTGCGACAGATTATCGCCTTTTGTTACACAAAGCTGAGCAAACAAATCCGGATATTTACCTCTTGCAATCATGGCCGCCGGAGATTGACATCCTAACCAAGCAGTTATTAGAAATTAATCCTAATGCTAGAATAACATCTTTGTATTCATTTTTTATTTCATCAAATCCAGAGTTATATAAAGGAAGATTTTGCCTAAATGTCGGTAGCAAAGATGAAACATTCAAAAAAGCATTTTATCAAAAATATGGTAAAGGCTTGGAGCAGATGTCCGCGACAGCCTATGCTCAGTTGTCATTAATGTTGGATATTTTGAAAAATAAAGATAAAGCGCTCAATGAAACAATAGAAAAGAATAATAGCATTTTTGGGAAATTAATCTTGGATAACCGTTCCATAAGGTATCAACCGATTGTAGAGGTAATGGAGTAAAAATATGAAAAAGTGGTTATTGAGTTTATGTATGGTCTTAGCGCTCACGGCTTGTGATAATAAAAAAGAAACCGCACAAGCAAATAGCAAACCTGTCATTAAAATCGGAGCTTCTTTTCCGTTGAGCGGAAATATGGCTTCTATCGGAAATGCCGCACATAAAGCATTAGCCGCCTCGATTAGTGATGCTAATACAAACCCTGATAATAAGTATTACTATGAGTTATTGGTAGAAAATGATCAGATGGACCCGAAGCTTGTTAATAACATTGCTAATAAATATATTTTCTCTGATAAAGTTAATGTTATTTTCTCCTACTTTTCAACTGCAAACCGCGTTGTTGCGCCACTTGCCGCAAGACACAAGATCATCAATTTTATGACCGGTTTCGGGGAAGATATTTTACAAAGCAAGTACAATTTTCAAAATTTTCTGACCTATGAAGCCGAGAATGAAGCAGTTATTAACTTCTTTGAAAAAATGAACATTAAGAATGTTGATTTGGTTTATCAAAATATCGGGGCCGCTGACCAACTTTTATATCCTTTGCAAGAAATGTTAAAAGCAAAAGGGATTGAGTACATTGTCCATCGTTTTAATAAAGAGGAACGGGATTTTTCAACCTTGGTTTTCAAAATTAAGAATTCACCGTCGCAAGCTGTCTTTATCTATGCTTTTGAGCCGGAAGCAGATATTTTAACCACGGAAATTAAACGACAAAAAGTTGATAAAATTATTGCTTATAATGACGGATTACCGATGACAACCGATTATGCGTTGTATGAAGGCTATTATAATGTCGGCTCTATTTTAACACCTGCCGAATATCAGAAGGCTTGGGGATTAGACGGGCAAAACGCTGCTTATGCCACCTATTTGTATGATTCCGGCCAAATTGTGGTTGAAGCTTTTGAAAATGCCGGAGCAACAAATAAAATTCCATCTTCAGATGAGGTGTCGAGTTATTTGTTGAAAAAGAAAAATTATTCCGGTATCATTGGAAAATATGCGCTTGATGCTAAAGGTCAGTTCCACTCAAAAGGTCAGACTAGCATTGTTAAAGACGGGAAAATAGTTGTTTACGAGGAATAACAAAATGAAAAAATTTCTTTTAAGTTTATGTATGGTTTTAGCCCTCACCGCTTGTGATAATAAAAAAGAAACCGCACAAGCCGACAGCAAGCCTGTCATCAAAATCGGGGCTATGTATCCGTTAAGCGGCGATGGTGCCGCTTTCGGTGATGCCGCCCAAAAAGATGCCGAAATGTTTTTTGCTGAATTTAACAAAAAATCGCATAAATTTGATTATAAAGTCATTTTTGAAGATAATCAGTATGTTTTATCTAAACAGGCAATTCTAACTCAAAAGCTGATTAATGCCGATAAAGTTGATGTTTTAATAAGTGTGATGTCAAATTTCGGAGCAGTCACATCACCAACTGCAGAACAAAACAAAGTTATTCATTTTTCTGTTGCTACCGATCCTGCAGTAAGCAAAGGATTTTATAACCTGATTACATCGTCAAATCCGGCCGGAGAAGCAGACGTTATGTATAAAAAGCTCTTAAAAGAAGGCGCTGAAAAAGTTGATATCATTGTGGTTAACGCCACCGGTCAGCAATCTATGGTTGATTATTTTGAAGAAAGAGCTGCGCAAGATAAACAAATCAAAATCGGGCAAACATTTCACGTCAACGCAGATGAGAAAGACTTTCGCATTATGCTCTACAAAATTAAAGAGAATGAGCCAGATTATATCTTGGTGCAATTAGCCATGCCGACCATTGATATATTTATGAAACAATACCGAGAGTCCGGCATAAATATTCCGGTGACGGGCATAGAGAGTTTTACTTATCTGCAAAACAGAGAATTAGCAGAAGGTTTATGGTATGTTGATGCCGCTCCGGCAACTGATGATTTTGTCACTCGTTATCAAGCCAAAACAGGCACAGCGACGACTAATTATGCCGAATATATGGATTTCATTTTGCAGATGATAACCTTTGGCTATGAGGGTGCAGGGGTAACGGATAGAGAAAAGGTTATTGATTATATCCAAAATAACAGCGCCGGACAGATAACCGCTATCGGTAAAATTACAACCGAGCCTGATGGTATCTTAAACGGTCAACCGGTTATAAAAAAAATTATCAATGGGGAACCGGTCGTAGTGGAGGAGTAAAGTATGAAAAAGTGGTTATTGAGTTTATGTATGGTTTTAGCCCTCACCGCTTGTGATAATAAAAAAGAAGAAACGCAAGCAAATACGGATAATAAACCTGTCATTAAAATCGGTGCCATATTGCCGTTAAGCGGAGATTTAGCAGTTTGGGGAAATAGTGAAAAGCAAGGTCTGATACTAGCTCAAGAAAATTTACCAACAGACTTTAAAAATAAGTATGAGCTTGTATTTGAAGATTCTTCAAATGCTAACAAAAATATTCAACATATTGCACAAAAAATGATAAATGTTGATAAAGTAGATGCTATTATTACAATATTTGACCCTGCCGCTAATATTGTTGGACCAATGGCTACAGCAAACAAAATCATTCACTTTGGGCAATCTTGGTTTCCGCAATATGTAACGGATGAATATAACTATAACGTTTATGCTGATATGCGAGAAGAAGCTCGTCTTATAGCAGACTATCTTGCACATAAAGGCATAAAAAAAGTTTATTTATTTACGGTTAACCAAACAGGTTTTATTGGTGGAACGGATATTTTGAAACACCTGCTTGAGGAACGAGAAATTGAATATAGAGAAACAAACTTTAATTTCGGGCAAACTGACTTTAGAACAGATATTGTTAAAGCCCAATCTTTTGAAGCTGAAGCCTATATTATTGGGGCTTTTGCACCCGAAGCTGATATTTTAACAAAGCAGCTGAAACAAATTAATGGCGAAGACATAATTATTACAGGTTTAGATTTAGGGCTTAATATTGCTAATAAACACCTTTATGAGGGAAGTGTTTTCGGCTCTCCTGCTATTCCTGAAAATTCTTTTTTAAGCACCTATAACGCAAAATATAATGATGAAAATTATCTCTTTGGAGCAACAGTCGGTTATGTTTCCTTTAATGCGATTGTTCATGCTTTTGAAAATACTCAAACATTAGATAAACAGGCCATTGCATCATTTTTGAATAAAGATAACAATATCCCAACGATTTACAACGAAAAAATTATTAAGAATGGAGGATTAATTTATATTCCTTCTAAATTGCTTACAATTATAGATGATAAGTTAATACCTTTTAAGGACTAAATATGCTAGAACTGAAGAACATAAAAGCAGGATATAATAAAAAGGTTGTGTTAAATGATGTTTCCGTCACTTTGAAAGACAACACAATCACCGTGATTATGGGGGCAAACGGTGCCGGAAAGTCAACACTTCTTAAAACAGCATACGGCTTACTAAAACCTATGGCTGGAGATATTTTACTTGATGGTAAAAAAATTACTGCTTCACCGCAATCTTTTGTTGAACAAGGGATTTTCTGCGTGCCGCAAGGAAAGCGCGTTTTCCGCAATATGACAGTGATGGAAAACCTTGAGCTGGCAACGCATTTCTGGAAAGACAGGTCAACTTTTCCCGAGCGTTTGGATGAAATCTTAACACATTTCCCCGACTTGAAACCCCGTCTGGAGGATTTAGCCGGTAATCTTTCCGGCGGTCAGCAACAAATGGTTGCCCTTGCCCGCGGATTGATAAACAAACCGCGCATGGTGTTTATGGATGAGCCGTCAATCGGTTTAGCCCCCAAGCTGACATCTGACACGTTTCACAAGATAAAAGAACTGAAAGAGGTATTAGGAACAGCTTTTGTGATTGTGGAACATAACCTTAAAACCCTGCTTCCTTTAACCGACTGGGCATATATTTTAGAACAGGGACAAGTAATTTATGATGGTAAATCCGAAGGCAAAACCTTAGAAAAAATGCTCTCTTCGGTATTTAAATCATAATTTATGCATGTACAAAAAAACGCCGCATTTAGCGGCGTCTTTTTAAGACTGGGATAATTAGCGGGATAATTAGCACTCCATCTACAATTAATAATACAATCGCAAGGCAAAAACGAGCGGTAATCCTTGACTGTGGGGTTTCTGTTAAATAAAAATACTTCCCTTCATAGATGTAATATACTTTTCCCTCCTCATAATCAGCTCTTCCTGAGACGGGTACGTTCGCACGACAACCATCTTTTGAAGTATGGATGCCTCGATTGTTCATGGTCTTGTTCTCAATGATTTCGACCCACGCATAGGGACTTGACGCCCCTACTTCTCGCTGGTATATCATCTTCTTAAACCGGACCTTTCCAATATAATCTGGTCCATAACTCTCACGGACTAACGCAAACAGCAGTATACCAAGTGCGGCATAAACTGCTAAAATAAAAAATTTTTTCATAATTGTTTATCTTTAATTCTTTTATGTAAGTCAATATATCATATTTTTGATGGTGATGCAAGAGGTTTTTGTCAAATTTTGTGAAAATTTTGTTACAACAAACTATATTTCAGAATTATAACAGCCGATCAAATACAAACCCCAGAAAAAATGCTATCTTCTGTGTTTAAGTGATTTATTTTTAGCTACTAAATCTACCGAATAAATATTCTTATAAAGTATAAGGATTTGCTATGAAAGTGCTGATTGAAACGATTACTAGCCGCAAAGGTTATAAATTCTTTTAAATTCAACAGGTTGATTCGGAAAAAATTATTCAATTTTTACCGCCGTAATACCGACACCACCTTGCTTATCGATTCCTTCTATGGTAAAAATACGATAAGTTCCGTCTTCAGTCGTAACTTTTGTGGTATTGATAAAATTTCTTTCCGACATTACCATCGTGAATGGTTCGGCATTTATACTTCTTTTGGTTATTGCATAAGCTGAACACACAAGTCCTAGAGTTAATCCTATAGCCAAACCTATTATTAAGTGTTTCATCGTTTTCTCCTTATTTCTTTTCATACCAAGCCCCACGGGTTGAGCCATTTTTGGTTAAATAATTCTTTTTAACCATTTCTCCGATGGCTTTTTTAACAGTTGCAATATTCATGTTCAAAGTGTCAGCAATTTCCGGAGTTGTCCATTGATTTTTACTATCAAACAGGCTTATAATTTTGCTTTCCGTCAAACCTAATCCGGTTGCGGTTTGGCTCATCTTTTGTTTTAATCTCCGAACTTGCTTTTGAACTGTGCGTAAAAAGAAATTAAGCCAATAATCATAACGGATATCACTTGTCTTAAAAGTCTTTTGACTATTACGCAACGCTTGATAATATGAGGCTTTGTTTTCTTCTATAATGCTTTCCATTGAACTGTACGGTACATATAAATAACCATTTTGCAAGAGCAACAAGGTTGTCAAGGCTCGTGACATTCTGCCATTTCCATCTTGAAACGGGTGAATGGCTAAAAAATGCACCACAAATAAACCGATTGCAATCAACGGATGAATAAGTCTATCTTCCATTTGTTCTTTGGTCTCTTGCACTAATTCACGCATTTTTGCCGGTGTTTCAAATGGCGTTGCAGTTTCAAACACAATACCTATCTCTTTGCCATTGGCATCAAAAGCCGCCACACTGTTGGCAAGTGTTTTATATTCGCCACGATGCCGCTCATCTTTATCGGAATAAGACAATAAAATCTTGTGAAGCTGCTTAATATGATTTTCATTAAAAGGGATGACTTCATAGTTTTCAAAAATATCTTCCATCAATTCGGCATATCCGGCAACTTCTTGCTCATCACGTGTGGCAAAAGATTGTTTTTTGATATTGCTCAAAATCGTTTCAACCTGTTTATCGGTCAAAGTATTACCCTCTATACGATTGGAGGAACCGATTGACTCTATTGTTGCTACCTTTTTGAGGTGTTTATACTTATCGGGAGATTGTTCCGAACTGTTCCAAGAGCCCTTAAACTCATCAACTTCCGCTATAATATTCAGGATTTCCGGTGTGATAGACACATTCTTCAGATTAATCATTATTTTCTCCGATATTCTTTAATATTCTTTAATGTTCTTTAATTATCTTTTATTTTAGCTAATATTACCGAATTGTCAAGAATTTTTACCGAATAAATACCCTTATAAAGTATAAGGATTTGCTATGAAAGTGCTGATTGAAACGATTACCAGCCGCTTGAGATAAAAAGCCGAGCGGTTAACTCGGCGTTAGGTTAATATGATTTCATTTCTAAAAATTCATTTGTTTTTCTGCCCATTTGTAGAGCGGTTCTAAAGCGGTTATCATTTCTTTACCGCTTTCGGTCAGTGAATATTCCACAGCCGGCGGAATGGTGTTATATTGCTTGCGTTTGACTAAGTCATCATTTTCCAGTTCTTTAAGGCATTTGGTCAGCATTGTCGGCGTAATACCGATAACTTTGCGCTGTAACTCTTTATAGCGGATAACCTCTGTCGCTCCGATATACCACATAATCGGCAATTTCCACTTTTGCCCGATAATATCCATGGCATACAAAATCGGACATTCGGTATGATAAATGTTTTTGCTTGTCGGCAGTTTTTTTACTTTCATCTTTTTTCCTTTGTTACTATAAAAAACAGAGTAATGCCGTTTTTACTATTTTTCAAGCTTTTTAATAAACCATCCGTGATAAACCTCAATAATTGTGATAAAGCCTTGTTTAATAAGCGGCTCTATAAAGTCTTTGACTTCATCAAGGTTCTTAAAATCAAAAGCGGTTTTAATTTCAATCGGCGAAATAAGCGGATGTTTATCTATCAATTCTTTCGAGTTATCCAAAGTTTTTTCAGGCTTTTCGGGCTTAATTTTCCCTTTAGTCAACTCATCAATAATTTGCACAAATGTCTCATAACCGATAAGCCGTTTTACCAAAACCGATTTATCCCGATAAGTGATAAGATACGCCGGAAGCGTATAAATCTGAAGTTCTCTTGTATGTTCCAAATCTTTGATTAAAGCTGCTTTTGCTTCCCCGTTTTGGTAATAATGTAAAAACTTCTCTTCATCAATTTTTGTTTTCCGAACAACTTTTATAATTTCCTCTAAATGTGTTGTCGGCAGACATTCCGCAATGGTTGCGAAGCGAAGATTATATAAAAACAAATCAGCTGTGCTTTTATCGGTCAACTGAGCAGCCTTATAGGCAAGGTTAAGCGGCTCCGATGATGTATATTCCGTTGAAAAAAGTTTGAAATTTTGCATATTGACCGGCATACCGGAAATAGCTTCTTCTTGTTCATAAATCCTTGCTAATTCCGGCAAATAGCGTGAGAGTGCATATTCCTTGCTTACGTTTAAATCATCGGGGTTGGTAAAACGATACACATCATCTACCAACAGCGACATATTATACTTAAATTCTATTCTACCCCCAAAGTGTATTTCAAGCTGACGAAACACCGGCTCTGTTTCATACGAAAGCCCCATCATCGGGTCAGTAAATGTGGTAATGATAACTTTATCCATAGCCGTTTTATCCCCCGTAGAGGTCAAAGGTGCTCCCGCCGACACCCCATGCCACAATATCATCATACTTAATATAAATGCGATTTTCTTCAATGTTTAATACCTCATGAGTAATAGCGGTTATTTCCTTAGTTAGAGCTTCATAGCCATAATGGCGCGGATTGGCAAAAATGCTGATTTCAATTAATGCCACCGGCTTTTCTTTACTGCCGCGCAAATAAAAGCGATAATTATCCTCAATTCCTATCAGCAGCACTTGTTCGCTTAATCCGGCGACCAGTTCTATGGCTTTGCCCAAGCGCGATTTTAATTCGGTTTCCTGTTTTAATGTCAGCTTCGGACTTAATTTACATATCATAAAAGGCATCAGTTTGTTCTCCAATCTTTAACAAGTTGCAGGAGTTTATCTGCGGTTTCTTGTTCCTTTTGCTGATAGGTATGTCCGGTCTTTTCAATAAAAATCAATTGATTGCTTTCAGGTTTTGCAAAATGGTTATTGATATTTTTCAAAAAAGCCATCGGCTCACCAAACGCAAAATTATCATACGTTCCGATTAAAAGCGCACCGCTATGCTTAACTTTGTTGACTTGCGAAAAATCGCCATTCTCCTCTGTGTGGAAATTATCCAAAAAATTATCAAACATCCATTGATATGCCGTATCAGCCACGCAAGGAAGCCACCCCAAAAATTCAAACGGCAACATCTTTTGTCCGTCACCTTGAGCCACTTGCTTTTTGATAATGTCCTTTTCTTTATCTGTAACCACTTGCGTTAAAAACTTCAGATTTGCCGGACTTAATAAAATAAAATGTTCCACTCGCTTATCATTGTGTCTTGAAAGATAATATACCACTTTGTTAGCTCCCAAAGAATGTCCGGCTAAAATGATATGCTTATAACCTTTGGTTAAAGCAAAATCCAAATAAGCCTCAATATCTTCATCTGTCCAATGAAAATCCTCATACCGGGAGCCGATAATTTCTTCTTTACCTGTTTTGGTATTATATGTGCGGATTTGATTAAAAGCATCATTGGTCTGGGCATAAATAAAATCCATACCGCCAGCGTTAAACGTATCACCGAAATTATAATAAAACGGATTGGAATAAAAATTGCCGTGCACACCGGTGATGGCAATAACAACCGTATCGGCTTTGGGTGTATCAAAAAGCACGCCGTTTAAAACCGTGCCGCGTTTGGTTGGAACTTCAATCTCGGTCATGGCTAGGCTCTCCGAAATATACAGCGATGAAATTGCGATGAATAACAGGCATTGCAAGAAACGCATTTTGAAACCTCACTTTCACCTTTCTTAAATTTGTTTGGTAAATCCGGCTCACGTAATAACGGGCGCGAAAGGGATAAAGCGGCAAGTTTTGTTTGTTTTAATACTTTTTCCATCGTATCTTTTGCCCGCCAACCGCCGACCACATAAACCGGAATATCTATCTTTTCTGCAAGTTTAGCGGCAAAATCGGCAAAGTATCCCTCATCAACATACGCTTTTATCCCCTGAACAGATGTGCCGTTGCCGCTAACCTCTATGGAATCAATACCGGCTTTAGCAAGAAGCATACAAATTTCCATGCTTTCTTTTTCATCTAAACCATTGTGGGCAAAATCACTTGAATTGATTTTGATAGTAATATGCAAATCAGGTGCTTGATGTTTGATTTCCTGCAAGATTTTAAGCAATATCTTTGCTCTGTTTTTGACGCTTCCGCCATATTCATCTTGGCGATGGTTAACAGCCGGACTGATAAATCGGCTCAAGAAAAAGAAATGCGCCGCATGTATCTGCACTCCGTCAAAATGCGCCTCTTTGGCACGTTTTGTAGCAAGAGAGAATAAATGTATGACCTCTTCAATTTCTTTGACACTCATATCATCTGGCTCAACTTGTTCAAGTTTACCTTGTGTGTTCGTGCGGTAATAAGCACCGAGTGCCAGTTGTGCGATAATCGGACAATTTTGCCTGTGGGCAATTTCGGTCAATTTTTGATATTGTGGTATCAAATCATCGCTACAAAGCCGCATCATGCCGCCAAAATAAAAATCATTAGCGGAAACGGATGTAAAACCTGTAATAATGCCGCCGACACCGCCTTTGGCGAGTTCTTCATATATCTCATAAGCTTTATTTGAAATCGCACCGTTTGGAGCGGCAATACCTTCCCACGTTGCCGAGCGTAGCAAACGGTTTTTAAGTTTTAAGTTATTCCACGTCAATGGTTCAAAAATTTGTTTCATATCTCTTGTTCCTTTTAATAAGGTTGCAGTTGCCGCTTTCGGCATAGCAACCAAAAGTGTTGCAATCCCTGCATATTTCAAAAACTCTCTACGATTCATTTGCTGTTCCTTGTTCTTTTCTATATATTAAAAAATTGGTATAAAAAAACAAGTATGAAGAATTTTCTTTATTGCTATAAAAAATATAGTATTATTAAAAAAACAAAGCATTGAGCGCTATGAAAAAAAATTAAAAAGTACAATAAACACACTTTTGTCTTTGTTCCTATTTTGTTTATAATTCATAAATATTCATATACAGAGCAAGGAATTGCTATGAAAGTATTGATTGAAACGATTGCTAGCCACAGAGGTTATAAATTTTTTGAAAATTGTGAGGAGATGGATGCTTATTTGGGAAGACATTGCGGCAAAATCAAGATAAATACAAATGTAGCAGATTTCTGCTCGTATTGTTTCAATATAAATTTCATCAAAAGGGCGGCATGTCCCAGTGTGCTGCTTTTTGTTATATCCGCCCAGCGAAAAGCCTCGCCCCACCGAATTTCCGTTTTTCCTTTGATTTTGTTATCCGTTAATCTGACCTTCTGAATTTATACGAGTCATTTCTCATCAATATTATTTTCTTTAGTAATTGCGGATTTTATTTTTGCTTTAAGTTATCCGAATCAGTTATCCTTAATTCATCAGGAAATTACTTTGGTTTTCTATTTTAATTCCAGACAAAAATTGCTCTATTATAATATATATTTTCTTTCTATTTTAATTATATTATAGGCGCAAAAAATTACCCTTTAGCCCTTATTTCATAAGGGGTTTGAAAATTAAAAGGCGGATATAAATGCCTCCCAAACCGGATATACGTGCCAAAAACCTCAAAAATCCGGATATAGATGCCAAGGGGGCGGATATAAATGCCAAAGCCTTATTTTCCCTGATAAATAATTATAGGAATTTATTAAAGGAAACAATATGAGTAGAAGTAAAGCAGAATTGTCTGTTACAGAAAGATTAATCATACAATTAGTTATCTATCGCACTAAAAATCCAAAACATCCGACATTCTTCGGAGATAATAAAAACATCGCCAAATGTATTGACGTTCAGCCTGATACCGCTAGAAAGGCAATCGCTAAACTTGTTAAGCTGGAATATTTACAATTGGGCTATGATAAGCAAGGACGCCGTCATTTGCTTTATTCGGGAAAACCATTTACTCCAATTATAGCTAATATGAATAATATTGATAAAAAGCTCTTAAGAAACAATAAGGAATATTATGAAATGAGTTTCAAAGATGCCCAGCATGAGTTGGAATCGGCTAAAATCCGTATAGAAACGTTGGAAAGAAAAACAAGCGAGTTACATAGCAAACTACTTGGCAGTGATTTGAAGGCTAGTAAACTTGGTCTCTTTCTTCAAAATCTTGGTTATTCTAAAGAACAAATTGATAAGATAGAACAGCAATCTTTTGAAAGTTTTGAGAAAGCAGAAGTTTCCCAAATTTCGCAATCTCAAGAAATACCGCAGGATAAACCAATTACGGCAAAAATTTCAACTGAAATGAATGAAAACAACAATGATGCAATCGATGTACTTGCTGAAATACTTGAGAAATTCAAAATTCCAAGCACTTCTTCAGTGAACTAGAAAATTCACGCTTGCAAAATAAGCTATTTTGTGCTGAACAGCTGATATCTCAACTGGAAAACCTGCTTTAGGCTCAGAGTTGCAGCAAAGAGCAGGTTGACTAGATGATTAAGCAAACACAACAACTTCAGGAGGCGGCATAATGAACCCGATAGAAATCGCATTTTTACAACTTGTTTCCAAAGGTCTTTCCTTCGGTTATTCGCAAAACAGGGCCGAGCTGACCTTTAAGGACGATTTTACCTGGCTGGTTGTGTTTCAAAACATGAATCGCATGAAATACGCCGTCGTCAAAAGCTACAACGGACAATACAGCGCCGTGGAGATTTAATGGGGCTAAAAGTCATCAATATCATCGCCAGAAGCACCGTTGAAATACATATCTTCAAATTCCTTGTCTGCTTTTTTCTGGCGATGCTGTATTGTTTGCTTTGGCTCAGAACTACTGCTTCCGAACATCATCCAAACAACAATCCCTATGACTATTAAAACTATTACGGCCATTATTTTCCTTTTAGATCCACGTTACAATAATGATTTTGCCTTTTGGATTAATTTAGAAAAATTTACTGATATTTCATCACAATCTGAACCTCTTCCCCAACTCAATCTTACTGAGCTATCAATTTTGTCATTTTCTAATTTCATAGCCTCTAAAACATAGCTTCTTGCGTAACTCTTTGATGTACACGCAGATCCATTAGAAATAGAACAATATTCTTTACCAGCTAACATTAAAGCTTCGGCATTAATCCCATTGAAGCTCAAATTGAGTGTACTATCAACACAAAATCTTTGATCTCCATTTACTTCATATTTGAGACCTGAGTTATTTAACTGTTCTATTATATTATTTTTAATTTTTGCACATAATTGGTGATCACTTTTATAATTATTTTGCGCTATTAAACATGTCTTCCCAATACCTGCGATTAAAGCAACAGGCAGTGTTCCAGGACGGAAAGAGTTTTCCTGCTGCCCTCCACCATATACATTTTGTATTGGAGGATACTTATAGTTAGCTTTATGGAGTACTAAAGCCCCGACTCCTTGAGGCCCATTAAATTTATGAGCACTAAAAGAAAGCATATCATATTCTAAAGAGCGTACCTCCTCTACTAGCTTTCCACAACTTTGTGTTGCATCTACATGGAATAAGATTTTCTTCTTTTTTAATTCTTTTCCTATTTCATCAACTGGCTGTATGATACCGGTTTCATTATTAACATGCATTACACTTACAAGCAGAGTATTGTTTGTTACTTTATTTAATACATGTTCACTCAGAATTCTTCCATTGCTTTCCGGATATACAATATCAACAACAAAACCTTTTTGTTTCATAATTTCAAAAGTATTTAATATAGATTTATGTTCTATAGCCGTAGTAATAATATGTGTCTTGTTATTTTTTAATCCATATTCAGCCAGCCCCTGTATGGCTATATTATTACTTTCTGTAGCTCCACTTGTGAAAAATACTTCATCTTTGTTCACATTAAGTAAACTTGCAACTTCTTGTCTTGCATTTTCAACTACTTGGCGTGCATTTTGCCCAAAATCATGTGTTCTACTATCTGCGTTTCCAATAACATTGTTATAGACTTCAGTCATAAACATTAAAACTCTGGAATCTATTGGTGTTGTTGCATTATAATCTAAATATGAACTCATTTCTTTTCTCTTATTGCCAAATTCAACATATCATCCAATGACTTTATCAATCCAGTACCATTTAGATATGATATTCCTCTCTCTAAATTCAGACGAAAATACTTCGAAACTGTGGCTTCATCAGTAGGCAAACCAACTTCTGAGCACCATGTTTTTATCAGGATCTCATATATTTCACTAAATTCTCCACCAAAAGTGAACCAAGACATTTCCAAATTACTATCTGATGGAATGTTTATATCCGTAGGGATTGTTTTTTCCTTTAATGAATAGCAAAGTGCCCATCTGCAAAGTATATTCCAATTTTTGATACCAGTCTTTCCTTTCAACCTAGAAAGCTGGTCCTTTGAGTGTTGTGACAATCTAATTTGCTTGATAATCATGCTACATCCTTAAAAAAATACCCTTGGTGAACTGTTGTGCTTCTGCGTTTTTCATTGTATATTAAAGTAAACTCATTTCCTATGCTTTCCTTCAATATATCATACGCATTTTTTGTAATTTCTGTATCTGTTGATAATATAATTGTTTGTTCGCTAGCTTTTGGAAAATAAACCTTTAAAAGTGCTTCCCTGTGTTGAGTATCTAACCTTGCTAATGGGGTATCAATTATCACAGGTAATTTCTTCATTGAGCAAATTGCTAATGCCCACAAAACAGATATTATCATTAGTTGCCTTTCACCAGCAGATAACGAACTTCTAGGCACAATTACTCCCTCATTATTTAGATATGTTAGCTCAAGCGTATTTGCATCCATTTTTATACTATCTATTAAATTTTTCTTATTTGCCAATAACTTATAGCAATTTGTAATTGTCTCTGCCAATTTTTTGATTTTGCTGCTTTGCAATTTTATAATGAATTCATTTAGTACATTTAGTATTATATTAGAATACTTTGCTCTTCTGCTAATATCATCTGTTGTTTCCATTTTTTGCAGTACGCTTTCAACATTTTTGTTATATTCTGATAAAGTTTTTATATACTTACCATTAATAACTGTTTTTTCCTGCTGTAACGATCTTAATTTAGTTTCATCTTCAATGCATTGTTTACTAATATTCTCAATTTTACTATATAATCTTTTAATCTCTTCGTTATTTGTATCAATCGTGATGTAATTGTCCAACTTATCGATCTTTTTTCTTAATAATTTTTGCTCATCTAGTGTTTCTTGAGTCAGCTTTAGCTTATTACTCAATTTTTCACTTAGCAAATTAGATATCTGATATAAACAATTTGACGAGATGCTATAAATTGAATCTCCATTAACACAAGTTTTAACTTTCATAAACTGCAAAAAATCCTCAATATATGAACTTTCTTCTCTCTCTATTTTATATTTGTCGTACAATTCATTTATAACATTAATTGATTGAGATAATATATTTCTCCTATGTTCATCATTGGATTTCTGTGCAATTTTATCCAGTAAATCTTTTACCATGATCAATGGTAATTCAGATGATGCTGCTTCTATCAAATTATCCTCATTATGCAGCATTAAGGCCTTCACTTCTGATTTTTCTTTATATATTTCTTTTCTTTTTTCTTCAACAATACCACCCTTTGTTAAATATGCATTTTTAGCTTTTTCTAACTTTTTATTGTTCTCAATCATATTATTTTGAAGACTTGCTATTAATTCATCGATTTTAGTCAAACTTGTTTCTAAATATTCCTTTTCATTTCTTAATTTTTCCAAATCTGATGAATTATCGTTCTCAGCACAATATTTTTTATCTTTATTTAATCTCTTTTGAATGTCTTTCTTCAATTGCTCTAAAACCGTTATACCTAGCATTGATTTTATGGATTCTTTAATTTTACTATTATCCGCATCATTGATGACCAATTCAGCTATCTTTTCACCATCAAAAAAGAAGAAATTCGATAAAGCACTTGGTAATAGCGTTTCTATATACATTCCCCAATTTGTTGCTAGGAAGTCATCATATGCACCATTCTTCCATACAGAAACAGTCTCTTGTACCCTATTTGCTTTTGACCATTCACGCTTTACGATGAATTCATCTCCATTATTCATGGAGGTGGAGAACTCTAATTCCACATAACTTTTTCCCGTTTTATCGTTCATATTAATATATGATTTTAGATAACTACCGAAAGTATCGCAATCACTCTCTTTGTAGGCAGACGAATTCGAACCATACAGTGATAATAATATTGCCTCAAGAAACGTTGTTTTTCCTCTTCCATTCATTCCACCAATTAGCACAACAGGTTTGGATGAATTAAATATAAAAGTATTTGTTCCTGCGTAAACACCAAAATTATGTAATATTAACTTTTTTATTATCATATAGCCTCATTCTCCTCTAATTGTGCAGCATCTAATGCTTCATCATCAAAAAATTTATCATTATATTTTCCGCCCATTTCTTTCTTTCTAGCGATCTTTTTTGCATAGTATTCCGTTGCGTCCTGTTCATTTTTGTAAAAAGTCTTATCTATACTAGTCTCTATTTTTGACATAAGACCTTTTCTTTCATTCAAATTAACAGATTTATTCTCAATATCTAACAATGTATACATGGTTTCAAAAAGTAATTCTTCGTTAGGATATAATTCTTGGCAAGTTTCCTTCAAAATATCCCATTCCTCTTTACCGTAATTATTTACACATATCCATGTAGGGTCATCAAAATCTTTACCCGTTACTTTTTTATATATTCTTGGTAAGCTATCATCAAATTCATGCTTTTCATTTACCCATATTCTACGTATACACCTTAATTCTGGAAGCGAAATAGTCTCATAATCCTTGAATTCTTCGGGTCCATTAGTTCTGATTTCAGTTTGTATTTCTAATAGTTTTGTAAGCCACTTTTCTCTGATCTCCTTTTTATAGGGTCCATGAAACAAATGACCATGGCTACCTTGAATTTCTCCATTCATACGCCTAAATTCTCTTCTATTTCTGTCTTCATCTAAATTTCCAAACTCATTTCTAAATTCAAGCAATGGTGTCATCCATATCTTTTCCAAGTCATTAGCGACCATTGCCTCCATGGACTTATCTTTCTCCACCATCGTACATACCCAACAACCAAATCTACTTTTTCCGCAACTAGGTAAATCTTTTTCCGTCATTAATGGACATTCATTATCCACAGTTGCTCCCTTATACAGAGTTAGCAAATCATTGTTGGAGTATCCCCAAGGATTTGAATATTGCATCAAAAATATCCATACATCGTCATTAGACCAATTCTCAAGAGGCGAAAATACCAATTCATTAACCAATGTCGGGTTTGGACTTAATAATTCTCTTACACGTTTTTTCTCATAATATGCCATTGTTTTAGCTCTTCTGGCACTTTCTGCCTTTCTCGTGCCAATCACCAAGATAATTTCTCCGTGCTCAGATATTTTATTTCTAATAAAATTATTAACAGGTTGAATTTTTAATCTATCCGTGCACCATCTATATTTTCGGCGAGGGAATGGATACCCTTTTCCTAATAGATTTACCCAAAATGTGTTATTAATTTCAGGAGTTAGTCTATGTGTAATGAAAGGCAGATTTGTAGCTTTTGCTACAGTATCCATTTGATTTAATGATTTTTCCACCCATTTTGCTACAATCGGAGATTCAACTAATGTATCTGTATTAATTATATGTATAGTCTTTTTTCTCTTTTCTTCCGGTAAATGAGAAATTGCAAGCCAGACCAACTGCAAAGTGGCTGTGCTATCCTTTCCTCCTGAATATCCGATAACCCAAGGTATATCATCGGCTAAATACAAATTCCTTACCGTTTCCATCAGGCCTTCAATTTTATCTCTCAATGACGCTTCCCTCATTTACATTCTCCTGACTTTTAAACATATTTTCAGCTGCCTGTTCATCATTTGATAGCTTAATTCCCAGTTTTTGTTTTATTAAGTTCGATACAAGCAAAACTGCTTTCGTATTAGCTATAATTCTTCCATTACTCTTTATAGCTCTATTTTTCCACGATGTTGCAGATCTGTTCCAATCTATATATTTCAATTTATCAATACGTTCTATACTTTCATACTTGCCATTTGCATAATATGCTCCAAGTTTACCCAGAGCTTGTATAACTATTCCTTGCGTTGCTATAAAATTCTCTCTTAAAGAGGTTTTGGTTATATGACCATTCTCTAAATCCACCCATGGTTGCATATTTAATGAAACAGAATTCCAATACTTATATAAAAAATTATCGAGCTGATCTTTATCTTTTAATGAAGAATAAATGGCTTTATTAGCCATATAAAATGTATTTAATGTGAATAAATTAGATGAAAATTTACCTAAATTATCTTTTTCTTTATCTGTATACCTATTTAGAAAGTCAATTTGAGATATCACATTTCTGGTAGATACCGCTAATTTATCGCGTGAATCATATAATTCAGCAATAGAATTTGAAGTTTTAACAGCATACTTATTAAGGTCTGTAAACATTTGTTGGCTTCTAGATAAACCCGTATCTTCAAAAAATACTATAGGAATAGTCTCGTCCAATAAAGTTTCATCTTCTTTAATCGCATTAAGTAACGCTGCCTTTCTATGCTGTCCATCATTTATTAAGAAGATTGCATCCATTGATATATTCAATACGCCTAATTCTGATATATCGCTATTTTCAAAATGAAAATCTCCATCAATAGATGCAGCTAAAGCTGAAAACACATAACTACTTCTATTTTTGATAATATAATCTGCTATGATTGGGATTCTTGCTAAATTCAATTTTCTTTGGGCTCTATATTCGGGAGATATATGTTCTTCATCTTCTGGAAATAACTTGGATAACATCTTTAGAGGGATCATACTTATATAATAGTCCCTGTTTGCTTGTTTGCCTTTTACGGCCGGAAAACTATACCAAAAGCTCATTCTATTCCTTTCACTATACTTACGTATATACGTAAGTATAGTGAAAGGAATTATATTTTGCAAGACTAAAATGAAATTTTAACTCTATTTTCTAACTTTTCTTTTTTAAGCCAAGTTAAAACCCCTTCTGTAAGATCTGAAACTGTAGCGGCGTAATCTACCATCTTTTTGAGAAAAATAAGGATGTCTTCGTTTAATTCTAACTTGTTTATAACGTCCTTAGCTTCGCTCAAACTTCTTATAAAAGTTTCAATTTTTTTCACATCATTATTTTCATACCAAGATTCTGCGCATCTTATATTATTTCTTATCCTATTTACATCTACATTAGATATATTTTGGGCCAGTTTCAATATTTCATTTATAGATGATGTTTCCTCTATAAAATATTCGTGCCAATCCTTTTCTAACTCAGATTGTATTAGTTTTAGTTCCTTTTGTAAATTTGCGATTCTCTGACTTGAAACTTGCTGTTGCTCAATAATACATCTACTTTCATCTAGTATGTGCTTCAAATGCACTTTTATTTCCTCTGTGCATTCAAAACCAGAATGATTAACAACTAAATAGACTTGTTTGATGCAAGACCCTATGTTTCCTATGATTTCAGAGAACCTATCATCTATTTTCTTCTGATCAGCACTCTTCTTGGCTTCTTGCATGTTAAAAGAGAACTGTTTTATATTTTTGGCCTTCATTGCCAATGTATTACTCAAAATTATCATAATATTACCCCAATTTACGCATCATTACATCACATTCATCTATAGTATCTCTCTCATCTTGATATGGATCTCGTATGGTATGTCCTGTCTCTTCAATTACTCTATTTTCTTCTTTTTTCATCTGATTATCAATACGTTCTATATCGTCCTTCAATTTTTTGATAAACTTTGTAAATCCTGAAATCGCTTTCAGCGGATCATGAGACATTAATATCAAATTATCAAAAACGTCATTGTTTGATAGAATTTCATTAATCGAACTAAGAGCCTCGCTTATTTTGTTTTTATTTCGTTTTATTGAATCGAGAGCAGGATATTCTGCATAGAGCTTAGCATTACCAACTTCATCATAAAAGGACTGGGCATTGGCTAATAAGTCCGATATTTCCTCTACATTCATTGTATTACAACCTAATATCTGTTCAATAGTGTCTCTTTCAGCTAAAATTTTATTTCTTTCGGCATTATATGCTGTATTTATCTTTGCTGAAATATTATTGAATTGTTCTTTTATCTCTCCTCTACCTTTTATATCATCTTCATATTTTATGTCTTCAAGCGATAATTGGCTCTTTTTTATCTCTGTAAAATCTTTATCAAACTTGGTTCTATCAAGATATATCTTATTTCCGCCTTTTCCTTGAATCAGATTATAACATTGTAAAGCTGTCTTACGTGGATCAATTTGGTCAAATATACGCTTTATTTGTTCTTGTAATGAAATCCATTCTCTACTATGTTCAGAAGAAGTATTGATATTGCAAACATCATTCTCAAAGAATGTGTTACTCTTGTAGAAATTCCATTTACCTCTTATTTGACCAAAGATCAGTTGTCTATACATCTCAAGTGCTATGGCAAACTTTTTGTAATTAACATTTTTTCCTTTACTATAATTTAGTGCCTCTATAATACTGCTTTTGATTTGTTCAGCCCATGTTTCAACTGCTAATGCATAATAATCTCCATTATCGAAGTTCCAACTATTATTTCCTTCTACTTCCCAACGAACAAAGGCCTCAACAATCTTCTGTGTCTGCCTATTTGCTTTCAATTCAACCAAATAATTACCTCTTGCTTGCCGTTCGAAACCTATTAAAGAGAATTTAGAATCATTAACCTTCTTCAAATTATCTAAAGCAACTCCTTCAATTTGCCAATTTATTGCATTTTGTATGTATTTTATAATATTATCCCTAGCTCTACTTAGGATTGCCTCATTACCAGCAGTTGTACCTACATTTATTATACCTCCGCTGAGCCAATCTTCCAAAATAGCTATAATTTTTTGAACTTTCTGATTATTCTTAATAATCTCACTATTCATCGGTTTAATGGTATTGCTTTGTACTACTTTTTTACCTTCTTCCTCAGATTTGTGTACAGAAACATCAGTCATTTTAATTTTTTGCAAATTATCTAAAATCGGTAGATTTAATTCTTTATATACCTCTTCTGATATACCTGAAATAAATTTTTTATCATTTCTGATCTCAATTTTATCACTTCCATCCCCCCATAAACACATAAATAAGAACATTCTTTCCTTATCTTCTTTATTGATGGATTGAGAATCAAATATTTTAGATCGTAGCAATGTTGATGGATTTCCATTATAATTTGCTAATTCTTTCACATTAGGAAATGCTACCTGATCAACCAGAATATCACGAACAACCGGCTCTATTATATATTGCAATATATATCTCGGTGTTTTTAATTGTTCAGTTGATAATCTGTAGTTATAGAGGTTTATAATCGCATATTTAGTAAAAGGGTATAAATTCAATTTTCTACCATCTGGCATTTCATAATAATCCCAGTTCTCACCTTCATCTATTTTGTGAATTGGATATTGTTCCGGTAAAGCTCCACCTTTTGCCCACGCCTCTATCTCATCATTACTAACCGACATGGCATTTAAGTATTTGCCAACAAACTCATATAGATATTCTTCTGAAAAAATATTATTTTTCAAGTAAACGAATAAAGTTGTTCTATCTCTATAATTTGCCTTAAAATGATCCTTAAAGTAACCTGATGTAATGCCAATAACCGATGAAATTCTACATAGATCCTGATTTCCTTGTCCAGTATGTTCTGTTGTTAAGGCATTTAATAATTCGATATTAACTCCCGTAAATGAAGTAATATCTTCTATAAGAATTGTTAAGGATTTTCCTTGTTTTCTTAAATTTCGCCTTATCTCCATAAAGATTTCTTCAAAATCGCCTGCTTGTAATCCTGAGCAGCTTTGAATCACCTCGTCTAAAAAAGAATTTAAATAATTGGTTATCTTCTCTTTATAATCAGGATCAGTGTTAATTTTGTTTGCTAATGCTTTCGTATCTCTATCCGCATCTGCTATAATGTCGTTCAATAAATCTATATTTTCATCATCATCAATATTGAAATCCTTAACCTCAAACATAGCATTGATATCACTCATTACCTTATCCGACTGGGCTATTTTAGAGTAAATTCTATCAATAGGTCCATTTATTTCTTTAAGCTTTTCTTCTATTTTGCTATACTTCAAAAAGGCAATAAGACGTTTTTTATCTGTATATGTCAGCTGTTCTTCATCTGTATCGTCTGTATCTAAATCATCTTGAATATGGATTCTAAATTTTGAAAGTATTTCATTTTTCAACATACTCTCACTAACTACGGCTGTTGCTTTCAGTAATCTTTCATACAGCTCTTTGTTATTTAATCCTTTTATTTCATTATGTTGCAATAATTGCTTAATAGTGCCTTTTAAAGTATTATCGTTTCTTCGTATAAATAATACAATTTCATTTTCTCTCACATAATTTTCTAAACAAGCATTATACCATCTAATCAAATGTGATTTTCCAGCCCCACTTTCTCCCATAACAAGTATAAATTGATGCTTATCCTCGGGATTAAGAATGATATTTTTAAAAATATAATCTTCCGATACATCCTTACTTCTAAATTTTACTGACTTTTTTGCATCATTTGGATCAAATTTAGTATATATTTCAATATTTTGAAGAGGAACATGAGTAGCAAAGAAATCGCCTTTTGACGTAGTCATTGTATCTGCACGTAAAACTTCTGTGATTCTATTTTTAGCAACCTCTAATCTCATTATTTTTCTCCAAGATATACCACATCCGTTATTATTGATGTAAATTCATGCATTGGCATTTCGATCATATTCCATTCATCTTGCCGGTCGTTTGTATATTTTAATTTGATAATTCCTCTATCGTGCAGTGCTCTAAAGGCATTTGATACAGCAAAATTCAATCTTCTTTCATTTTTTTCTTTTTCTGATAAACATATATCAATTGATGGTGATAAATGCTGTATGAAATCATATATTGGATACTCTTTATTTTTTGATATGTTTGAATTCCGTATGCAATCATAAATAAAGTTTGAAGCATTTGGCATGAAAAACATATCATGTAAATACCCAAAACCTAAAAACGTTGCCCAGAAACGCCACGCACGCATACAACCCTCATCCAAGTTCAAATTTTCATCCATTTTATTGAGTGTAAGTGGCATTTTAGATACATTTTGGTAATCTTTATCGACACTAAATAAGTCATAACTATTTATCATCGACACTTTTGTTGTTCTATAAAATTGGCTTAAAGATAATCTACTTATGTTTCTATTGATATACATACGCATAGTTTCGTATGACTTAATTTCTTTTTTATCAACATTCAATTCAAGTGTATTATCATCAGGGATATTGGTAATTAATCCTAGCTGGATAGCAGCATCTCTAACCATGCCAAAATATGCGGTTTTATCAGAAAAGCATTCAGGTTCAAATTTTGTTCTTAATTCTTCTTCTTTTAGCGGACCAGATAACAACAACTGCTGACAAAGAGCAAAAACTCTTTCTGGAATCGCTTCTGTTTTCATAGTATTATCAAACATTACTTAGCCTTTCTTCTATTAATCCTGATATATTATCACTTATATATGCAGATACATTCTTACTTATACTATTCAAGTAAAAATCTTCACTTGTCAAATGTATTTTTCTCAAGTTACCAATATTACTGCGATCAATAAGTGAGAATTGCTCATTAAACTTGTCTTCATTATCAGAGTATATAAATAAGCATACGTCGCTTAAATAATAGACTTGCTTTGCCATTGATAAACTCCTGAACTCATTGAAATTTAGTATCATGAGTTCGGAAGAATAAATCTGATCATCATCAAATACCAACTTTTCTTCGGATATGATGTTTTTTACCCCTTTTGCAATCAGTAATGAAATTATTTTATTTTTATTTGGTGTAATTATCAATGAGTTATCTGTAAATAATGAGTATATATTACTTTTATTATGCATATACTTTACTACTTTATGCATTTCAAATCTATTTTTACTTTCATCTATAACATGCTTATGGGAATTACAGCCAGAACAATATTCTGCTACATTTGAATATATTGTTGTAAACAAGTTGGATATACAGATTGTATCACAATCATTTATACTGCTGATCATCATGTTCTTATCTTTTTCAAATCTTCTTTTTTCTTTTGAACTAATATTCTTTAGTATTTTAACAGTTCTTTCTGTCTGATTAACTAAACAATCATCTTTTATCTTTATTGCAAATATATAATGATCTTCTGCAGCATCATAGTCCATACCTACTATTTCTATTAAATCGTACCTCCTTAATAAGAGTAGGACATAGACATTCCATTGTGCATCCTTTTCATTTGCTTCATCGTATATATAATTTTTATTATAATCAGGTTTAAGTTTTGTATCTATATGGATAATATCTTTAATATGACTTGATTTAGGGCTATGGTACATAGTATTCCATCTGCCTATAATCTTTTTTTCGCTAAGAACCATAGTGGAATGTATATTATCAAAATCGTTTGGACAAATACACATAACACTTAGACATGGTAGGTGATCTCTTCCACCCCTTCCTAATTCTTGATAAAATAGATTAGGGTTATTTGGGATAAATGTATGTATAACGCTTCTAACGTCAGGTTTATCAACCCCCATTCCAAAGGCCGCTGTTGCTACCATTATATCAAATGCATCATTTTTCCAGTCCTCTAATAGATTTTTTCTTTCAACTGTATCCGTTTCTCCTGTATATGTTTTTACATTATATATTCCATCCATTTTTAGCCATTCTTTTATAACATTTGCTTGATATGGTGTATGCGTATACAAAATAATGGGATGGGGTAACTTACACACAAGTTCTATTATCTTTCTTTTCTTTTCGACTGATGTCTTGCATTTTATTATAGCATATCTTGGCTCTTTTCTTAATTCATCACATCTAAATTCTAGCCATTTATCGTTATCAGAAAACATCTTCTTTAATAAATTACTAGTATTAATATCGACTGTAGCAGACAGCAAAATTGTTTTCAAATCTGGATTATCCTCTAGTAGTTTTTTTCGCCATGGTTCCAATATTTGATATTCCGTACGAAAATAACTTCCCCATTCGATAACTATGTGCGCCTCATCTATGATTAAATTCTTTAAATATTTTCTCTTATTAGCTTCTGTGATAGCATCAATAAAATCAGGGCTTTGAATCAATGCTTCAGGCGATATAAACAATAATCTTGCTCTATTCTCATTTATAGCATTGATTATTGTCTCCTTATCACTCATTCCACTGTAATAACTAAAAATTTCTCGTAGGTTAAAATACTGCAACTGTATGGTATTTTTTGCTGAAATTTCTTGATCTTGGGCTAGAGATATTGTTGGCACGACAACAACTGTAAGCCCATCTTTTTGATACGCAATAGATTGTGTAATAATACTTTTTCCTGATCCTGTAGGTAATACAACCAAGCCAGTATAACCTTCCGGCATTCTCAAAATCCCAAGTGTGCACAATTTTTGTGCTTCTGAATTAAAACTATCATATCCTGTTAATCGATGCAGATAAGGTGGCATATCTAAATTATACTTTTCAGACTTCTTTACGATTGGAGAATTATATAAAAATGCTTCTTGTAGAAATTTAGTATCTATATCGTTGTCAAAATCAATGCTAGCGTACAATTTATTATTAGTATTGAAAGAAAGGCCTACATTATTTTTTTCATACAACGAATGGTCTTTAACAAAGATATCTGTTTGAAAGATCAGCAAATAATTCCGCAAATTAATAAGGTAATCCTTTATTTCAATAGAATCTTCCTTAAAATTTTCAAAAGAGAATATCAAGCGTTTTATAGTATTATAATAACATTTGGCAGAAGAATTTGTTTCTTTTTCGATTATACTCCAATCGAAATCATCAATATCTCCATTGATATAACTCTCTACCAGTTGATTTATCAAATCTTTATTCATTTAAGTATCCAGATAAAACACGACGACTCTAATTTTAGTTTAGGTTTACTTAAGCATTCGTAAATAATATCATACTTTGCTTTAATGCTATCAACATCTTGATCTTTTTTACTGTAATATATAGACGACGAAACCTTGGCTGCTTTAATTCTTTGTATTTCCTCAAATAATCCTTTAATATCAGATTTATGTTTTATTTCCGTTATAGACCTTTTACGAGCATCTTCATATAGAGTATCCACTACATTCATCCATTTGTCTTTAGGATAATGCAATTTAAACCACTCTAAAGTTGATTCATTATATTTAAACATTTTGCGTAAGAATTCAGATTTAGCCCCTCTTCTTCCTAAATGTTCAATTCTATGCTCTGACATACTTCTATCCAAACTTAGTCCTAATTTAAGTGCCTCATGATAGTGCTTAATTACTTCTGAATCGCTAGCATCGCTTTTTGTTGACAAGGAAATTGGAACTTCAATTAAATCAGGTGTCAAAAAGTTACGAAAGCCCGCGATATCTTGCAAATCTACGTTATTTTCAAATAATTTACCGTAATCAGGCTCAGCAGAAAAAGTGAAAATAAGTCCTTTCCAACAAATATCACTCTTCATTGCAAACGCTGTTACTGTGCCTTTTGTTGAATTCTCTGCATTTGTTATAATGCAATCGAATATATTATCACCAGGAGCAAAATAGTGTATATAATCACTTGATATTGCAGTCTTTCGATCAAACGTACCTTTTATTGATAATCCGTCAACAATCTTTGTTTTTTTATAATTTAAATAAATTTTATTAATTCTATCTGCAAATTTATTCTGTTTCTCTTGCATATAAGCAGTAAAATCTGGAGGAACAAATAAAGCTTCTTTGGCCGCATTTAAAGAAAAATCTTTCTCATAAAATTGTACTATTTCCCCATCTTTTCTAGCGTTAAATCCTGATAATTTAGCCCAATTAAACATTGCTGAATAAAATAATTCATTTTCATTTTTATTATAATAATTAATTAACCTCTCAATTCTATTATTCATTGGCTTAAAAATGTATGCCATTGTGTCAAATAGCTGTTCTCTTTGTATTTCTATCTTAAGTTTTTTAGTTTTTTCAACAATTTGTGGAATAGAATTATAAATTCCATACTTGAAATCAGAGACTATGGCTGTACAAATTTGACTGCTAAGGTTATCCATTATAATTTCAAGACCACTCAATGGTTCACTAAACACATTAATTCCTTCATTCCAGAACTGAAATAACTGTTGTTCAAACGTATCTTGTGCATAAACCACTACAGAATTTACATCTGGTCTATTAATGTCTCTTTCTAATCTATCTAATCTTCCTATTCTCTGTTCAATATCATTAGCTTCCCAAGGCAAATCCAAATGAACAATATAATCAGCTTTTTGAAAATTACGTCCTTCTCCCCCAGACTTATCGCAAAGCATGATTTTGCAAGTATCCTCATTCTGAAAGCGATATACACTTAATTCTAGACTGTTCGAGTCCATTTTTTTGTTGAATAACGAAAATTCCTGATTATCATACAAGTTTGATAAAATTTGTTCATATTGACCATACGTATCTTCATTATTAGTAAATAAAATAACTTTTTGATCAAATAGTTCTTGATCCACAAAATCCATAACACTTACAATTCTGCTATTGTCATGATTACTAGGATTTTCTAGTATTTCTTTTATATTGTTTATTTGCTCATTTTCCTCAGATAACCACTTTTTTGATAAACTTAATAGATCATTATCACTTAATATTTCATGATATTTTTCTTTTGTTATCTCATTATAGAATGCTTGTGCTGAACTAAAAAAAGAACTTAACAATGGCTTATAAAAATTAATAACCTTTTCAACGGTGTTATCATTATCTGAATCTATCAAATCTGATAAAGTTCTATAAATTAAATTTTCATTTAAGTCCATTTCATATGATATTTCTTTATATAGATGTCTTATTGAGTTAATTTTATTATCATATTGATTTTTCAACATCCTTCTTCTATTTCTTATTATATCGTGCTCAAGCTGAAAATTATCGCAAACGTATGATACAGCAATTTTAATATCTTGAATTCCATAATCTTTGCTACATATGTTAATTTTATCGATAATTTCTTCATATTTACTGTCATTTATCATTTCTGATATTTCACTTAATCCATCTTTAATATTCTTAAATAAGCTATTGATTTCTTTATCTTTTAATGGATCTTTATTCTCATTTTTCTTGTTTTGAATTTCTTCATTGAAAGCTAATATATCATCCATTACCCCAATCAGTGATCTTGTTATTTTATTCTGTAATTCCAACAGTTCTTCAAATTTAACTATTTCGATCTCATCATATTTTTTAGGATCTAGAAGCCTCAATAAATACAAATAATCTTTAGTTTGTTTTTGCAATGGTGTTGCGGATAATAATAAAATATTTTCAGAACATTTGCTTATATTATGTAGTATTTGATATAATCTTTCATCATTTAAGCATCTATGAACCTCATCAATTATAACAAAATCAAAAGATTGTTTATTTTTCTCTATTTCACTGAATGAGCTAATGATAATATCATTTTTGTTATAATCTACACCCTCATCAATATTAAATTTCAGAAATAACTCTACTCGCCACTGCTCTTTTAATGTTTCTGGTACGAGTATCAATATTTTTTTACTGGAATTTTTTGAAAGATATATTTTTAAAATTGCCGCTGATTCTACTGTTTTTCCCATTCCAACTTCGTCAGCAAGCATATATCTGATATGTTCATTTTGAAGACATCTCACAATAGTATTCAATTGATGAGGTAACAAAAATATCTTACATCCTGCTAATTCTCGGAAACCAGCTATAGCATTATCTATTATCTTACCTACTTTATTTACAACGCTTCTTATTAAATACCATTTAGGATTTTGAAACTCATAATATTTTAACTGATCTTTCGGACTAATCCGGCCATTCAAGAAAGATGCTTCTAATTCATCTTCCTTTACTAATAGAATCTTTTTATTGTCATCAAGTTGAATATAATATCTATATAAGGTATCTTTTTCTTTAATACACTTCAGCACTTTGGCTGTTTTTTTATTGTAAAGTACTGGGGAGTCCTTAAAAATCTCACAATGTTTGACCATATCTATTGGGTAATGCCCCTCTACAGGTATATCATCGTAATATTCTCTATGGTGAAAAGGATCTAAGAACTCAACTGTTAATTCATTTCTAAAAGTATCAGTATTTTTAACCCTTCCCATTATAAAATGACGGGCATTCCACATTTCATCTGTGTCTGCACTCTTAGCTAATGGACATCTTACATACATATCATTATATACCATTTGCATTACCCTTCATTAATTATCAATTCATGTAAATAGTATTTTGCTCTCGTATAAGCGATGTAATTTATATTTCTTGATGCCTCCTTACTTCTCACATATATTACCATATCAGCTTCTAAGCCTTTGTAATCAAAGGCACTACAAACATAAATTTCTTTATTATTTTCAGGTTTACGATCTGTAATAAATGACCACTGGGCAATTTCATTATCTATATAGAACTTCGCTTGCTTCATATCCTCAAATAGTATAACAATCGACGCAGTACTTAGATGTTCATCTATAATATATTCTTTAAGTAAATTTTCTAACCTTTGTGTTAAATGTTTTCTATCTCTAATATTTTCCTTCATTGGATTAGGACCTTCAACAGGATTACGTATAACATCTTGTCCTAATTCCGTGTTATCCATAGCATAACTATATATGTTGGATGTATTGCGTATATTCTCTCTTAACAAAAAAGGTTTGGAGTCTATCATAAATGCATCGCCGAAACAATCTTTTCTGATTTTTTGAACATCATCATAAAAAACACCCAATTTTGATTTATTTTCATCCCTAAGTAAACCTCGTATTATAAAGGCTAATTCTTCATTAAAATCCTGAGCTTCATCGACATAAATTGCATCATATTTTTCTATATCATCTTTAATGAAATTGGATAAACCTTCGTAAGTCTCATAATTTATAATGGAAGTATTTGTAACAATTTGCATAATCATTGAATTTAAATCTTTAACTTCAACATCTACAGGTAACTTATTTCTGACCATTTCAGCTAAATATTTTGATTTACAAATAAAAAGTACTTTTTTTCCGCTAAGCGAGTCATTTTTCGCCATTTTCATTGCAATCCACGTTTTTCCCGTTCCTGCTCCTCCTCTTATGTAAAACTGATGATAATTTGAAAGGAAGTAAATATAATTATCTTGCACCCTGTTAATAACATCCATTTGATTGCTAATATATTTTACTAAATATCCGGCCGCTGCAGAAATTGCAATCCTTTTTCTTATTAATTCGAGCAAAGCCTTATGTTCACTAGGGCTATACAAATTTGTTCCATAATGATTACCTGCTCTTAATTTGAATATATTATGTATGGCTTTGGTTAGATTAGCCATTTTTGAAGCGTCAATTGTACATTCATTTTCTCTATTACTGAGCTGAGTTGATAAATTTTCTATATTGAAGAACGGAAAGACAACTCCAGCCGCATATATACCATTATATCCAATGTGCGCACTTTTGTAATATAAATCTCTAAAATAATACATACTCTCTTCAGCTTGTTTATAAGGAGAACGTTTTAATTTGCGCGCGCCATATATGCTATCTTCAACAAACCATTCATTATCCTCAATATATATTCTGCTTCCACCTTTAACCTCTAAACATATAAAGCCATAATTCGGATTAGTAATAATAAAATCTGCCTCAGAAGATTCTCTATGACCATTAATTTCTTTCGACCATTCTACAGAATAAAACACCATATAGGTATCAGGGAGTTGTTTTCTAAGTTCTTCATAAACAAACCGTTCCGAATCAGTTGGCATATATTCTGATATATTCTTAGGAAACATTATTGCCATCTTACATCTCCCAGAAACCAATTATTTTAGATCCATTTAGGCTATATAAATACTTTCTACCTAAATTTAAGTTAAAATATTTGCAAGATGTATCAGCTAAAACAAGACATCCCTGACATGAAGAATCATCTCTTTCAGTACAAATAGGATCAAATACACAATCTCTATTATCTTGAAAGACTCTGTTTAAGTACCTAAAATAAAGCGATTCAAACATTCCTGATAAAGACCCTAATACTTGTCCTTGGCTAGATTGGGCATAAACGAATATACTGCATGTTTCTACAAATATAAGTTCTGTTAATGAATTAACTGATATACCACTCATATCACCAGCCGTTTTCATTAATGAATGAGCCATAGAATGCAACAGAATAAACACATATTTAGTAATTCTATCATCATCATCTATTTGAGAAAATGGGCTAATCTTTTCACTATGAACATTATTCGCAAACCATTTTTTTACTGATATTTCGTCTTCTAGGTCAGGGAGTTGTTCTTCCTGTATAACACCATTAATCAATAACCATTTTATTATCTTACTCCGATCAATATCGAATAATAGACCTTCTGTTTCCAGTTTGGTTCCAAATACTAAATTATTTTTTCCATTTCTGTCTTTATCAAACGCTACTAGTTTCAATTTTGGAGAAATACTTGGATCTGTGGATTTTCTTGTGTATCCATATGAGCAACTAACTATAACAACATCACAAGAGGCCTGCACTTCTTTAATTCCAAGTCTATCACTAATTTTATTGATTTCTGATCTATCTTCAATAAAACCCATCGACTCCTGTTGAGATACCGCTTCATCTAAGGAAATAACATTTTCTGCATTTTTTATTGTATCATATTGTATCAAATTAAATGCAAAATTACTTATCCAATCGCTATACTCTCCTGGATCTGCTTTCTTTTTTCTAAAAAACAAATCGTCACATGCGGCAATATATTGCTCTACATCAACTTCATCTTTTAACATGCTATCTAAAAGGGAATTCACCGTAATATCAAAAGTATCTTTACTTATCACCCCTAGTAAGAGCAGTTTCTGAGCTTGTTCTTTAGCTTTTTCTTTCATAATATCTTTCTTTGTTGATGCGCTGAATGCATCTTTTGTGTTAGAAAGAATCTTATTAAAATTGTCTTGTGATATTTTTTCGAACCACTTAGCTACTATTACCTTCCGTGCATTTGCACCGTATTCGTAAAATTCTCCCATTTCTTTCTTTATTAAATTTATTACATTCGCAGTAAATGCCTTGTAGTTACTTCCAGATGTTGCACTATCTCTACTGATTTTTTTACCACAAGAGACACATTTCATTCCAAATTCATGAAAGTGCTCATTTTTTCCTATATAATAATATACACCATATTGTTTTCTCGTTGGATAAAAATAGTACGTATCAACACCTTTATAATTTGGTAATGTCACAGGAGCTGCATAACCACACTCACATGCATAAACTAGTTGCAGTTGTTTTAATTTGTATTCTCCACAATAAGGACATTTATAGTTTGTTTCAACATCAATGAGTGATTTAAACTGCTTCATTTTATGACATTTTGGGCAATAATACAATAGAGGAGAAAGAGATACTCTGATATCTGGTATATTATCTAAGCAAGCCGATTCAACTACAGAAAAAGAAGTAGTGTTTTCAGATAGGTTAAAGTCACTGATATTACCGCCATGTAAGCCAAATAAACGTATTTGGCGTTTTATTTCATTCTCAATAAAATTAGAGTAGATGCCTTCCATCTTCTGATAATTCCAGTTTTTCACGATTCCTGTAACACCATTTCCTCGTTTATCATTTATAGATACCCAGCACCCTGGCAAATATTTGTAAACAGCTTGGCTTTTACTTCTTTGCATGTTAATTCTCCATCAAAGATACTTCGATATTTTCTTCCGTATCTCTCAAACTAGTCATTGGTCTAAATTTTTTAGAATACTCAGATTTTATAGCATCTGTAATATATACGTCAGCATCATATATTTTATTCCTAATTGCAGAAACAATGTTGAAAACCTCTCTTTCTATAATTTTTTTGTAATTAGCTGATAATTTTTCATGTTCAGTACATCCATAAATTTCTATTACTTTTTGCGTTATATCTGCTATATCAATAGATCCATCAACCAAATATTTCTTAAAAACATTAACTTTATATAATGAATTTATTCCAAGAACCCTTGTATAATACTGTATGATAAGCCCACAAAGTATACCAGGAAGCGTGTTATATATAGCATTTTTTGCCCATCTATTAATTGGCACACTTTCTACTAAATCATCTTTATTTTCATGAAATAATTTAAAGTTTTTTAAATATGCTCTATCTCTTACTCTAAGTAGTCTAATGATATCAATAACTAACCCTGTATATTTTCTACCACTTCTTGAGTAAGCTTGTATATACTCAGCATTGGTGTTAGGCATACCATAGAAGAACATATTATTAAATGAATCCTCATCTACTCCATGTGAAATCGTACTGGTCGCCAAAATCGCATTTACGCTATCCGGTTTTGTCTTATTAGTTTGGATGTCAAATAAGTTTTTCCTAACTTCTTGAAAATTCGTATCACTTGTCATTTGAGTTGTAACAAATTTTTCCATACCCAAATCACTAAGTCTGTCATTAGCTTGATTTTCAAATGCGTTGTCCAAGTTTATAACATCATCTTTCCGGTTGTTATAAATTAAGCAAATCCAATAATCATAAATCATATTTTCAAGATCATCAAGATTCCCTGAAAACCCTTTTTCCTTTAGTTTTTGAAAATGATTAAAAGGATCATTTTTAATCTGTGATACAATAAATCTCATATTGTATACAGCTTCCCACATTCCTTTGGATATAGATCGTCCGTAAGGCGCAAATCCCATTATAATCCTTGTTATATCTGTCTTATCTATATAAGAGTAGAAATTTTCCTCTGTTTTACATGAAGGGTATTCACAAGGGAATCTCCTACCTCGCATATGATATAAGTGACTTAAGTGATCTTCATACATAGAAATCGTTGCTGTTGCGCCGATATATCGAATTTGTTTTTGTTGATTTAATGGCACAAGATTTTGAGCATAGTATTTTATAAAAGATTCGTAATGAGCATCAAATGTCCCTAAACTTTCTCTTACTAAGTGTAATTCATCTTGAATAAAAAGTGTAGGTATAGGATCAACAATATTGTCTATAGTCGACAGAGGTTCTTCACAATTATATTTTGCTAGACAATTATCTTTCCATGAATATCCATGCTTTTTACATTTATATCTTACCTGTCCCAATAGCTGCTTAAAATCTTCACTAAAGCCTAAAGCTGCCATTTTATCGACCGTACTAACTATTAAGGTTGGGAGATACCTATATATTTCATTATCAATAATATACAGTGGTAAGGTGTCTACATTACAATCTTCGTTGGTACATATATGCTTTAGACGCCAATCTTCTTGGTCAAAATAAACACTAATTGATTTTTTTCCACAAACAGGGCACTTATCTATGAACCTATATCCTTCATTCAAAGTTTCAGTCGTTCCATGTACTATAGCATAACTTCCATTATTATACCTATCATTCTCTTGTATTTTATTTGGCGTATTTGACGATCCTATCAAAAATCCGAGTGAAAATTCCGTTGTATTTTTTAGCTCATTATCTTCCATACGGATAATATTTGCCTTCATTATAACAGATAATACACGATCAAGTTGTTGCACAGCTAATAATCTCAACGGATATTTTAATATTCCTGTCACCCCAATGTTTTTTCCACGTAATCTATCGAAAAACATTGTAAAAACAGAAATTCCTAAAAAAGCTTCCGTTTTTCCACCTCCAGTAGGAAAATACAGTAAGTTCGCTGTTTCTACTTTTGTTGCGTCTTTTATAGACTGATCGTCTTTGTATTCACTAGCAATTATTTCACATATTAATGAAACAATAAACACTATTTGGAATAGTCTCCATCCTATATAATTCTTACTATCACCAGGCACCTTAGTGCTAAAAGATTTATTCATTAATATGAAAGCTTTTTTCACAATATCTTTATATTTAATTTGTTCTATTCCAAAATAAAACCGATCGATCTCATTTTCGTAATTTTCCAAATCTCTTTGAAATTTATCTTTTGCAATTTCACTTAAACGATTTTTAACACTATCAAACTCCTTTTTTCTGTTGTCTAAATCATGCTTTAGTTGATTATATATACACTGTAGGTTATCTACAGGATTATCAATAAGTTTTTGGAATGTTATATAGCTATTGTAATTATCATTTGTTTTTGTTCGATATTGGTAGTAGAGAGGGATATTCAATGTGGATATAGTATTATTATTTTGATTATACTCACTTGAGGTATTATCGCCGATGGCATAGCATTTTTCTCTGTTTTTGTAGCTATCAGAAAAGTAATCTAATTTTATTTCATTAAATACAGTATTTGCATTACCTATTATATCTAACCCGGCGTTATAAATCTGTGGCAAAAAACCGGCATTTCTGCTATTTGGTTTTTCTGACTTATTAACCATTTGTACAAAGATATTACATTTATCTTCCAAAAACTTCGTAGACACTAATATATCCAACTTCCAACTAGGGTGAACGAGTTCTTCTCTACAAGTACATACTAGTTTAAAAAGTTCTGGATGTTTTAATTCCTCGTATGTAAATGGTTCTATATTAACTACCCTTATTTCTTTATATATTTTTTGGATAGCACTACTTAACTCTCTGGATATATCTTCCTCTAAATGTATACTTTCTGGATCTTGTTGAGATATGTTTATTTTAATGCCATCCGCAAAAATATCCTCTAATCTTATCTTTTTGTATACCAAAGGTAATGTGAGTTGTTTATCCGGATAAATTTCTCTCAATTGTTCTATGTTAGTATATTTTTTGTTATCTTTAGAAGATTCACTGCGTAAAAAATACTCTACAACCTCTTCATAATTTGGTAATACTGAATAAAACAATATTCCCTTTGGAACTATTGATATTTCTAGATTATCAGTTTTATCTATTGTGAATCTTAGTCCTATTGATGGAACACTTTCGTACTTGGTATCCTCATTTTCTTTATAAAAGCCAGAAAAACTTTTTTCCACTCTATTTTCTGCTAACAATCCTGTCATAATTTGGTCTTTAGGGTCATCACCAACAATACGATCAGGTAAATCGTTTCCGGAAATTCTATCAATATATTTTTGAGCGATGTAATTTGCTAATATATTGTAATCATTCATCTATCTAATCTCCAAAATATCGTCGAATGGACAATGTGGTTCTAAATCACTCAAGACATATAGAGCTTCTCTAGCTCTAGAACATCCTGTATATATTTTTCTAAATTGTAATTTTACCGTTTCTCTCTCCAATGGTGAAAGATTACGAATTTGATCCCAGTGTATCAATTTTGTACTTTTACCCTCAGAATATACATATTCAAGAGGATATAACCCCGTCATAACTACAGCTTTAAAATCCAATCCTAAGGATGAATCTACGGTTGTTAATACAACACCAGATGTATTACTGTAACGTGTCTTGCTGGTATCGGAAAAAATAATGGAATACGGAATTCCTTGTTGATTTAAAATCGATGTCAAATCATCAATAAAATTATAACGTAGTGTTTTATATTCTTTAAAAGGAAATATTACCGCCATATCTGAATAACTTATACCGCATTCTTTTCTCATATTTTTTATAGCTTCTACAGTCTTCTTGCATATATTATCTTTTGATAACGCCTTTTCAACTCTCAGAAATATATCCTTGAACGGCCCCTTACAGAACACGTTATAATTATATTCATTATCATTTATAATACCATATCTTGATAAATGCTGATTCATATATGTTAACATTCCTTCAAGATATTTGCTTATTTGTGCACTATTTCTATAATTGTTAGACATATACATTACACGACCAGCAAAATTTAATTTTCCTTCATTAATTTTTTTCCAAGGAACATCGCCTTTTCTGCTTTGTTGTCGGACAGTCTGATTCAAATCACCTGTCATGAAAAACATATTATAATATTTCTTTGACAATAAAGAGAAGCATATATCAATCCATAATGGCTCAAATATTTGAATTTCATCAATAAAAATTGCGCCAAAAGATAAATTCAATCCTTTCTTTGCATATATTAATAGATTTTTAATATCGTCATCTGTTATGTTATCAATATTCTGATGTAAAAATTCTGAATATATCTTCTTTACCAAATGATGAAATGTCATAATATAGACATTCTTATTATTACCATAATTTGCGCAACTATTCTTAAATTTGTACATATCTGCTAGATTATTATTGAAGCATGTCACTAACACTCTCTCATCTTTATGAGCACTTGCATACTTATAGGCTTTTGCAAGTAACAACACACTTTTTCCCGCACCTGCATTTGCCAATAAAACCCTGTGTCCCATATGCATTTCATTAACAAATTTAGTTTGATATTTATCTAAAAGAAAAATTTGATGCTCATTACCTGTATTTGATTTGGAAATATCTCCATTTTCTAACCCTATGTTATTTTGAGAAATTTCTTCTATTTTTTCCTTTTTTACAACAGTATATTCTGGTGCCAACCGGTCCATAACACAGAGCGCTTCCGAATATGAAATAGGGAAATCTTCGTTGCAATCACATAGCAATGACCTAATCCGATTCATATCCTTGAATAGTTTGATTGAATATATATCGTTGTTCTCCATATCAGAATCTAATATACTAATATGCCTATATGGATACTTCAGAACTTTTTTTCCATCGATAACTTTAGATAACATTGGAGAATCACAAAGCAATTCCGTGATTTTCATCTCAACCATCTTGTTATATTCTTTGGCAGAATCCTTAAAATCATCATATTTTACAACTGTATTAATTGAAAATGATAATATTCCACTAGTTTCAGTAATTAATATCCCCATTTTAGTTTGTTCATTGCTCAAACCTACCGGATCTAATCCAATTGCCAACCAGCCAGATGATATATTTCGTTTGAAGGTACTAAGTAATTCTTTTTCAACTTTGGTCAAATTGTTTTTAGGTGGAATATCTTCAGGCCAAGTCCTTGATCCAATTAATAAAATTGGATCGTTATTTATTTCTTCGACCGATTTCATGTCAGAATCTTGCACGACCGTTATTTTCCACCATATTTGTTTCAATAATTATCATTACCAGTCTTTATACCAGCGTTTTACACAAAGATCAAACAGTATATATTTTTTTGCCCCATTGAATCGTTGAAAAATTCACAAAAAAACAGCAGGACAAAATAATTTTGTAAAGATTATAAATTAAAATATACTACTTTCATTCTTTTGCCAATTCTATCACTTTCACGCCTTTGCCTTTAGCGGTTTTACAGAAGCCGAAAGCACGGCCTTCATATCGGTTATAGTCAATTATGAAGTCCGTATTTGTTATATTGTAGCGGTTGCGATATACAAGCGCAAGCCTTTTGTAGCCGTGTTCACACTTCGGAGGAAAGATAAAATCGTCAAAACCACGCCATTCGGGACAATTTTCGTAATAAATTCCCCTACTTCATTAAGGTCGGTTATAGCTGAAATCACCAAATTTATTCGAATATGCGGATATTCCTTCTGAAGTTCCAGAACTACATCATAGGCGGCAACAACTTATAATCCGGATTCAAATTTCGGTAAACGCATTTTGGGCGAGGCTTTTGCTTTAAGCGTGGAGCCAATACATTTACATCTAAAGGCAACAGATAAACTTAAATCAGGGCAAAGAGGACGCTTGGAGCTTTCTTTGTTTAAGATGACACAACCGGAAAGCGTCAATTATTTAATTACAACCATAATGTCCGACGGCGGAAGTTTGCTGAATTTGCGTGCCGAAGATATTTTTGACAATGCCGTTGCCACGGATGAGCCGATTGTGATGGGATATCAGGACTTATTAAGGCAAATACACGAGCAAAATGTGGCAAAATATGAAAAGTCCGAAAAAAAGCGCATTGATAATATTTTGCGTGCCGAAGTTGATAAGCTTAACCGCTGGCTTATAGATGAAAAGCAAGCCATACATTTGAAAGGCGATAAGCTTAAAAACAAAATTACGAGCCTTAAGCGGCAATTTAAGTTAGAGAAGAATTTTAACACCAAGCTTACCATAGATGCCGAGATAAAAAAGTTGCAAGCGGAAATGAATAACAACGAATTCAACACTTTTGACATTGAGCGCGAATTGGAAAAGAAATGCAACCGCCTTGTCGGTGGTAAAAAACGCAGCTTAAAAATGGATTATAGCATTGAGCCGGTGTTTGATATTACTTGGGAAGTGGATTAAAAGAGTTATAGTTTACTTGCAGATGGTAATAATCTGCCATCAATAAATACAATATCTACATTTGCTCCGGACTCATTTTTTAACTGAATTAATTGTTTGCATCTATCATCGTTATCATCAAAATCTACATAAATATAATATGCCTTTTTTACATTATTTGTTGCATCGTTGTATGCTTTTAATTGTTTTGTAAGTCCTTGTTTATATTTTTTATTTGTAGATAATTTCATTTCAACTAAATATCTTTCTTTACTTCCTTTTGATATTTTAAAATCTACAGGACCTCTTCCTGTTTTTGCCTCAGCTGTTAAATCAAGGTTATTTTCCTCAAGAAACATATCCGCATAAACATTAAATATGGTTTGCCAAGCGGTCTCATTTTTCGGTGTATTATTTAAGTCATAAAGCAGATTTCTTTTTATTTCTGTATCTGTACTTATTTTTTTACTGAAATGCTCCATAAGTAAATCAATTACTTTTTCAGAATCTTTTTCGGTTACTTTTAAATCCTCTTGTTTAACATATGGACGGATTGACGTAGAAATCTTTATTCCTAACTCATCCTTTTCTTTACTATATGGTGTGCCTGAAATATCAGAAATATATGTTGAAATGGTCTCAACGGCTTCTGGCGTTGCATAAACATAATCACGGAGCTCTTTCTTAATATCTGAAGTGTTTAATTTCAAATCATCTGCTTCTTTAAAAATGTTTGATATGTAAGAATTAACCCGTATCTTAATAGCATCATTACTACAGTCCCAAGAACAAAATCCATCAAAAAATTTATCTATATCACTCATTTCTGGTAGTGTTGAAATAATATCGTAAGGTGTTAGTAATAAAGGGACTTGCTCAATCGGATGCATTGGTAGCGCATACAGTTTTTCTCCTAACCTTCCAATCTTAGTTGGAATTTTAAATTCTTTTGCCGCATATTGAGTAAAAGCGTATAAAGAGTGTTTAATGATATGTGCCGTCATATCACTTATTAAATCAGCACCTATATTGTCCTCTAAAACGCACAAAAGTGAAAAAAGGTTAGGATTTTCCGAGCCAAGAGTTATTAAACGTTCGGCAGCATTAAATATTTGCAGAGCCTTTTCTTTTCCTATGCCCCTTCCTTTGTTGCTAAAACGTGAATATCCTAAACACAATCCCTTTTGTTCTTTACAAACAAACCTTTGAGCAATTTTACCATAAACCCTTTCCTTATCAAAATCATTTAGCGTTTGAGCATTTTTTACATCTTTTACTATATTCTCAAAAAATGTTTGATATGTTGCGACAGCGGTTGTACTAAACACTTTAAACTTGCTGTTTTTAAGTAGACAAGGGTCTATAAATAAAGGTGCATCTTGTTTTAATGGGGGATTAATAATTCCCTTTTCTTCAAACATTGCAGGAGAAATATGAAAATAATCAGCAACTGTTTTTGAATATAGTCCCATTACTCCTCGCTTTCTTTATTCTTAAATTGTTGAGACGATTGTTCTGAATCTACTAACGTTATAGGCATCGGTTCTCCTGTAAGCCCTTTTTGTAACTTTACCACTGTTCCTCTTTGAGTAAACAAAAATATTGAAACTCTAATATCTGCGCATATCACATTGTATGCCGCTTCACTTAGTTTATAGTGGACATTACATCTAGAATGAGCTGGTATAAATTCTTGCATTTCCAAAGGCTCAGTTTTAAGCTCTCCACTATCTGCCATATTAATAATCAGGTAGCTTCCTTTGTCTAATACACAATTAACGTCAGATTTATTATCTATGCTAACTCTTAATACTCTGCCCAATTCCCAATAAGTACATCTGATTATTTCTTTTTCTTTTCTGGGAAAAAGTGCTAAATAAGCAACGAAAAATGTCCCTATAGCACCAACTGCTGTCCAAAATGTTTGATTGGTAATTAAATTCAGAAAGCCATTTACAAAACAGCAAATAACGTCACACATCAATCCCCCTCGTCAAATTCAAACTCTTCGTCTTTTGGGGTGTATTTGCTGAGGTTGAGGGGATAGCCCTCACGACCCCATTCGCATTTCTTCAAAATTGCGGACGGAATCTTTTTAACCGTAATGTTCGGAAAAGCAGTTTTATTGCCGACAAAAGCGCTACAACAAATAAGCAGGTTGTTATCGCCAACTTCGGCAGCTAATTTATCCAAAGATTCCTCTTGCACGCTCATGGTGGTGGTAAAGATAAAACTCTTTTCGGATGAAAAGCCTTGTTTCCAATACTTCTCGGCATCCGGCTTATAATGATAGCCCAAAATCTTACACATTGCTTCGGCGAGCATATCGGCGTTATATTTGTCGGATATAATCTGCTGTCCGTATTTGTCTTTGACGATTAACGATGATGCTAATTCATAGAATTTGAAACCGCCGCCACAAAGCCAACCGGTTGATTTTGTTACGCCGCCGGCATCTTCGCCTTTAATAACCTTTTGCAAACGTGGAATACAATGCGTATAAACATGGTCGCCCATTTCAACACCAATCCAACGGCGTCCCATTTTATGAGCAACTGCAGCTGTTGTGCCTGAACCTAAAAAGCTATCAAGAACTATATCGCCTGGGTTGGAAGCTAAATATAAAACACGTTGAATGAGTTTTTCTGGCTTTGGAGTTGCAAAAACATCTTCTGAATTAAATTCTTTTACTTCTTTTTTTGCTTCTTGATTATCACCAACATCCAAACGAAACCAAATAGTTTTAGCAACGCTTCCATTTTTTACTTCTGATAAAAACCTCTTAATTCGTGGCACACCATTACCGTCTTTCCCGAACCAAATCCTATTATCTGCAATTAATTCGGCTAGTTTACTTTTATTATAAACCCAACAACGGCTCTCGGGTGGATTCACTATTCTACCAGAAGGAGTTGTTATAGGATAATCTGTTGTTTCTGAATATGTTTTAGCGGTCATATTGTCAGACATCCAGACTCCACGAGGATCGTTATCTGGATTTTTATACAGACTATTCATTTCTTCGGAACGAGGTAACAAGTTTGGACGCCATACTTCTTTATTTTTAGCGTACACTATAATAAAATCATGATTATCTGATAACCATTTTGCATCATTCTGAGGAGCATATTTTTTCTCCCAAATAACATTATTAACAAAATTAGCGCGTCCAAATATTTCATCACACAAAATCTTGCAATAGGCTTGTTCATTATCGTCTAATGAAATCCAAATACTACCGTCTTCTGATAGCAATCTTTTCAAAATTTCCAATCTGTCACGCATTAACGACAACCAAATAGAATGCTCCAAGCCGTCATCATAATGCTCAAAAGCGTTGCCGGTGTTATACGGCGGATCAATATAGATGCATTTTACTTTGCCTGTATAATCTTGCTCCAACGCCTTTAATGCCAACAAATTATCACCATGTATCAACATATTATCATACGTCGGCTCAACCACACCTTTCTCAGTCGGCTCATACGAAAATGACTTTTCCTTGTCTTCAAGCAAAATCCTCGGCTCAGGATTAAATCTATCTTCCTTCCCCGGCCATGTTAACTCTAATCTCGTCAATTTCTCAGTCATTTTTCAGTTCCTTATGATTTAACTCATCCAATAAATCCAAAACATTTTTACCATCTTTCAATTTGTTATCTATATCTTTAAGATACTCATCGGCTTCCGACAGATTAACAAATTCGTTCGGACTTTTGGAGATTATAGATAGCCTTGCTGGTAATCTTTGTGATATTTTATATATAAGATACGTCCATTTATGCTTTATATCTTTTTCATCAATATGCAGAGGCGTTCTAGAATACACGCCCATAACATCTCCCAGCAAAACAAACATAACTTCCAGAAAACCAGGCGTAGAGGCATACTTATCAAGTAGTTCTCTTGAACTGTCCATAATAGATTCAAACTTTTCTTTTATTTTCTCTTCCAACTCTTGCTCAGTCATTTTTCTTGTTCCTTCTTCTTAGCCCAATCTTCAAGCTCTAAAAAGCGGTCAAAATCACTTTGATACAGCTTATCTTGAATAATCCGATATTTTTCAAACTCGGTTTCGGCATGTTGCTTTGCCAGTTCTGCCGAAACTTTACCGGCATCTTGTAAAATCTTATGGTCTAGCATTGTTAAAAAGCCGTTTAAGCGTTGCTCCCAATCTTCCATGGTCATCGGGACGTGGCGCATAGCCATTAACTCTGCCATATCTAAATAAGCGTTCACAATGCGCTCTAATTGCTTTAATTCAAATTCAGTTAAATAGTTTTTCGCAATAACCACATCATATTTGTGAATTTTGCTCTCCGGCGCACCTTCCCAGGTGGTTAAGCCCATATTTTCTTTTTCAGCATCGGCACGGTCATAAATTACCTCTGCCGCAGTTTGCCCATGCACCGCATAATGCAATTTGTTTTGAACTGCCGCAAAAAAGCGCTTTGTTGCGGTTGCCGTGGCATCATAATCAACGGCTGTTGCGTAAATATCGGTTATTTTTTGATAGAATCTGCGCTCAGATAAACGAATTTCGCGGATTTTTTCTAATTGCTTTTCAAAATAATCTTGTGTCAGTACCGAGCCACCTTGTTTTAAGCGCTCAACATCCATTACCCAACCTTGAATGGTATAGTCTTTAACAATTTGATTTGCCCATTTGCGAAATTGAACAGCACGCTCATTATTAACCTTAAAACCAACGGCAATAATCATTTGTAAGTTATAATGTTTAATGTCTCGTGTAACCTGTCTATTTCCTTCCGTTTGAACTATTGGAAAATTTCCAATAGTTGCGTCTTCGGATAACTCATTATCTTCATAAATTTTGTGAATATGCTGATTTATTGTCGTTATATCAACATCATAAAGTGTTGCCATCATTTTTTGTGTAAGCCATATATTCTCATTTTCATAGCGCATTTCAACACTTGCAGGATTATCACCTGTCGCGGCTACAAAAGTTAAATATTCTGCTGCCGAGGAACGAATGGTTATTTCTTGTTTTTTCTTTGCCATTTTATTTAGCCTCATAGTCTCTCACAAGCTTATCAAACGTGCGGTCAAGGGTTACGGTGTTATCTGGTATCAACAAATAGTGCCATGCTTTACCGTTGTGCTTTTTTTCAAAGTTTGTTGCAATTTCGCACCATTTTAAGGCAGCATCTTTCTTGGCTAAAACTGTCTTCTCCGTCATTTGATTAGAAGCTTTAGTCTCAATCATATACTTGTCACTAACGGTTTCCACGATAAAGTCAGGTAAATAATTATGTAGCTGGTGTTCATCATCAGGATATTTGATATTAAATATCTCTTTGGCGCGGTCATTATTCGGCTTAAACCATTTTAAGACTTCGCTTGCGTTTTCTAAAATTTCGCTCAAGTCTTTTTCGGTTGACGAATCAAACTTTTGCTTATCAAACAAACATTTCTTAAAACCGGTGAAAACCATATTTTTGATTTTAGACTTATCGCCAACAGAGGCACGATAATCCAGAGGGGCTTGTCCTTCCGTTGTAATCAACTTATAAGATTCTGATGTTTGCGTGCCGTAGTCGCTGTCAACTTTAACAGTTAATTCCATTTTAGCCGGACATAAATGCGCCTTCATTTGCAACATAATCTTATGCGCAATGTCAACGCCGTTCCAAAACAGAATTTTGCGTGTGTTTAGCTCACTGCCTGAATATGAGTTGATGTAGTCGATCGTCTGGCGGACAAGTTTTTGTATTAAATCGGCATTTTCCTGATAAGAAATAATTGTTTCTTCTACCAAAGGTACAAGCAAATAGTGAGTTATATCTTCATAACGATCAATAAATTCCGCTTGCCTTTCTTCGCGATGATGACCAATGATTTCTTGGATGATCATTTTTTGAGATTCAGGCTTATAACCGCCGAAATCTGATGTATTAATGTCAAAATCATCAAATGTAAAACTGCTCAATTGTCTGTATGTTTGAATAATTCTCGGAATGTTGATTGTCATTTTAATAACCGTTTCGGTCATATTTTTAGCCGTTTGCGGTAAATCAACGGTTGCCTCTAACGAAAGCTCCGAATTTTCTAACTTCATATATTTGAGCTTTTGCTCCGCCAGTTCTATAATTTTTTCTTGATTCTCTTTGCTTTTTAAGTCTTCGGGATTAAGAACATAGCGCCCTGTTTCAGCAATAGCTTCTCTTACTGCTTCGCCGATTTTACGATTATCCTCGTTTGTAAATACCGGCAAAGTTGCTTGTTTTGGTTGTGGCTTCGGTACAATTATATTGCCGTTTTGCACTTCTTCATCAATTTTACTGGTGCTTGTTTCGACTTTTTTACCAACTAGACCATTTTCACTATTATCAATATATTCTTGCTGAAATTCAAACGACTGATCGCGTGCAGCCTTAATAATGTCAGCAAATTTATCATGCGCAACAACGTGCAAGCGGTCTATTGCTTCATCACCGGTTAATTCTCCGTAAGGTAACCGTAAACCGCGTCCGATTGATTGTTCTACCAAAATTTTAGAATCAGCAGTACGAAGAGGAACAATGGTGTAAAGGTTATTAACATCCCAGCCTTCGCCAAGCATATTAACATGTATTACAATTTCAGTTGGCTCGTCTGCATCTTCTATTTGCAATAAACGCTGTAAAACTTCATCTTTCAGTTCACCGTTTTGTTTAGAATTGACAACTATTACTTTATCTTTGTAGCGACCTTCTTCAAAATCATCACTTTTGATTTTAGCTTCAATAGCTTCGGCATGGGCAATATCTTTAGCAATGATCATCATAAACGGCTTGACTTTGCGGACTTTTTTGTTGTCAGCATAAACTTGAAGCTCAGCTTTAACACTTTCGTGGACTTTAATACCATCTATGATTTTTAATTCTTCTAAGGTTTCATCATCATATTGATTCTTGTTAAAATCACTACGACCAACAATAGCAGGTTTCTTAACAAATCCATCAGTGATAGCATGAGCGAGATTGTATTCATAAGCTATATTTCTGAAAGGTTTGCCTTTGGCACCGGTTGACTTTGCCGTAGCAGTCAGTTCTATACCCAAAACAGGGTTAAGTTCATTGATTGCCGCCATACCTGCGTTAGCACGATAGCGGTGAGCTTCATCCATAATCAGCACTAAGTCTTTTAATCCCGAAAGATAATCAAAATACGATTGTCCTAAATATTCAGCCATACGACGAACTCTCGGCATACCTCTGGCATCTTTATCGGAATCAATCTTAGAAATGTTAAAAATATTAATACGCAAGCGGTCATCGTTAGGATTGTCAAACAAACCACCGACTTGGTCGTAATCATCACCGGTAATAATTTGCGGTACACCAACATAAGCATTAAGCCCAGGAAAAACATATTTTGGTGTGTTTGGCGTAAAATCTGTTTTTAATTTGTTATAAATTGTTAAATTCGGTGCTAAAACCATAAAATTCTTAATTTTACATTCAGCGTGAAGGTATGCAATCATTGCACCCATTAAGCGTGTTTTTCCGACGCCTGTGGCAATAGCAAAACAAATACAAGGGAAAGCTCTCTCAAAATCTTTAACCGAGGGACAAACTTCTTGAATAAGGCGCAGAGCCTCGGTTGTATCCATGTTTTTAGCCAAAGCTATCTTTTCTAGGACTTGAACCAAAATATCAAGGCTATCCTTTTGCGGTTGACGCAAAGAAAGGACTTGGTTGATTATACGCTGCGTATCGTTCATTTTTAGGCCTTTGAGTGTAAATTGTACAATGGCTTTAGTTTATAAGAGATGTTTTATACTTGCAAGCCTTAGAGTCGTTGAATCACAAGATTCTTTTTATAAAACATACAGCTATGCCACAAACTGGCACTTGGTTATAAAACTGCCTCAAGGTTTATAAAACGTTATGGATTAAATTGATTATGTAATATTTTGAACAAATTGATTGATTTTCACAACATTTGTATGCTGCATAATAGCTATCAGGGGTAAATCCTTGCGGATGGGGCTAAAGAATGTTCCTCGTAAATAGTTTCGTAAGGTTTCCTGATGTTTTATACTTTATTTTCCTGTTCCAGTAGCTTTTTAACTTCCTTGTCAAAGTCAGACTCTATTTGTTGAGTTTTATTAAACACATCATATTCTGCCTCGGCTTTGTTTTTGGCTTGTTTTTGGGATATTTTGCCTTTATTTCCATCAGGTAAAATATCATATTTACGGAAAGATAAAAATTCATTCACACTCGCAGCAAACTCTTGCATTGTAAAGGTATTCTCTCGTTCTATCAGGTCTTCTATGTAATCAAAATATCCTGATACAGCTCGTTCCAAACGTTTGATTTCTTTTTCCGGCAAATAATTTTTAGCAATGGATACATCCGATTTTAATATTCTACCTTCCGGTGAATGTTTCCAAGTCGTTAAACCCATATGTTCTTTTTTATGGTCTGCTTTAGTATAAACAATTTCGGCAGCCGTTTGCCCAGTAATGGCATAATGAAACTTGTTTTGCACGGTAGCGTAAAAATCTTGTGTGATTTGGCTATCTTTATCGTAATCTATGGAACATTCCGCAAAAATATCGGTGATTTGTTGATAGATACGGCGTTCTGATGCTCTGATGGAGCGAACTCTTTCCAATAATTCACGAAAATAATCTTTTCCAAAAGCGGTTTTGCCTTGTTTTAACCTTTCATCATCTAATACAAATCCCTTTTGAATATATTCTTTCAGGACTTTTGTTGCCCAAATTCTAAAATGTGTAGCTTGAAGAGAATTGACACGATATCCCACAGAGATAATGGCATCCAGATTGTAGAAATCAACTTGTCTGGTTATTTCCCTGTTGCCTTCAACTTGAACTGTTTCCATTTTGGAAATAGTTGCTAACTCATTCAATTCGCCTTCTTCAAAAATGTTCTTTAAGTGTTTGCTGATTGCAGGTGTTTGCACACCAAACAGCTCTGCCATTGATTTCTGTGTCAACCATATCGTATCATCTTTAATGACAGCATTGACCTTAATGTCTTTATCCGGCGTGTTATATACCAAAAAATTAAAATCTTTTGCCATCTTATATAGTCCCTTTCCAATCAACGACTCTGTATTTTTAATTTTAATTATAGTTTATTAAGAAAAGCTTGATACTCAAGGAAACTTTCACATACTTCCACAATCTGTTATAATGCTATCTTTCATAAATATCTTTATAGAGTATAAGGATTTGCTATGAAAGTGCTGATTGAAACATTAAACAACCGCAGAGGTTATAAATTCTTTGAAAATCGTGAGGAGATGGATGCTTATTTGGGCAGGCATTGCGGCAATATCGCCAGCTACGAGATTTTGCAAGAAGACGATGCTGCGGAAGAAACCAATGAAATTCTTCAATCATTCATAGATGATTGTGATTTAATAGAGAAAAAACTGTTTTGGCTGTTCAGACAATATGAGCCTATAAATGAAGAATACTCCCTGCAACTATTAAATGCCTTTGGTAGAGTTGGTGACGGCAGAAACGCTATTAAAAAGTGTTTAAGATAAGAAAAACCGCCACAGGAGTTATGGCGGCTTTGTTATTTTAGATTACTAACGCACTATTTTCCCATGGTATTGCGCATATATTGTAAGTCGCCGTACCAATAAGATGCAGTTGTGCCACCATCTATTAAAAAGTCGCTACCGGTTATAAATCCCGCTTTATCACTCATCAAATACGCGGCTAAATCTCCGACTTCATCAGGTGTTCCGGCACGATGTGACGGACATAAATCTATCATTTTCTTATAATTTGCACCACGCGGACCATTCAGCTCATCGTTTGCCAACGGAGTAATAATAATCCCCGGTGAAATAGAGTTAATGCGGGCATTTTTCTTGCCCCATTTAACAGATTCAGCTGCCACACGCAAAACATTACAGCGCTTAGAATATTGATATGCTTCCAAAGTGTTGGAAATGTTTTTCAGCATATCCAATTGCAACAGTTCTTCAGTCGGTGTTAAGGCAAGTTTTTCATTTTCTTCTTGGCTCAATGCACCCAAGCGATGTCCGGATTGTGAAGAAATCATAATTGCACTGCCGCCTTCGGATATGACTTTTCCGAACTCTTCCATTAAAACTGCTGTACCGTATAAATCAACTTTTAATACGGCTTCAATCGGTGCTTGGCTCGGGGATACGCCCGCCGCATTGATTAAATTGGTTATATTGCCGAACGATAAGGAATGTTTAATCAAAGCCAAAATTGATTCTCTTGATGACAAATCAGCTTTTATTGCACTTGTTTCAAATCCGGCATTATTTAAGTCTTTGGCAATTTGTTCAGCATGTTCTAAATTGATATCAGCAACCACTAAATGTTTACCATAGCTCACACGTCTTGCTATTGCCACACCAATTAACCCGGCTCCCATTAAAACGACAACATCTTTCATCTACACCACTCCTATCTAATGAAATTCGTAAACACGATTTCTTCTTGTTTAGGCATTTCAATTCCTGCTTTTTTACCGGCTTCCTGACATTTCAAATGCCAAGCCATATTGCGCGCTAAAATGCGCATATTTTGCAAGCCTTCTAAATCTTGTTCTACATCTTTAGCATCATAACCATGCACCATATTCCAATAACGTCCGGAGATAACCGGCATTTCAGTGATGGTAAAATATTTGTTGAGTTGGTCTAAAGTTGCTGTTGTTCCCGAACGTCTGGCACAGGCGACAGCTGCCCCCGGCTTATGCTTAAAAATTTCTTCTCTACCGGAAATAAAAGCCGAAAAGAATGCTCGGTCTAAAAATGCCGATATATTACCGCCGGCTGAACCGTAGTGTACCGGTGCACCAAATACAAAACCGTCAAAATCCTTGGCTTTTTCCACAAATTCGTTCACATTATCATTGATAACGCATTTTTTCAATTTAGCACAAGCATTGCAACCGCGACACCCTGAAATAGGATTCATTCCGATATGATATATTTCCGCTCCGATGCCTTCTTCTTGTAATGTTTTAGCAATTTCTTGTAAGGCGCGATTAGTGCTGCCGTTTTTATGCGGACTTCCGTTGACAAGTAATACTTTCATTTATTTTTCCTTTCTTAATCATGAACCTTATAGTTTTTCAATAACACTTCGCCAACGCCTTCCGCTTCCGGATTATGCGTTCCTTTTCCGGTATCAAGTGCACGAATCTGCGCCATTTCTTCATCAGACAATGCAAAATCAAAAACATCTATATTATCTTTAATATGTGCTTCTGACGTTGCTTTCGGCAGAGCAATATTACCTTCTTGAATATGCCAACGTAAAATAATCTGCACAGCACTTTTATGATATTTTTGTGCTAACTTTGCCAAAATTTCATTACTCAAAAGCTCTTTGTTACCGTGCCCGAGCGGATACCATGCTTCTAAAAGAGTTCCATGTTTTTTTAGAACTTCCCGCAATTCTTTTTGCTGAAAATAAGGATTGCATTCAACCTGATTAACTGCAGGTTTTACTTTGGTTTGGCTTATAAAATCATTAAATAATCTTGGCGTCATATTGCTAACACCGATGGATTTTATTTTACCTTCCTTTTGTGCCTCAACCAATGCTTGCCATGCTCCAATGGTATCAAAATAAGGTTGATGTAACAAATATAAATCAATGTAATCCACTCCCAGTTTTCTTAATGAAGTATCAATTCCTTTTTTTGCCGCTTCATAACCATAATCTTGCAGCCATAGTTTAGAGGTTACAAATATTTCTTCACGTTTGATACCGCTTTCTCTGACAGCTTGACCAACTTCTTCTTCATTAAAATAGGCAGCGGCCGTATCTATGTGACGATAACCGGATTGAAGTGCCATTTTTACGGCATTATAAGTTGAACCGTCATTTGGAATTAAAAATACACCAAAACCGATTTGAGGAATTACGTTTCCATCGTTTAATTTTAAGCCTTTCATTATAATCTCCTTGCTAAACAAATTAGAGTGTAGCTGCAAAACGACACTCCATAAAATTATTTAATTAAAAAGCTCCGGTTTTGATATGTGGGACATAAGGGGCTTCCAATGCCTTAATTTCTTCATCGGATAATTTAATATCCAGAGCTTTAACAGCTTCTTCCAAGTGTTTCGGCGAAGTTGAACCGACAATCGGTGCGGTTACATAAGGTTTGGATAGCATCCAAGCCAAAGCATTTTGAGCCATAGAGTTGCCGTTCTTTTTAGAAACTTCTTCCAAAGCATCAACAACTTTTTTATCTTGCTCCGGCGTTGTCCAAACCTGAGGTGAAACATCGTCAATTTTGGAACGTTCGGTTTGAACACCCCAAGGGCGTGTGCATCTTCCACCGGCAAGCGGTGACCATGGAACAACAGCAATCTTGCGGTCTTGACAAAGCGGCATCATTTCGCGCTCTTCTTCACGATATACTAAATTGTATTGATTTTGCATGGAAACAAACTTCGTCCAGTTATGTTGCTCGGCGATATTATTCAAGCGTTCAAATTCCCACGCGAACATGGTAGAAGCACCGATATAGCGTGCTTTGCCTGCTTTAACCACATCATGAAGCGCTTCCATAATTTCTTCCATCGGTGTATTATGATCAAGACGATGAATTTGATACAAATCAACATAATCCAGCCCCAAACGCTTTAGGCTGTGGTCAATTTCCGCCATAATGTTTTTACGGCTTGAACCGCCACCATTCGGACGACCGGGGCGCATATCAAAATGTACTTTGGTTGCCACCACAATTTCATCTCGGTTTAATCCGAAATCTTTAATCAAACGACCGGTAATTTCTTCCGATGTTCCCATTTGATAAACATTTGCCGTATCAAAATAATTGATACCCAAATCAACGGCTTTTTTGAAAATCGGTTTGGCGTCATCATAATCTTTTGCCCACGGAAAAACGCCGTTTTCTTTGCCCGGCCTACCAAAACTCATACAACCTAAACATATTCTTGAGACATCAACACCGGTGTTACCTAACTTTACATATTGCATTTTGATTCTCCTTAAAAATTTAACCTTTACAAATTAAATAACATTATATAATATAAAAGTCTAATTGAAAGATATAATAACCGATAGAAAATTTTTATAAGAGAATATCATGAATACCAAGCAAATTGATGCCGTTTTGGAGCTGGCAAAGACTTTGAACTTTAATCGGGCTGCGGAAAAACTCTGTGTTTCGCAACCGACACTTTCGTATGAAATTAAAGAATTGGAAAACGAAGTCGGCTTTAAGATATTTGACCGTTCCGGTAAAGGTGCAATTTTAACACCGGCAGGAAGTCAATTTTGCCAAACACTTCATAACATTCGTGAACAATTAAAAAGGGCCGTTGAACAAGGGCAGAATTTCAGTGCCAAATATTCCGATAACATCACAATTGCGCTTCCGGTTCGTTCCATGCTAAAATTTTTACCGCAAGCAATAATGGATTTTGGCGCAAAATATCCCGAAGTATCAATTTCGCCGAAGTTTATAAATTTTTATAATACAGATGAGTTTTTGCATAACAATGCCGATATTTTGATTGCCATGGATTTTGAGGTTAAACATATCCCCGACATAAAAATTCATCCGCTTTATGAATGCGGTATTTCTCTTGTGATGCGCGATGATGATGAACTATCGGCAAACAAAATCATTCATCAGGAGGATTTATACGGACGCACGCTTATGGTCGGCGGCGGTTCACCTCCGGCACTAGGGCGTGTGCAACAACGTTTGATTCATACGCAAAAAATAAGCTATTTTAACTCTGCCGACCACGATACAACTTTAACTAATGTTGCGGCTAAAAAAGGTGTTTGCTTATCGCCGGACTTTTTTAATGAAGATACAAATGGTTTTAAGCGCATTCCTTTTGCTTGTCCGGAGAAGTTCAAAATTGTTTTATGCACACACGCTAATGATAAACGCGAGAGTTTGGCATATTTTATAAGACTGTTGCAAAAATTACATCCGTAAAAAACCGCCACGTTTCCGTAGCGGTTATAAATGTTTTGTAGGTTATATTGTATGTTTTGATGATATTCTTTTTTATTCCATAGGCATCTCCTTATTATGTTTCCCTCACAAAAATATTTATCAGTCTAATTTTGCTGATTTTGATTTGATAAAAAATTCGGATAAATACTTATGGAAACGACATCTACCAGTATTGTTTTCAATAATAAATCTTATAAAGTGCGGCAACTCCTTCCCGCTGCACTTTTTTGTTGCCCCCTTGCGAAAGTTCTTTTTACATCCTATATTATTACAAAACGTTATGTATTTATGGAGATGTGTTATGACTGATGAACAAGAAATAATTCCGCTTGAAGCTGAGCGAAAGTTAAGCTATTTGCTTCGGCAACATCAAGAGTTA
>JAFUSU010000034.1 GCA_017467515.1 Alphaproteobacteria bacterium
AAGAATGATATTAAGAGAAACGGTGAGCAACATTGTTATAAATGTACGGAATGTGAAGACGGCTGGGTATTAGGCTCTGATTTTGCGTGTTCGGCGAAACCTTGCAGTGATTACGGGGCAACATACAGCAGTTCACAAACAGCGAATTGCGTTGCACACGAAACAAAGAAATCCGGTGATAATTTCTGTTATCGTTGTTCGGCATGCGGTGAGGGCTGGAAGTTGAATACGTCAACCTATAAATGCGAAGCAAAAGGGTGTTCAACAGGATTCAGCAGTACAGCCATTCAACATTGTAAGAGTTCAACGACAGAAAAGAATGGTAACAACTTCTGCTATAAATGCGCGGAATGTGATGGAGATGACGGCTGGAAATTGAGTGGAACAAGCTGTATTGCCAAAGGGTGTACAGCATCGACCTCACAAATTGCACATTGTACATCATATTCAGAAGTCTCTAAAAGTGGCGGTGGTTATTGCTATAAATGTAAAACTTGTGAAGACGGCTATACTTTAAACAGTGCAGGAACAGCATGCACGGCAATTTCCTGTGCAACAAGCAAATCCCAAATCAGCCATTGTACGAAATATGAAAAGATAGCAAAAGCCGGTGATAGCGTATGCTATAAGTGTAGCGAATGTGCGACCGGTTATACCTTAAACAGTGCCGGAACATCTTGCACGGCCAAAAGTTGCGCTACCAACTATACAACGGGGTCAACCAATTTGGCGCAATGTGCAAATGCCATATCTCAAATTGCCGGTGAAAATATTTGTCATACCTGTACATCATGTAATCCGGGATGGAGTGTTAATGGCGGTAAATGTGTAGCAAGCGGCTGTCCGACAGGGTACAGCGCATCAGCAGTTACAAATTGCCAATCATCAGAGACCACACCATCCGGAACAGATACGTGTTATAAGTGTAAAAGTTGTGTGAGTGGTTGGAAGTTGAGTAGCAATACTTGCGTTGCCAAAACGTGTAGCGATTACGGTGCCGGATATCAGGGGTCAACAATTTCTAATTGCTCAACCTCAGATAAACAGCCGGCAGGGAACAGTTATTGCTATAAATGTACGGCTTGTAACAGCGGTTGGACGGTCAGCAACGGATCTTGTGTTGCCGCGGGATGCCCGACAGGATATAGTTCCGGAACAATTGCTAACTGCGCAAGCAGTCAGACAACAACATCGGGTAACAATACCTGCTATAAATGCAATTCTTGTAGCAGCGGTTGGACATTAAGCGGTAACAGTTGTACGGCAGCATCTTGTAGCGGTTATAGTTTAGCTTCTTGTCCGGATCACGGTAACTGCAGTAGTTGTCAATCCGGTTCAAATTACAAGTATGCTCTTAATAGCTGTGATAGCGGCTATGAAAAGAGCGGAAACAGTTGTAATGCGGCATCTTGTAGCGGCTATGCGTTAAGCTCTTGTCCTGAACACGGTAACTGCGGAACTTGTAAATCAGGTACTTCTGATAAATATGCCCTCAACAGTTGCCAAGACGGTTATACTATGAACGGTAATACCTGCGTGACTGCTAGTAAATATGCTGTAGGTGATGCTGTTTATACACCAGATGGTACACCGATAGGTGTTGTCTTCTATGATGATGGTAAAGTTGCTAAGATACTTTCATATGTAGAATTTAGTCACAACTCATATACTCCTTGGTCTGATGATGAATTTATGCCAGACGGTAGATATAGAGCAGATGTCTTATGTATTCCAACTGACACCCGTCATATTGAAACACTTATAAAAGGCTCTGAGTCTGATGCTCTTAAAGATATGAATGGACGCTGGAACACTATGTATGCCTTGGCAAGAGAACACATCGATGGAACATGTGAGTTAGGTTCTCCGGACAGTGCAGGTGTAGGTTTGAACATGGGTGAATCTGATCTTGGCACGAATAAGATATATCATAATAGTGTAACACATTGGAAACTAGGTAAATATAATATGGGTGCATGGCATTTGCCAAGCTTGGGTGAATTGAATAAAATCTGCCAAGGTTGGAAAAATAATGGTCCGATTAAGCAAACTCTCGCTGGTATGGAAGGTCTTGACCTGGAAGACCGCATATTAGATGGAACGTATTGGTCATCTACATTATCCGGAAGTACGGCAGCATGGCAGATGCAGTTCAGCGGCGATACGTGTGAGACTACGGATCAGCAGATTGATAATAGTAGCGGTGGATTAACAAGAGCTGTTATGGACTTCTTCTATGGTGATTTTGCGCCATGTGGAGATGGAAAGGCCTATGATGTTACAACAAAATCTTGTATATCTGTACCAATGCCATAGTTAAATTGCTTGGATAGCAACAAAAAACCCCGCCGGATTTACGCGGGGTTTTTGTTTGGTTGTTTTCTAATTCATACTCGGGCTTGACCACTCCTCTCTTGTCATACTCGGGCACTTCTTCTCTCTCCCGTCATACTCGGGCTTGACCACTCATCTCTTGTCATACTCGGGCACTTCTTCTCTCTCCCGTCATACTCGGGCTTGACCCGAGTATCCATTCGAATAAAGAATCAATATGATGATGGACCCTCGTGTCAGGCACGAGGGTGACCAGTGGATGTTCTCGGATGCCGATAGGCATAGGGAGAACAAATGGGACTGGCGGCAATGGGCAAACTGCTCTTTGCCCATTGTCACAATAGAAAAAAGAAGCATGAGGGTGACGTTTAAAAAGGCACGAGAGCGACAGAGAAAAGTTTAGAATGATTCAAGCAATAATGATTTATTCTTAACTATTAATGTAGTTTTGTATTTGCCAATAGCCAATTTTTGAAATCTTCAACATCTTTAACTTCAGGGATCCAATTCAAATCTTCCGGCAAATCAGATGTAAATTCACAACGCATTCTGACAGGATGAGCGCCGACATGAATTGCCGCATATTGGTTATAAATTCGGTCATCAACCAATATGGTTTCATCTGCTTTTAAACCATACTTTTCAAAACAGCTTTTGAGCATATCTTCTTTTGCGGAATCGTGCATAAATTTACCGTGTTGAACACATTCAATGGTGAGAAAATCAGTGACATCTGCAAGCAACGTATTAAGGAGTTTTTTCTTGGTTTCTACATCAAATGTCGCAGACATTGTAAACTGGCGATATCCTAAATCGTGAAGCTCTTTTAGTACTTTAACAACGTTCGGATAAAGCGGACGATGGCTGAAAAAAGCGTAATCTGCACAAAAGTCCTTATCCATTTCAACACCGCGCGTAGGGTGTGTTTTTAACTCTAAAGCGCCATATTTTGGAGAAATCGGCAGAACTTTGGGTAAGTCTTCCCATTTCATATCTTTATAATCCGGCGCATATTTCGGATGCTGTGTCAAAAAATGGTAGTAAGCATAATTCAAATTGGCTAAAACGCCGTCAACATCCCAAAAAATATTTTTAATAATCATAAAACACCTCTCTTTAGCAAAGTGTTTATCATATAAATCAGCCTTTGACAATCATAAAAGAGCATCATATATTAAAAGCAACAAAAAGGAGAACATAATGCTCATAAATGCCGATCGTCTGAAAAATACTTTTTTTGAAATTGTTAAATATGATACGGGCTCAAATCCGGAAACGGAAACGACGCCCAGCACAGCTAAACAACTTGAATTGGCAAAAGTTTTAGTTAAAAAATTGCAAAAACTCGGTTTACAAAATGTTGAACTGAATCAATACGGTATTGTTTCCGGAACTTTACCCGCTCGTCAGGGAACAGATATTAAAATCGGCTTTATCGCACATATGGATACCAGTCCGGATGTAGCAACCGGTCCGGTTAATCCGCAGGAGCAGAAATATCTGAAAGGGGATATTTTCTTAAAAAATGGTATAACAATTAAGGCTGAAGATTTGAAAGCTTTTGCGGGACACACCATATTAACCTCAGACGGAACAACCCTTTTAGGTGCTGATGATAAGGCCGGTGTTGCCGAAATTTTAGAGATGCTGTCCGTCTTGCAGGAAAATAAACAACTCTCTTATCCTGAACTTAAAATAGCCTTTACACCGGATGAAGAAGTCGGTCGCGGAACGGAAAATTTTGATATTCAAGCTTTTGGTGCAGATTTGGCATACACTGTTGATGGCTCGGCACCGATAGATATTGATACGGAAACCTTTAACGCTTTTAATCCGCAAATAACAATAACCGGTGTAACCGTTCATACCGGATATGCCTATCACAAAATGGTCAGCGCCATTGAAATAGCCAACCAATTTATCAATGCCTTGCCGAAAGATGAAACGCCGGCAGAAACTAAGGAAAAAGAAGGCTATTTTCACGTGTTGGGTATTTCAGGAAGTCCTGAAAAAGTAAAAATAGATATGTTAGTCCGTGATTTTAATTATCAAAAGGCCCGGAAACGGATTGCTTTTTTGCACAGTATTTGTGAAGATTTAGAACGTCGTTGGCCGCAAGTTCAAATTGAAATGAAAGATAATGAAAAATATCATAATATGAACGAAAAGTTTGCCTCATTTCCTGAAATGATAGATTTGACCAGGCAGGCTTTGGAAATGAGCGGACTTAAACCTAAAGAAACCTATGTTCGAGGCGGAACAGACGGTGCCGAATTGACTCTGCGCGGGTTGCTGACACCAAATCTGGGCGCCGGTGGTGAAAATTTTCATTCTCTAAACGAATTTGTATCACTTGAAACGATGGTTAAATGTACGGAAAATTTGTTGAATATCATTCAGATATGGCAAAAAAACGCCCCAAAACTTAAAGACAAAATCAAGGCGGCTTCGCCATGTCGTTAGATAAGCAAAAAATTATTGAACTTCTCACGACGACCGATGCTGAAACTTTATATAAGCAAGCAGATAAAATTCGTCGGGAAAATGTCGGTGATGAAGTTCATTTGCGCGGATTGATAGAGTTTTCGAATATCTGTCGCAATAATTGTTTGTATTGCGGTATTCGTCGAGGCAATGCGCAGGTAAAGCGTTATCATATGAGTGAAAATGAGTTGATTGAAACAGCCCGTAAAGCCTCAGAGATTGGTTTTAAAACAATCGTTATGCAATCCGGCGAAGATATGTATTACACACAGGCTCGTTTATGCCGTATTATTGAGCAGATTAAAAAATTTGATGTGGCGGTTACACTGAGTATCGGTGAACGAAGTTATGAAGACTACAAAGCTTTTCGAGAAGCCGGAGCCGACAGATATTTGATGCGGATTGAAACCACCGATAAAGATTTATACCATAAACTTGATCCGGAGATGAGTTGGCAACACCGTTATGATTGTTTGATGATGATAAAAGAATTGGGATATGAACTCGGTTCGGGAATTATGGTCGGTTTACCGGAACAAACTATCGATTCTATTGCTGATGATTTGTTATTTTTAAAAGAAATCGGCGTTGATATGGCCGGCATCGGTCCGTTTATTCCGCATCCGCAAACCCCGTTGGCACAAGAAAAAGGCGGAACCTTGGAATTAGCCTTGCGGACAATGGCTGTGATGCGCCTGTTAATGCCGGATATTAATATTCCGGCAACGACGGCGATGGAAAGTTTGCACCCTCAGGGAAGAATTAAAGCATTACAGGCAGGAGCTAATGTGGTTATGCCAAATGTGACAGAAGGGGAGTATCGCCGTTTGTATGAATTGTATCCGAATAAAATTTGCGTAAATGATACACCGGTCCATTGTCGCAGTTGTATCGGCCTGAAAATAATGAGTATCGGACGAAAAATAGGCAACGGATACGGTGGGCATCGAAGATAAAAAACAATGTTTATTGACTTTTTATAATATAAATTTATTATATAGGTACTGTTAACAACAAAGATATTAAGGAGGAATTATGCGTTTAAGTTTAACCCTTTTTGCTTTACTTTTAGCCGGCTGCTCTCATGTCGTTGATGTGAACGAAACAGTAGAATATAAATGTGGCGAAAAAATAGTTTTAGCTGAATATCTTGATGATTCTTCAATCATTTTGAAAATAGATGGTAAAAACACTGTATTAACTTCTTCAAAAACAGATGAGGGTGAGCGTTTTGATAATGTTGATTCTCATATGACTTTGATTAAAAAAGATGGTAATACTCATTTAAGCATAGAAGGAAAAAATTATCCGATGTGCTTAGAAATAAAGAGATAATATTTTTTTATTTTAGCATTAGGCCCTCGAGTTATCGAGGGCATTTTTTTTGTTATTATAAAAATAAAGTTGATTTTTTGTCTAATGATGATATAGTGCGAGTCACAAAATAATTATTAATACATTAAACATAAATTATGAGAAAAATTTCTGTAACATGTTCGGGTGCCAACGAGCATACCGACATCAGTGAGATGGTGGAACTTTCATTGAAGTACCCTCTCGAGTATGGCATTCAAGTTTCGGGGAAAAAGTGTTCTTTCGGAACACCCCGCTGGTTTTGGATTAATGAGTTACACAACTACCTCTTGTGTGAGGAATTGGTCATTGATCTGGCTCTGCATCTGAATCAAGATTGGGTAGAAGGTTTCACCTCAGGCGAAGTGCCTCCTGAACTTGATAAGTTGCTGAAGATGACAGACGTTGATGATCAACCCTTATTTAAGAGGGTTCAGCTCAATTTTAAGATTGGGCGTGAAAAAACACCTGATGCTGACCTGCTCATTCGGAGAATACGAGAGTATGGGGAAAATCGCCGCTTCATTTTCTCGTATAACCCTGAAAATGAGGCTTTTATCCACAAAGTTTACAAAGAAGGCCTCCGAGATTTTGATGTTTTATATGATTCATCTCACGGAGAAGGTATTGCCAGCGCAGAGTATTTGCCTCCGGCTTTTTATGATGAGGATATTTTGCAGGGCTATGCCGGTGGCCTGTCTCCGGACAATATTAAGGAGGCAATCAATAAAATTATGAAGGTTGTACCTTACCGTCGAGGTTTCTTTGTAGATGCTGAAGGGAAACTCAAAGGGGAAGACGGGCATCTGTCTTTACGAAAGTGCGAGCGATTTGTGAAAAGGGCTTTATCAAGCTAATAGACTGACACTTTAAATTAAACTCTCTAACTTAAATAAGGTTAGGGAGTTTTTTGTGTTATTCAGTGAGTTAGTTGCAAAAATAGATTGCTATGAATGAAAAAAATATCTAACCTGAAAGCGGAAATTTTATGACTGACTGAGGTAAATATATGACTGTACAAGAAAAGCAACCTGACTACTTAGGTCATAGGGAAAGATTAAGAACAAGATTTTTGGCGGATGAAGGCAAAAGTATGCCGGATTATGAATTGCTTGAACTATTGCTGATGATAGCTATACCGAGGAGAGATGTGAAACCCTTGGCTAAAAAATTATTGAGTAAATTTAAGAGTTTTGCAGGCGTTATCAATGCAGGGAAAGAAGATTTGATGTCTGTTGATGGGATAAAAGAAAATTCCGTAGCCGTGATGAAAATTGTGAAAGCCGGCGCGATAAGAATGAGTTGGCAAAAATTAGAAAATGACGACAAGCCGGTTATTGCGGATTGGGATAGTTTGATGGATTATTGTCGCTCCAGTATGGCGTACAATAATATAGAAGAATTCAGAGTTATCTTTTTGAATAATAAACTCAAAGTAATAGATGAAGAAGTTCAACAACGGGGAACGGCAACACAAGTTAATGTTCATCCGAGAGAAGTTGTCAAATCAGCCATTAACAAAGAAGCATCGGCCATTATTTTAGCGCATAACCATCCTTCCGGTGATACCACGCCTTCAAAAGCGGACATTGAGGTAACCAAGCAGATCAACGAGGCTTGTAAATTGGTAAGTATTAAATTACTTGACCATATTATTATCAGTCAAAATACAATATATAGTTTTAAGGATCACGGAATTATTTAGGAACGCCAATGAAAAAGATAGAAGATTATGGACTGAGAATTGTGAAAGATTATCCGAAGCAAGGGGTTAATTTTATTGATATTAACGGTCTGCTGGCAGATGGTGAAAAATATAAAAAGGTCATTAATGCTTTTGCCCGTGGAGCCAATAAAGTAAAACAAGCGGATAGTGCAATCATTACTCCGGAAGCTCGAGGTTTTTTGTTTGCATCATCGGTAGCCCATAAAACAGGATTACCTTTAGTCGTTATTCGTAAAAAAGGAAAAATTCCGAGCCATCCATATCGGTTTCAAATTCAGAATGAGTATGATTCTTATGAAATGGAAGTTGATAGTGACATTTTGAAAAAGTTTGATAATTATATTTATATTGATGATATTTTGGCAACCGGACAGACCTTGGCGGATGTTTCAAAGGCACTAAAAAAGAAAAACAAAAAAATTTGTTTTGCCTTGCATTTAACAGCGGTGGAAGGTTTGAACGGAATGCGACAGGAAAATTCAGTTTTACAATCAATCCCGCACAAAGAAATCATTTAACCGATAAGACAACAAAAAAACATTACCAATGATTATGTCAGCAATGTTTTTTTCGTGTAATTCTAAAATTAACGTTTATTATCACGGATTTCTTTAAGTTTATAGTATGACATATGATAGTATTCGTTAGCACGTACTTCATCTTTCAACTCTTGCTTATCAATTTTACCTTTTCTAATAGCCACATCATGATGACCTAGAGCTCTTCTCTCTACGTAATTTAATCTTTTTTCTTTTTCTTTTTCATTAAAATAGAAATCCAACGAGTTATTTTTCTGATTAATTTATTATATCATATTTGAAAGTAAATGAGATAAATTAATTGGTACCAAATATAGGGATTTGATTGTAGATATCAAAATTAAATCCCAAAAAGTCAAATTGGAAAGGGAATGGTTGTTTTTG
>JAFUSU010000006.1 GCA_017467515.1 Alphaproteobacteria bacterium
CATAGGAACAGTAACAACACCTATGCGCTTATTTAAGGCTTCAAAAACAGCACCTTTAGCTAGACATTCGGCAAACAGGTTGTATAATGGAATTATGGATACCGGCATAGCAACTATTGGTTATTCTGATTTATCTAATCCATATGATGTTTTAAAAAATGCGGGAGCAATAGGTTTGGGTAATGCTGCAGGAATAGCTTTAGGTAATAGAATGCTAGGACGAGGCGGCGGAAATATGGCAAGAATCGGTTTTGATGCATTAGGTAATTCTATGAGCAATGGAATGACAAATTGGTTTAATGATTAACCTTATAGAAGAGGAAAAGATGGATAAAAAAACGCAAAAAAAATTATTATTATCAATGCTTCAAATCTTAGCTTTGATAGTGTGGCTTATTGTTTTCGGATTGCATTTTTTTGTTCCCATCTTTCCTTTTTTATTTTTAGCTGATGTATTTTTCTTTGGTGGTCATTCACTGTTCAGGTGGTTATTTTATCATCAAGAAATGTGGAAAAACAATCTAATACATAACAATGACTACATAAAATATAATTTATTATACCCTTTAGCAGTAGGAAGTTGTGTTCTTGCTTATTATTGGCAGGATTCATGGAAAATTATATTGATATTTTTAAAAACACTCGAACAATAGGAGATTTCGATGAATAAATTATCCCCTAAACAAATAGCCATAAAATCTTTTATTTTATTGCTTCATACATTAGTTGTGTTACTTTTTATGTGTGAAGCTTTTAACTGCCTAATTATACACCGAAATTTTTACTTTATTATAGCGATAGCTGTTTTCTTCTTATACGTCATAATTATGCGTTGCATTTTAAAAAAACAAATATCTTTCTATATGTCAGATTATGATTTGATAATTTATATGTATATTCCATTACTTATAGCATTAGGTAGCGTATTTTATCTGAATTTTGAGAGTTCTATAAAATTTATAATAGTTATGACAGGAAACAAATAAAGTAAAATAAAGAAAACATAATTTAGATAATGGAAAAATAAGAATAGTTATATCTCCGACAAAATATGGTCAAACGGTATCTTCCATGTATTATCTTAAAAAATAAAAGAAGCCCTCGTGTGAGGGCTTCTTCTTTTTCTGTCCTTTAAATGATGAGTCTGACCATTTAAAGATACGCAATGAGCGATTATCCTATTTCATTCTCATTGGAGGAAAATACCTTAAGGATAGATTAGGTATAGCATATTTTTGCAAAAAAGCAATAATCATCATCGAAAAATAAGAACTGTTATGTTATCGCCTATCCGCAATACGGAACCGACTTCTGGGGAACAAATGCGGATAATAACTACGGCTTTGGGACTTCTAATATCGGAAGCAATATTGAAAACAGACAACAAACCATGACACCTATCCCGCAAATAGCAACACACCTCAGCACACCTCAGGTTCAACCAAGATATTGGGAGAATGCAACAGAAGGCAAGCAGGTTTATGATGATGTGGTAAGAATTGAAGGAGATTATAATCCTCAAGACCAAAATGCTTTCAGCTATGATTGGGCTGCTATTAAAACAATTCCTCAGATGTATAATAATTATTTACGTTTGAAAGATGCTGGTTTGAGTGATAAGTATAAACACGCTTATATCAATTGTAATGCCTCACAAAATGGCAAAGGTGGAGCTGATGTTGCAACTATTGTTTCCGGTATCCGAGAATGGAATGATATAAGAACTGGAGCGAATTCCCTTGACAGTAGTCAAGGTGACCAGTATGCTAATCAGATAGGACGACTATTAGGTAGTAAATATCCAAACGGAGATTGTGATGAGCTCATACAAAGATATATTAAAAAATATTACTAAAAAAGGCGTAAAAATATTTTTTGTAATATTTTGTGGGTATATCGTTTTTAGTCTTATTGTTATAGCCATTTTATGTTTTGGACCAAGTTGGTAGTTATTGAAGAAAAGCTCGTCAGAAATGACGAGCTTTTTGTTACTTCGCTATTTTCTTAAAATTAGTCTGGTTGCCATTTCTTATTTTTGTAATGAAACCTAGGTTGCGATACGGGAGTAACTGGTGACCGGACGACAAAAATGGTCTGGCAGATTTGGATACTATTACTTTCCTAAAGTCACAAACCGGCGCGGAAGTTATCCGATTTCGCCTTTATCTATCCTATTCACCACCAATAAAAAATCCTACCCTAGCGGTAGGATTTTTTATTGGTAAGTTTTGGCTGTACGCCTTGCACTCGAACTTGCGAGAAGCAAGTTTGAAAACAAGCGAAAGGTGAGCGGGAGCACACCGGTCAGCGTTAGCTGATGAGTGCAGTTTCAGCGGAGCATAATGTCACTTTTGATGGTTTTTGAAAAGATACCGCCTGCCACACCAAAATAGATACTTTTGGATTGAGCTCATTCAGACCATTTTGCCCTGATTTTACAGGCCTCTCATACGCACAAGTTCGTATCCCATATCCTCGCCACTCTTGAATAAATAAGAAAAGATATACTTCCAATGATACATTTTATAATTCATCGGTTTTGGTCGGATATGCCACGACAAACGGTTGTTTCCTTTCATTTTCCGGCAATACTTGATAGTCAAACCAAGTCCAGAAAAAGTTTTCTCCGTTTTCAATTGAATATCCGTCTTGGTTATGGTCTGCCACATCGTAAGTATCGGCAAAAATCAGAACATCATCAGCGGTTGTTTTTGTTCCCATTGTATCATATCCGATAATAACACGCCAATGTCCACCCATAAAAACATTTTCTACCATAATCGGATGCCCCGATTTTAATTCTTCCTGCACAAAATCAGCAAATTCCTCGTACTCGTCAAATGATTTTCCATCAAGGCTTGTTTTAACATTCCAGCCAAGGCTGTTAAAGTAATTTGCTATCCCCTTCACAGATGTTCCGGTTTCAAAACTTGAGCCCATTTTTTCTATCAATTCTTTTTCGGTAACATTATTTTTACCATAATGCCATAAAATGGTCAGTGCAGCTGCAGGTCCACAAGAATATTCCGTTGTTTGCTGATATGTCGGATAATGGCTCAAAATTGTCAGATGGTCATTAGAGGTGAGTTCAAAAACATCCGGCATATTAAAATAGGGTGAGGCTTTGTGAGTTATTTCTTTGGGTGCGGCAGAAGCACCTTCGGATTTTATATCCACTCCATCCGGATAGGGAATTACACGCACATCATTAGCCAAAACAAGATTGGGGATCGGTAATAATCCTCTTAAAGCCGCCATTAAAAATTTTTTCATTTGCTTTTCTTTCATTCTCTGATAAACGTTTTATCTTGTTCCGGAACACCTTGTTCATCGGGAACATAGCGTTCAACACGCATGTGTAAATCATATTTGTTGCGCAGTTCCATGATTTTGTTCATCATCGGTGTAGCGTGATGAGCATCTATGGCTTCCTGATTTTCCCAACTATCAATCAAAAGCACAGTTTCCTTGTCATTTACAGGGTAAAAATATTCATATTTCAAATTGCCTTTTTCTGCTCTGATGGCTGCCGCAGTTCCGCTTTGTTCCATTTCTTCGGCGAACTTACGAGCATTGCCATTTTCACCGGTATAATAAATGTTTACGGTTAAATTCATATCTTTTGCCTCCGCAACGGCTATATTAGCCAACATTATCAATAAAACCAAAAGTTTTTTCATTTAATTTCCTTTCTTAATTTTGATAATAATTTATCATTGCAAAAATAAAAAAATCCTTAAAGTATCTGAAATATAAACAGAAGTAATTTTAGAAAAAATGATATATTTTCTAAAAATCTGTATTTACCTCAAAAGGTTTTATTTAACACAGCCAAACGGAGAAAATATGGTAAAATCATCATGAACTTATTGACTCCGAAAATTTCTGCGCTAATAATAGAACAGAAATAGAACATTTAAAAGATAGGAGAATATAAAATGCTAAAGAAAATATTATCTAAGATACTTGTAATATCCAAAATAATTTTCAAAATTTTTATTTATCTCATGGCGTTTTGTGGTTTTATGAGCATCTTTGTACGTAATATTGATTTAGTTGGTGATTGTGCCGATGATGGTGGTGTTTGGGACGATGAGTACAGGGTATGTCGTTTTGACTGCATGCATTGGAACGAAAAGGGTGGTTGTATTTTAAGGTCAGATGAAGAACTTAAAGACTACGTTAACGGATATTGCAAAGGGGATGGAAAAGGTTTATATCGTTGTAGTATGGCAGAATTAGAATTGTCTAAAAGACAACTACGTGATGAAATGAATGGCTTAAAAGATGAAGATAAAGATTTACAACAATCCTCACAAAATTTTGATAAAACACCTATTGATAAGATTGTAATAGAAAAAAATCTGCGCAAAATGTATTTAATGAATGGTAATAATATTATAAGGGAATATAAAATATCCTTGGGCTCGGAGCCGATTGGGGCTAAGCATCAGGAAAATGATGGCAAAACACCGGAAGGACAATATGTTATAGAAACGCGAAATTTCAATAGCAAATTTCATCGTGCCTTAAAAATTTCGTATCCGAATGATGAAGATAAAAAGTGGGCAAAAGAACATAATGTTTCTGCTGGAGGTGATATTATGATACACGGTTTCCCCAATTGGACTCCCAATTTTTTATTCAACTATATTCACAAATCAGATTGGACAAAGGGGTGTATTGCTGTAACGGATGAGCAGATTGAAGAAATTTGGGCATTGGTAAAAGACGGCACACCTATTGAAATAAGACCATAATTGAAGGGGTAAAATGCGCCAGCACGTTATAGCATTGGTTGATTGTGACTGCTTTTTCGTTTCTTGCGAACGGAAGGATAACCCCGATTTGCAAGGAAAGCCGGTGTGCGTGATGACCGGCGGTGGAAGTAAAGGCATTATCGTTTCTCGCTCCCAAGAAGCCAAAGCTCTCGGGATTAAAATGGGACAGCCGTATTTTCAGGTTAAACCGAACTTTCCGACCGCGATTTGTATTCCGGCGCGCCACCACCGCTATACCGAGATTTCAAAAGTTGTGATGGACACGATTAAGACTTTCAGTCCGGATGTCGAAGTCACTTCGGTTGATGAGGCGTTTGTTGATTTGACCAGCCTCAACAAGGTTTATCACTCGACTTATACCGACATTATCAAAAATATCCGACAAACTGTCTGGGATAAGGTCGGTATTCCCGTTTCCATCGGCTTGGGAACTTCTAAAACATTGGCTAAATTGGCGAGCGATAAGGCAAAAAATAACAACGGGATATTTGTTATTCCGCCGGATAAAATCTTGGATATCGTGGGTGAGATGCCGATTGAGGACGTCAGCGGTATCGGGCGCAAAAACAGCGAGCACATGAAATTCAGCGGTATTTTTACGATTAAGGATTTTGTGGAGAAAGAAAACGGCTGGATACGGAAAGCCTTCGGCATAAACGGATTAAATCTCAAAAGCGAACTGACCGGTATTGCTACATCTTTGGTTAACAACGAACCCACCGCCCCGCAGAGCATACAAGTAACGCGCAGTTTTGAAGATTTTACACAGAGTTTGGAATATCTGGAGCATGAATTAAACAGGCATGTTCACGAGGCATGTCAAAAGTTGCGACGGTGGAACGGCTTTTGCCAAGGGGTAGAAGTCATGCTCCGAACCAAAGACTTCAAATATCTCGCTATTGAGGCAAAATTTCCCAATCCGACCAACAGCGACCAAGAAGTGCGCATGGCGGCTATGAGCCTCTTAAAACAACTCTACCGTCCGAATCTAATTTATCGCTCAACCGGTGTAACTCTGACACATTTGACCTACGGCGAAGTGCAACAATCGCTGTTTGAGGAGGTAAAACCTCACGACGACAAACTCTCACACCTCGTTGACGAGCTGGAAGCCAAATTCGGTAGAGGAATTGTTAAGACCGGGGGGTGAAGGCTATTACAAGTTATCAAACATAAAAAAATAAGAACAGCCGACCGAACGATTACACAAAAAAAGCCGGGCTTTCAAACTCGGCAATAAAAATTGTTATTTCTTTGCCAATTGTTTTTTGAGCATCTTTGGCAAATCGCTGTATTTAATTCCAACCATTTGGGTTATTGTTTTTTGCATCAACACAAAACACGCACACATAATCAATGCACCAATTAAATAATCAATGCCTGATAGTATATTGTTTTTAATTAAATAGCTAAATAAAACAATTGTCACAATTGCTTGAATTTCTGCAGTTACAAGTCCCGGAGAATAAAATTTCTGGCAACGAAACAGACGTATAGCAAAAATATGAACAAATCCCTCAAACAAACCTAAAAAAGCAAGCGGTAAAACAGTTATCGGGTATTGATGGAAAAACAAAGGTATCAAAGTAAATGTTAGGAGCAAAATGCTCGTCGGAATACGACTTTGACGTTTCATCTTCTCATCTATATCTACTTTAATCATTTTTGCTATCATATCAGCAAATCCACCCGGATACTTCATTTCTTCCCATTCGTGTAAAACAAACAAAAATATATAAACCAGTACAAATTTTTGAATGACAGATAAATCGCCGACAATCCCAGAAATAACGAGAGCGAGCATTGATATAACCGTATAAACCTCTAAAGCGTAGAATTTGACAAACTTTATCATTTTATTTTCCTTTTAATTGTAAACATATAATCACAAAATATTAAAAGTTAGGTTAATGTGATTATCCGTCCTGCTTTTCCCCATATCGCAAGTTATTAAATGTCAAAAAAATCCGCTACCGGTCAGACCGCGCGACCGCTTGAACCGATTGCAATTCAAACTCGAACAAATGACAGCCCGATATAAACAGTGCCAAGAAGATTTGAAAGCTGAGTATCAAGCCCGCCAATCAAGTGAATCCAAAAATGCCTGACAGCCCTCGTAAATGTCCCAATAACTCTCGTCAAAGTTGCCGGTATACCAAGGGTCGCGAATGTTGCGTGGGTGGTCTGTAAAATCTAATAAGCGGTGGATTTTGTTTTCCGTATCCGGACCGACGAGCGATTGAATGTCCTCAATGTTGCTGTCATCCATCGCCAAGATATAGTCATAATAAGCATAATCGCGCGGACGAATACGACGGGAATAATGCTCCTCAAACGGCACATACATGGATTTCAACATCTCGCGCGTGCCATGATGAATGCCGGCATGACACATCTCGTTGTAACTTTCAGTTGCGGCAGAATCAATTTCAAATTGGTCAGCCAAACCGCGTTCCTCAACCATTTGCTTAAATACAAACTGCGCCATCGGCGACCGACAAATATTCCCCAGACATACGAATAGAACTTTAATCATTTTTCGCTCCACTTTTTAGCTTTTATATTTTAATTTGTAGCCATTGACAATTTTTTTGTTTAAATTGCTTCTCACAAGTTCGAGCTGTCAAAACTTACCAATAAAAAATCCTACCACAAGGGTAGGATTTCTTATTGGTGGAGGATAGGGCCCAAAACTATAAAATAAACCAGATATTTCAAATGGTTAGCGACAACATTTTGGAACATCTGCAAGAAAATGTCTTATATGGAACAGTATATTTGGGTTTAGGATTGGCTCTGCTGTCTTTAATTGTTGCATTTATCAAAAGTAAGCGCTTTAGAAACAAATAAATGGAAAGAGCAAAAAAAATAACTTTATTTATTACCGGTCTGTTGGTTATTCCAGCGGTCGTAGCTTTTTTGACCGCCTTTATTCTTAAAATAGATATATTTGAACATGCATTGGTTGAGTGTTTATGTTTTGACTATGTATTGACATATATTTTAACTCCATTGCTATACAGACCGAAAATTAAGAAGTATATTTCTAATAAATATGTCCTTTTTGCTTTGATTTTCTTTATCTTTTGGCTTTGGGAATTGTTTAGGATTACATTTATTTGAGAAAATGTTAAAAAATAGTCCGGTCGGCTGTTCTCAGGTAAAGAAAATACTCGGATTTTGATTAGAACGGCTAACGAAAAACAGATAACACAATAAACCCCATCAAAACACAATCGGTTGATGGGGCTTAATAGATAAATATCACATCAGAAATGCTCAAAATCGCCAAAGATTTTGATGTCGGCTATACGGAAAGTCTGTTTGAGCCGGTCGCCTTGTTGAACTAAGAACTGCTCAACACTGACTTTAGGCGCTTTTCCCAAAAAATCGTTTTCCGGATTGAGCCCCTCAACAAAGAGAATTTTGTGCTGCAACAAGTAGTTTTCAAAGCTAATATGATTAAGCTTTTCATTTTGTTGTGTTGCATTGCCTGACAATTGGCGACGGCGCTCAACGCTCATCAAATATCCCTTGTATAAGGAAACAGCATTCTCAGCTACAAGATTAGCCAATTTTTCGGACTCCTGTACACTGACGACATCGGTCGGAATGGAACTTTGTTCCAGTGCCACCACGGCGATAAAACGATGCTTATGCTCACAAATACCAACAACTTGATTGCTTGAAAATTCAAGCGTGGTGCGGCGTGTGCAAGCATAATTTTCACCCAAGCGCGCAATGCACATCGCATGATTATGAAAATCCCACTCACCTTGCAAAAGACGCTGTTGCGCATCGCTTGTTTCGGTTTGCAGATTCCAAATAGTGACGGTGTTTTGCCGCTTTTCAGCCATCAGCCCACACTGTGATAATTCACGTTGCTTGAATAATTCGGCATAAACGGCTGCGGCATTAGCGAGTGCTTGTTGTGGCAGGACACCTTTTTTTGAATAGCCATAAGCTGTTTTTACCACGCAAAGCGGAAAATTTGCGCCATACTTGTCACGATACTCCTTGAGTGACAAACCAATTTCATTAAAATCATTTTTTTCCATAGACAATAATTTTTTAAATTAATAATAAATAAAAGTACTGGCAATATAGAAAATTATAGATTTTTGTCAATAGCTTTTTGATCGCTTATCCAAGCGCACCGATACCGCGGAGGATACCAATCATCCCTTCGGCGGCGATGTCGTTTGTGATTTTCCCCTCATCATTAAAATAGTAGAAGTTCATTACCGAAGTGGAGATATGTTTGCCGGTAGCCGGTGTTCCCATAAATTCGCCTTTATGTGTGCCGCTCAATGTCCAACGGACAGCGACAACATTCTCCTCGGCAACCATTTCCTCGAGCTTCCATTGAACATCGGGGAAACTTCGGCGCATCCAATGAACAACCGAAAGATAACCTTCACCGCCATATAAGGGTGTCGGTGATGCCGGTGTAAAAAACGGCGCATCATCGGCAACCAGCTCTTTCGCAATATCTGAATCGGCAGTGTTAATCATTGTTTCAAAGCGTTTCATTGCCGCTTTGTGGGCATCAATCTTTTTCATTTCAATCTCCGTAAATTTGCGTATATTTACCGCATTACTCGACATCAAAGTCAAAATATGTGTCCGGATAGGGTTCATCTTTAAGCGTAAAGTGCCACCATTCGGAATCAATTCCCTTAAAACCGGCTTTAATCATGGCATCATGCAAAATTTGACGATTATGTTTTTGCTCATCTGTTATATTTTCATAGTCAGGATGAGAAACTTCACTAAACAAATCAAAAGTCCCTCCCATGTCAACAAAACCACCGTCTTTTTTGATAATTGTCAAATCAACGGTACTGCCTCTGGTGTGGCCTGATTTGGCCATAATATAATTTCCGGCAAGCAAGTTAGATTTTTTCAAATCAGGATAAAAGGATTTATCACCGGGGTCATTTTCATCATTTATCCATTTTACAAAATTATCGACAGCCTTTTGCGGGCGATATGAATCCCATATTAAAAGCCGATAGCCTTGGGCGCGCAAATCTTCAGCAGCCTTTGCTAAAGCGGTCAAAGCTTCTTTTGTCAAATAGGCACGAGGCGCTTTATAGCCGTTAATTTTATTGCCGGTAAAATTATTCGGAGAATAATAACGAATATCAAAGGCTGCATCATCAATTACCGAGCTGATTTCTGCAAAATCTGATTTATCGCTTGAAATTGTTTCAGCCATAACCGGCATTGAAACACCCATCCATAAACTCAAAACAATTATAATTTTTTTCATAGATATTTCCTTCTCAAAAAAATCCTTCTTATTTTATTAATAACGAGTATTTTTTTATGAGTCAAACTTTAATAAAATATTAGGAGGAAAGGTTTATATTTCGGAATGTAAAACATTTATAAGGTACAGAAATGAAATATTGTTTTCATAATAATAACGCTCAAGATTTAATTCTGTTTTTCTCCGGTTGGGGATGTGATGAAAATCAATTTACGAATTTGCACGACAATAAAGACGTTCTTATTTTGTATGATTATCACGACTTAACATTAGATTTTGACTTTTCTAAATATGCAAATATTTATATTATAGCTTATTCTGCCGGTGTTTTTGCGGCCTCTGTTATGGCGGATAAGCTTCCTCACATTCGACAAAAGATTGCTGTTTGCGGTAATCCGTATTTGTTTGATAAAACCTTAGGTCTGTCCCCAAAAATCATTCAGGTTTTTAGAAAAATAAGCTTGGATAACTATCTTGATTTCAGAAAAAAATATATGGTTTTTAATGAAGATGAATATGAAAAATATAATCAACTGCAGTCCTTGCGTACAATAGAAAGCTGTCAAGAAGAACTCGATGCTCTAAAAAGTATCTATGAGCAAAAGAAACACCAAATTAATCCTCTTTTTGATAAGGCTGTTATGGCTGAAAATGATTTAATATTCCGATTACCGATACAAAAAGATTTTTATAAAGATAAACTTCAAGTTATTAAAAATGCCAGACACCATATATTCTTCAGATTTAATAGTTTTGAAGATATTTTAAGACTTGCCGCATCATCTTCTGTTTTCCTATAAGTAACTTGACAATTTCATATTATACTGTTAGCGTTAATATCTGTTTTGAAAAAAAACTTGAAAATCAGGTTTTATCTCTCGCAAGCGAATGCAAGAAGATGAGCGTTCTTTTAATATTTCACTAACCGACAGCGGTTTTCTTTTAAAAGAGGAGGCTTTAAGAATTTCTGAAATTTTAGACAGATGCATTAATTTATCTTATAACGAGTTAGTCACGCTTAGAAATTTGCTGAATAAGGCACTTGAAAGTACAAGAAATACAGGAAACACAAATGACAAAAGTAATGATTATTAACGGAAGTCCGCGAAAAAACTTTAATACGGCAACACTCTTAAAGGAAGCCGCAAGAGGGGCTTCTGATATGGGGGCGGAAACTGAATTTGTTAATCTTTATGACTTAAATTATAAAGGCTGTATGAGCTGTCTTGTCTGTAAACGTAAAGGAAATACCACAAATGGTTTATGTTTTTATAAAGATGATTTACGTCCGATCTTGGAAAAATGCTTAAATGCCGATGCGGTTATTGTCGGCAGTCCGGTTTATCACTCTTATCCCAGCGGAATGTTTCGATCTTTTTTGGAGCGATTTATGTTTCCGGCACACACATATATGATTGATAGAGAAAACGGCGGATTAAAACGCGTTTTAGATCGTACCCTTCCGGTTGGTGTTATTATGACAATGAATGCCACTCAAGAGCAATTTAAAATGCATAAGTATGATATTATACTTGATGAAAATGAATCAAGTCTGCGCGCCGTTTTCGGCTATTCGGAAACACTTTATTCTTTTGATACATTTCAATATACCGATTATTCAAAATATGATTGTGATTTATTCGATGCCGATCACAAAGCCAAAATGAAAGAAACGCAATTTCCTATTGATATGCGTAAAGCCTATGAAATGGGTAAAAAATTAGCAACTATGAAAAAGTAAAGGTCAATATGATGAAAATACAAGCTGTAAAATTTAGAAAAAATGGGTTTATGACGCAACCTTTCGCCTTTGGCGGTGAAGATGGAGGTGACAAATTTGACCCTGCAATTCGCTATCGTTCCTGTTTGCAGAATTATGTCATTGATACAGGAAAAGAAGTTATTTTGGTAGATACGGGGATTCCCTCTGATTTTCCGGAAGAAGCCCCTGATGAAACAACAATGATTTATACCGGAAAAAACATTAAACCATACCTCGAGGCCTTAGCTGAGTTAGGTTATAAGCCTGAAAATATCAGTAAAATTCTAATCACACATAAACATGCTGATCATACAGGTGAATTAAAAAGTTTCCCTAATGCTCAAATCTTTGTCAATGAAGACGAATGTACCGCTTCTGAATTGAACGGACTTCCAAACATTATTCCTGTTAAATTCACAGATGGGGCGTACCATAATTTTCCCGAAAGCAAAAAAATAGCAGATGGTATCTATTACATCAAAGCCGAAGGTCATACTAAAGGCAACAGTATTGTGATTGCTGAAAATGACGGATTATATTATATGATCCATGGCGATGTCACCTATACAGATGAGGCTCTTTATGCAAATAAGCTTTCTGTCGTTTTTGAAGATTTGCAAGCTGCGAGAGAAACACTTAATCGCATTCGGGAATTTATCAGCAAAAATCCAACGGTTTATCTTTCGACACATACACCTTTAGGGTATGAAAATCTTGAATCAAAGCGTGTAGTTGATTTAAATAATCCGCCTAAAACTATCCCTGTCGGTGATCTTATTTTTAAGACCAAAAGCGGGAAATATGTTTGTTCGGTTTGCGGTTATGTTTATGATCCGGCCATCGGTGACGAAACACAGGATATTGCCGCGGGTACTCCTTTTGAAAAATTACCTGAAAATTGGCGTTGTCCGCGTTGTAAACAAACTAAAGATAAATTTAATCCGGCGTAAATTTTTATGACACCTTATAATAAAAGCCCAGATTATTTCCGGGCTTTTATTTATTTGATATATTTATTCAAAGGTTTTGGCTATCTCATCCATCCATTCACTTATTTTAATATGCTGCGGACAATGTTTTTCACACGAACGACAATGAACACACTGTGACGCTTTACCTGATGTTTTTATCAAATTATTATAGTAAACTCTCTGAATGGTGAACGGCTTATTTCCACTTTCCTGTTTCTCCGCATTATAGAGAGCAAAAATATCCGGAATAGCAATTTTCATCGGACAATGTTCCACACAATAGCGACATGTTGTGCAGGGAATAGTGATTGCATCATGTAAAACTTTAATCGCTTGCTCGATTGTCTTTTTTTCCTCATCATTTAACGGCTTCAAATTCTGCATATAACTTGTGTTATCTTCAAGTTGTTCCATTGTTGTCATACCACTCAGCACCGTTTGGACACCGGGCAAACTTGCAGCATAGCGAATAGCCCAAGAAGCAACGGACATATTCGGCTCCGCCGTTTTGAATATTTTTTCAACATTTTCAGGAACTTGTGCTAAACTTCCGCCTTTAACCGGTTCCATTACGATAATCGGTAAGTTATATTTTTGGGCAACTTCATAACATTGGCGAGATTGAATAGACGGATTATCCCAATCAATATAGTTGATTTGCAACTGAACAAACTCTACTTCAGGATGCTCTTTTAAAATACCCTCCAACATTTCGGCATTATCATGAAAAGAAAAACCGATATGTTTAATTTTTCCTTCTTTCTTTTTTTCGACAATGAATTTAAACGGATCATATTTTTTGACATTAGGCATCGTGCTGGCATTAATATTATGGACCAGATAATAATCAAAATAATTCAGCCCCGTTTTTTCCAATTGTTTATTAAAAATTTCTTCCATATTTTCGGCACTGGTGACCATTCCGATCGGCATTTTACTGGCTACCGTAAATGTATGACGAGGATGCCTTTCTACAACAGCTTTACGAATGGCAATTTCACTTTCGTGCGCCATATACATCCACGCCGTATCAAAATAGGTAAAGCCGCGCTCCATAAATTTATCAACCATTTTATTCAGAGTATCATAATCTATAGAGATTTGATCTCCGGCATCCTTTAAAGGAAGACGCATAAATCCAAAGCCTAATTTATTATTTAAGTTAATTTGCTTTTTCACTTTATCAGAAACTTCTATCGTTTCCGCTATAGTTAATTTTGGTAATGCGGCTAAAGCAAAAGCGGCTAACGTACTCATTAAAAATTCGCGTCTGTTCATTAGAAATTCTCCATTTGTCAGCATATATTATGCAGTGTATTCTTTAGAGTTCACTCTATGTCAATCATTTTTTTTGTTTTTTTGCAAAAAACATTCCGGCTTCAAACAAAGCATAGGTAGGCAACGTTAACATTAACTGGCTGATAATATCCGGAGGTGTTAAAACACCGGATATTATCAAAATACCGATTAAAACATAACGGCGTTTGCTCTGCATAGCTTCGTATGAGATAATATCATATCGAACTAAAGCGTATGTGATTAAGGGAAATTGAAACATCAGTCCAAAGATCAAAGACAACCATAAAGCTAAAGAAATGATATGCCCTATTCCCCAAACCGGTTGAATATGATCTGAAGCAAAGCTCATTCCAAACTTTATGACCAGAGGCAAAATTAAAAACAAACAAAAAAATACACCAATAATAAATAATGAACTTGAAACCCATATTATGGACTTTAAGAAACATCTTTCTTTTTCATATAATGCCGGTAAAATAAATATCCATAGCTGCTTTGCCATATAAGGAAAACAAACTAAAATATCCAGCATTACCGCTATTTTAATTTGAATAAAAAAAACTTCCATCGGCGAAAAGAAATTCAAACTCATATCCGTATTCTTCACCATAACATTAATCAGTATTTCCATAACGTACGGCGTTATAAAAAACACGGGAAGAAGGCAGACGGCCAAAGCGCTCAAACTCTTGATGAGCATTGAGCGCAATGCTTCCAAATGAGATATAAAAGAATCTTCTTTGTCGTCTTGCATTATTTTTTAGATTTTGCTGTTTTTTTAATTGCTTTCACGGTCTTTTTCGTTTCAACTTTTGCTGTTTTACTTGTTTTCTCACTTTTTTTAACAGGTGTTTTTTTAACTGCTGTTTTGGTCGTTTTTTTGGTAGTTGTTGTTTTTTTAGCCGTTGCAACAGGTTTCTTTACCGTTTTTTTAGATGCAGTTGTTTCGGTTTTCTTCACTGTTTTTTTAGATGCAGTTGTTGTCTTTTTTGCTTTGGTTTTGACAGCTTTCTTAGTTGAAGATTTCTTGGTTTGAGCTTTTTTAACTTCCTGCTTAGAAGCTTGAGCAACTTCACTTTTAAACTCACTTACCTCATTTTCAAGAGCTTCTTTGGCTTTTTGATACTCAGCCTGTGCTTTGCCTAAACCTCGAGCCAATTCCGGTATTTTTTTACCACCAAACAAAACCAATACCACAACTAAAATTAAAATAATTTCGGTTATACTTAATGACATATTTTTTCTCCTTAAATTAAGACAATTTGTTTTCTTGTCGGTTCCACTGATATAGCTTTTACCGGACAAACAGACGCACAAGCTCCGCAGCCGATACATTCATCAAACGGAATAAACGGATATGATCCGTCTTCTTTACTAATAATTTTGCGAGGACATTCTCGCACACATAAACCGCATTGAACACATTTTTCTTCATCCACAACCGCTGTTGCTATTTTTGTTTTTTGTTTTTCGGACAGCGTAATGGGTTTAATAGCACCGGACGGACATATCTCCGAACATTTATGGCAATTGAAATCACAAAAAGAATCATTATAATCCAAATAGACATACGGTGTTTCGGTATTCGCTTTTTTTATTATTTTTTGCGGACAATTCCGGACGCACAGATTACAATTTAAGCAACGGTTGGCAAAGTCTTCCGCATTTCCTGCTCCTGCCGGCAAAATTACTTGTTTAACTTTCTGAGCAACATATTTACTTAATGCCGCTCCGCCTCTGAGAGCACCGCCTAAAACTATCAAAACCAGACCGCCTCTGATAAATTGCCGCCTTTGCAAATTAAACGGCTCTTTTTTTTCTTTCGAAAAACCGTAAGACAATGCTTTATGTTGACAATGATTCAAACATTTTAGGCATTTAACGCAGGTTTCATTGTTAACTGAATGATTTTTAAAATCTATTGCCCCGCAAGGACATTCTTTTGCGCACAAACCACACATTTTACATTTTTGAGAATCTATCCGAATCCGACAGAGTGATGCTTTGGATATCATTCCCAAAACAGTCCCGACCGGACAAATATGCGTGCAAAAAAAACGTTTTTTAAAAAAGACCAAAACCGTTATTGCGATAATAAAGCCTATTCCGTACCAAGCTCCGCTCAGCGCATTACCCGCTACGGTATATGGATCTACCATTCTTAATAAAACGACTGTCCCGCCAAACAATGAACCAAATAAAACAGCCGTAAGAAAATAGGAAAGGATATTGTGTTTAACATATTTTGCGCGATGTTTTTTGTAAAAATGTTTAAATAAAATCATCAGCCCTTCTTGGTATAAACCTAACGGACACAGCGTTGAACAATAAATTCTTCCGAACAACAGACTTAAGATTACCAAAGACAAAAGTAAAATCAGACTAATGCCTGCACCGAATACTATCCCGCTTTGTAAAGCAGCAACAAACTGAGCGTCAAAAAGTTTCAGCGGATATATTTTTATTCCAAATGCTAAGCCGCATAAAACAGCCACAGTCAAGGCTATTAAAAATCTGCCGTAAATTAAAATTTTATGTTTCATTCAGCTCCTCTTTTATCTGTTCATAATATCTTTAAAAAACAGCCTCTTGTCAATTAAAAATGAAAAACTTGAACATTTTTCTTGACTTAAAGTACTCTTTAACAAGTAGATTTTGTGTAAATTAACGGAGGATTGAACAATGAAAAAATATTTATGGCTCTTTTTATTTATGTTTGTTTTAGGAGAAAATGCAATGGCAAAAGATATTCTGACACCACAGGAAAAAAGTATTGCTTCGGCTGCCGCTTATGCTGCAAGGGGAGATCAGCCCGGCTTAAAAAAAGCGCTTATTGCCGGCTTAGAAAATGGTGTATCGGTTAATGAATTTAAAGAAATTTTGGTTCAATCTTATGCTTATTGCGGTTTTCCAAGAAGTCTTAATGCCTTATCAACTTTGATGCAAACCGTTGAAGAACGCGGACAAAAAGATAATTTTGGAAAAGAAGCGGGTCCGAAACCTGAAGGGAGCAGTTTAGATTATGGTACGGTCAATCAAACAAAGCTGACAGGCTCTGTTGTTTCCGGTAAATTATTTGATTTTGCTCCGGCTATAGATGAATATTTAAAAGCTCATTTGTTCGGAGATATTTTCTCTCGCAACAATATAGACTGGAAAACAAGAGAGTTGGCAACAATTGCTATGCTTGCTGCACGTCAAGGCGTGGAAAGTCAATTAAATGCACATATTAACATCGGAAAGCACAACGGACTCACAAGTGAGCAAATTGGGGAAATTCTCAAAATTTCCGCACAAACCGGTGCCGAAAATGTTCTCTTCGGAATGGGCAAAGAAAATACAGCTTATGCAAAATATTTTATCGGTAAAAGCTATTTACAGCCCCTCACGAGCGAAGGCGTACAAATGGCTAATGTTACCTTCGAACCGAAATGTCGCAATAATTGGCATATTCATCACAAAGGCGGACAAATTTTAATGGTTGTTGCCGGTCGCGGCTGGTATCAGGAGTGGGGTAAAGAACCTCAGGAATTAAAAGCCGGTGATGTCGTTAATATCCCGGCGGAAGTAAAACATTGGCACGGCGCCGCCAAAGACAGTTGGTTTACCCATATTGCTGTTGCCGTTCCTGCTGAAAATGCTTCTAATGAATGGTTAGAGCCTGTCACGGATGAGGCATACAACAAATTAAAATAAATACCTCACCTCATCTATCAAAAAAACTCGGAATTATTCCGAGTTTTTTTGGTGTAAAATTTCTTCGGCCTGTTTTTTTAGAACATAATTCAATTTCTGTAATGCTTGAAATTTCATTTGCTCCTCACTGAGCGTTTTAGGTAAAACCACAACGGCCTCTGTTTTTGTTTCCGGTTCTATTGCGCTTACTTTTACGTACGCTCCTTGAACCACATATTCAAAATAAATTTCACTCATTTATTCTTTAAAAAATTTATTGGTTTTTAAAAATCCGAACGGAACCAATTTACCAACCTGCCCTCTATGTCCGAGCCATGTCAATAAATCCGTTTCTGTCTTAGTCGCCGTATTTTTTTCAAATATAAAGCCTTCTTCTTTCTTAAAGATTTGAATATCCGATAAACGACCGTCTTTATATTTTTGTAAAGTAACACCGCGCCCCCGTGCCATTGTCGGTATTTCTTCGACCGGAAAGATGAGAAGTTTGCGATTTTCCCCGACGATTGCCACCATATCACCGGTTATTTTCTTACAGAAAGAAGCCGTTTCGCCATCAGCCAGATTCATAATCTTACGTCCGTTACGCGTTTGTGCCATCAAGTGATTTTCATCAACCACAAAACCTTTACCGTCTGTTGAAGCAATAACATAGCTGGCCTTTGCCTCAAACGGGAACATAGCACAAATGTTATCGTTGTTACCTAAATCTATCATCAGACGCAGCGGTTGACCAAAACCTCTCCCGCTCGGAATATCACTACCGGATATATTGAAAAATTTTCCGGACGTATCAAACAAAACAATTTTATCCGTTGTTTGAGCGTGAATCGCTAGTTGCAAAGCATCATCATCTTTGAATTTAAATTCATCGGTTAAATTAATATGACCTTTCATACAACGGATCCAACCCTTTTGAGATAAGATAACCGTAATCGGTTCTTTTTCAACAAAGATCTCAACCGGAACTTCAATATCTTCAGTAACTTCCGAAAATTCCGTCCGACGACGTCCCAAAGCAGTTTTCTTACCGAACTTCTCTTTAATCAGCTTAATTTCACCGGCTATAGCTTCCCAGCGTTTGCCCTCATCTGCCAACAGGGTATCCAGTTGCTCTTTTTCTGCTTCCAAATCTGCATATTCATGACGAATTTCAGCTTCTTCAAGTTTACGCAAACTCCTTAATTTCATATTCAAGATAGCTTCTGCTTGATTTTCCGTCAAATTAAATTTTTGCATCATAACTTGTTTCGGTTCGTCTTCTTCACGAATAATACGGATAATTTCATCTAAATTCAGATAAGCAATTAAATAACCTGATAAAATTTCCAAACGTGCATTTATCTTATCAAGACGATACTGGACGCGACGTTGTAAAACCTGAACGCGATGTTGCAAAAATTCATGCAGAACTTCCTTAATGGACATCACTCGCGGAACACCGTCAGAATCCAAAACATTCATATTCATACTGAAACGAACTTCCAATTCTGTTTGACGGAATAAATGTTCCATCAACATATTAGCATCAACGGTACGATTTTTGGGTTCTAAAACAATACGAACATCTTGTGCCGACTCATCACGTACATCGTTCAGCATCGGTACTTTCTTTTCATTCAACAAAACAGCAATACGTTCAATAAGTTTAGACTTAACAACGCCGTAAGGAATTTCCGTTACCACAATCTGATATTGTCCGTGACCCAAATCTTCCGTCATCCATTTGGCACGAATACGAAAATAACCTTTTCCTTGAATATAATTATTCAAAATCGTTGAAAAACTGTCAACAATAACGCCACCGGTCGGAAAATCAGGTCCTTTAAGGCGACGCACCAAAGGCTCTATTTCACAATCCGGCTTTTCAATCATATAAAGTAAAGCATCACAAACTTCGCTTAAATTATGCGGCGGAATATTGGTTGCCATACCGACCGCAATACCGGTTGACCCGTTGCATAACAAATTCGGAACCATTGACGGCATAACAACCGGCTCTGATTCCTCACCGTCGTATGTATCCATAAAATCAACGGCATTTTCATTTAAGCCTTCCATCATAGCAATGGCGAATTCCGTTAAACGAGCCTCGGTATAACGCATTGCAGCAGCGCCGTCACCATCAATATTACCGAAATTGCCCTGCCCGTCTACCAACGGATATCTTACCGAAAAATCTTGTGCCAAACGAACCATAGCACCATAAACGGCACTATCTCCGTGCGGGTGATATTTACCGATAACATCACCGACCACACGGGCACATTTTTTAAAACTTGATTTCGGATCTAAATGCAATTGGCGCATTGCATACAACAAACGGCGATGAACCGGTTTTAAACCGTCACGCACATCCGGCAAAGAACGCGCCACAATGGTTGACATCGCATAAGACAAATAGCGACTGCTTAATTCTTCAGCCATACGGACATTTTTAATTTTTTCATCTGTGGCGGTATTTTCGGTCATTCAAATATATCCTAAATCTAGTCTAAACCCAAGTTATCCAGCAAGTTAGCACGGTTTTCCGGGAATTTCAAGTAATGAGTTCTAAAAAAATTTTTATAGAGGAAAAACTCTGTCAATTTCAATAAATTTTTAATTTCTTCGGGTGTAGGTTGTATCTCGTTTGCTAAAATAAATCGCGGGTAAGCATATAAACGATGATGATATGGTTGACCGACTTCTTCGCAAACAACTTTTCCCGTTTTGGGTGACACATAACGCAAATTCTCATAGCTTCCGGTGACGGAACATTTTTCCAAATCGAGCCCCACACCCAGAAACTGCAATAAATAAAATTCAAAGTAACAATAATATGTTAGCCAATTTTCCTGACTTATTTGTTTAAAAAAATTATCAATATAAAGATAAAAATCTCCAAGATTTTCCCCTTCCGGCATTGTATCACAGCATAAACTGCAAAACGAAGATAAAGCGGCCAATTTTGCCTGATTTGTCATAAAATTAGCTGCATTTGCCTGCAACAATTCAACTCTCAGACTCCACATATTTTCTTCTAAACGGGCATAAGCTTCCAGCTTAATATAATTACCCTGCTGATAGATGCCTAAATTTTTTTTAGTCAGGCAATTTTTGACATACCCTACCAATTTACCGTGCTCTTTGGTGAGCACGGTAAGAATTAGAGATTTCTCGCCGTGACGGCGTAAATTGATTATATAGCCTTCGTCATTAATAATCATGTATTCTTGACTTATTGACCGTATCAAATGCCATTAAATCAGAAATGACTTTTTCCATATCTTTCAGGGCAATTGTATTCGGCCCGTCAGATAAGGCTTTATCCGGATTTTCGTGTGTTTCAATAAACACGGCAGCCACCCCGACAGCTACAGCGGCACGTGCCAAGACCGGTGCAAACTCACGTTGTCCACCGGAAGATCCCCCTAACCCGCCCGGTTGTTGAACAGAGTGTGTTGCATCAAAAATAATCGGGCAACCGGTATCTTTAGCCATTTGAGGAAATGATCTCATATCCGTTACCAGTGTATTATAACCGAAACTCGTTCCTCGTTCTGTCAGACATACATTAAAATTCCCGGAATCTTCCGCTTTTTTTACCAGATTTTTAACATCCCACGGAGCTAAAAACTGACCTTTTTTTATGTTAATAATTTTGCCTGTTTTAGCGGCGGCAACAACCAAATCCGTCTGACGACAAAGAAAAGCCGGAATTTGTAAAATATCAACATATTGTGCAACAATCGGACATTGCTCACGCTCGTGAATATCCGTAACAATCGGACAGCCGTATAATTTTTTAATATCGGCGAAAGTTTTCATTCCTTCTTCCAGTCCGACACCGCGTGCCCCGTTAATTGAAGTACGATTAGCTTTATCAAAGGAAGCCTTAAAAACATAGTTGATACCGAGTTTTTTAGTTAACTCAACCAGTTTACCAGCCAAATCAACGGCGTGTTGGTGGCTTTCTATTTGACAAGGGCCGGCAATTAAAGCTAAAGGTAATTTATTACCGATTTTAAAATGACCGATTTGAATTTCTCTTTGTTCCATTTCATAAGTCCTTTATATCATTAACAATGGGCTTATGATAACAAATTTTATGACAAGCGCAATTATTCTGTTGCTTTAATTAACACAAAAAACCCCGCGTAAAGCCGGCGGGGTTTTCAAATATAGCTAGATTACATTATTATGGGCAACTATTTTTACCCCAGCTACAACTCATACTAGTATCAAATGTTTCACAAGAGTTTTCATCTGTTAAATTACTCGGTTTAGCAGGACAAGGTCCTGACAATTGCTGAGAAAATTTGAACATTTTTTTTGTCAAAGTTATACCACTTGGAAGGCTGGGTATAGTACCTGACACATCAGTATTTATGAACATTCCATAGGCATTTTTCAAATTCGATGGTAAATTAGGAATTTGTCCTGTTAGACTCTGTACCCCTGCAAACATTTCACTAGCATCTACCAAACTGTTTGGTAGTGTCGGGACACCCGTCAATAAGGTTCCTTTAAACATCTGTTGAGCATTTATCAGACCAGATGGTAGCGTCGGGACACCCGTTACACGGGTATTTTCAAACATACCCATCGCTTGCTTGAGATTTGCCGGTAAATGTTTAGGCTCACCCGTAACATTCTTAAAACCACCAAATGTATCACATGCTCCTATAATGGTATCTGAAAATCCTACTTTACTTGTATCTAAATACAACTTATCATTAGCAATGCCATAAAACATATATGATATAACCTTAACTTTTAAATCAAATTTTTCAATTTTAAAGCTATCATTGTTGCTTCCCCATTTAGATTCAAACTGATAAATTCCTTGTGGACTTCCACTCATTATGATTCTATACGAACGATTATTAGCTCCGTATGTATGGCTAACAGTCATTCCATCTGGTAGATTTGTACATGTGGCAGCATTATCTAAACTTACGGTTGGTCCGTTATAGGTTTCAACAATACCGTCACCCCAATCAACAGTTATTGTACCATTGAGGGTAAAATCGATCCCCGCTTCCTTGCTCGAATCCGGCGTATACACTATAACCAGCTCATCATTTGCCACGCAGGTATTACCGTTCATAGTATAACCGTCTTGGCAACTGTTGAGGGCATATTTATCAGAAGTACCTGATTTACAAGTTCCGCAGTTACCGTGTTCAGGACAAGAGCTTAACGCATAGCCGCTACAAGCATTTACATTACAAGTGTTACTGCTCAGTGTCCAACCATCATTA
>JAFUSU010000001.1 GCA_017467515.1 Alphaproteobacteria bacterium
GGAATATTTCTCGGAAAACACTTGGAAAACAAGCGAAGTAACCGGAACGTTCAGCGGTTCAACCTCGGATAAAACCGCCACGGTGGAACTGTTCGGATGCACGAATAAAGCGCAAGCCTTGCGTGAAGCGGTGTATATGGCACTTGCTAACCGTTACCGGCGGCGCATTGTTACCTTTACGACCGAGTTAGAGGGTTTAATCCCGACATACGGCGATTTAATCGCTATCACGCACGATATGGCGCACTGGGGTAGCGGTGGCGAAATTATTGCGCAAGACGGCTTAAAGCTCACACTATCCGAGCCGGTGGAATTTACGTCTGGTGTTAAAAACGTGCTGGCACTAAGGCAAAAGAATGGTTCGCTTTCGGGGCCTTATGAGGTGACGGCAACCGAACTTAACACCGAGGTTATGCTGAAAACTCAGCCGAGTATTGAAATTTTGACGGCTTCCGGTATGGAACGCACGCATTACGCTTTCGGTACGCAAGATAAATGGAGTGTCTATGCTCGTGTTACCGGCATTCGACCACGCTCAAATCAAGTGGAAATCACGGCGGTTATTGAAGATGACCGTGTTCATCAAAATTAAGGGTTTACTTGTCTAACATACCGATGCCACGAAGAATGCCAATCATACCTTCGGCAGCGATGTCATTAACGACTTTACCTTCATCATTGAAATAGTAGAAGTTCATAACCGAAGTAGAGAAATGTTTACCTGAGGCAGGCATTCCCATAAATTCGCCTTTGTGAGTGCCGCTTAATATCCAACGGACAGCAACAACATTTCCTTCGGCAACCATTTCTTCTAATTTCCATTGAACATCAGGAAAACTTTGACGCATCCAATGAACAACCGAAAGATAACCTTCGCCGCCGTAAAGAGGTGTCGGCGATGCTGGCGTATAGAACGGAGCATCATCGGCAACAAGTTCTTTGGCAATGTTTGAATCTGCTGTGTTTATCATGGTTTCAAAGCGTTTCATTGCCGCTTTGTGGGCTTCAATATTATTATCAGGCTGTTTTGAACAAGCCGCAAGCATTAACAAAGCACAACACATACTAACTAAATGTTTCATTTTTAACCTCCGTTAAATTTTTTATGAATTTAACGGTGTTTTACTTGAATGTCAATAACCTCAACGAAAGGAAAATCATGGATTGGCTACAATTTTTACAAATTGTTTGCGTACCGGCATTTGTGTGGCTCGTTCACAAATACGGCGAAATGCGCAAGGACTTGAACGACTTCAAGGTTCAGGTTGCCAAAGAATATGCCACGCAAGTGCATATAAGTCGGCTTGAACTCAAAATTGACGATTTACGACAACTTATATGGGAGATACACAATGAATCAAAGACCACCTCGAGGAATAAGAAATAATAACCCAGGCAACATCCGCCATGGGCAGAATTGGCAAGGCTTAAATCCGGATGGCAGGAACATTGATCCTGCCTTTTGTGTATTTAAATCGCCGGTTTTCGGAATTCGCGCGCTTGCCAAAGTGCTGATGAATTACAAGAAAATCCACGGTTTGAATACCGTTCGGCAGATAATCAGCCGCTATGCGCCGCCAAATGAAAACCAAACAAAGGCTTATATTCAAACGGTAGCACAGCAAATCGGCGTATATCCGGACACGGTAATAGACATTGAGGAGCGCGGCATTTTAACCGTGTTTATCAAGGCCGTCATCCGGATGGAAAATGGCATTCAGCCATATTCTGACGAAGTAATTCAGCAAGGAATTGACCTATGCGAAAATTAAATAACCGGAGCTGGATACCGTTAATCGGGTGGATACTCTGTTACGGATTTTTTCACAACTGCGTGATCGCGCCGTATTTCAAGACCGAAATTATCGACTGGGAGCAGTTATTGACCTCACTCGGCATAATGCTCGGTATCAGCGGCGTGCGCGACATCGGAATGTATCGAAAGGAAATTAAAAATGATAAATACGACAAATCTACTCAACCTGATAAAGAAGTTTAGAGCGGTGGTGTTCGGAGCTATCGCTCTTTTTTTATATCTGTTCGGTTATAAAAATGCCCGCGAATCGGCAGAAAATCAGAAGAATAAGGAGGAAAACAATGCAATTAAAAAAGCTCAAGAGGCTCGCCGGAGCCTTACTAATCCTGACCGGATTGAACGCTTGCACAGCAAGTATAAACGGTAATTATTGTATTTTGTATGAGCCGATTTATGCCGATTACGACAATGACACCGCCGAAACGATAAAGCAAATCGACCGCAACAACGTGGTTTACGAGGCAATTTGCGAAAAATGAATAACGCCCTGATGGAGCAATCCGTCAGGGCACTTTTTCGTTTTAAAAACAAAAACACCTCACAGCGGTTAAACTGTGAGGGGTTATTGTTAAAGTAGTTTAGATACAATTAAGTGCGCTGATGATTACGTAGAAGACGTAGCACACTTCACAAAAAGCGATTGTCAATAAAAAGCCTAACATAATACTTGTTTTTAAGTTAAAGATTAGGAATGTTTAGCGATGACACGATTCAATTCATTAAGATATTCTTCAACAGTCCAATTCTGGTACTCTTTTTTGAAAAACATCATAGTGTCTTTGATTGAGTAGTGATTCGGATTTAAGCCTAAACCTTGAGCAATCTGACTGAAAGCGGCAAGACTATTCAGTCCTAAGTCATGATGAAGAGTAGAATGTAAAAGTTCTTCATCGCTTAAGACTTTTACGTATTCTTCCCATTTTTCCATGACAAGGCGCAACTTTGCTAATGTTATCTTTTCCATAAGCCTCTAATTACTCAGCCTTGTCGTCAGAAATATCCCATAAAGATACTAATGGCTCTTTCTTTTTACGTGGGGAGTTTAACTCCCTACGATATTCAACCCAATGGCACATACCAACAAAGAAGCCAGTGAAGACCAGAGCAAAGGCAAAGCCTAAAATAACATACAGCGTAGCGGCGACAAAGTCGTTACTCATGCCTGCATAATACGCGATTACTGCCAGAACACAAGAATAACCTGTACCTTTCATGAACAAAGTCATCAACTTTAATGCTTTTTTCATAACTCTATAATTACTCACGCCTTGTCGTGAGGTTCTAATATATACAACATAATTTTCTTTCTACAAAAAACTATACAGGTTTTCGCAAATTTTGTCAAGGATAAATTTTTGGCAATGTGAATTTTAATTAAAATACAGTCCTGTAATAGCAATAAAGCCGAGGATAAGGGCAAGGAGTTTTTGCGGCGTGAACTTATCCGTTTTAAACAGCACCGAGAGGAAGAACATCACAAAAATCCCCATTTGCTTAATGGCCATCACGATGGTCGGCGTGTCGTTGATAAAGCTGAATGTTTCCAACACATAAAAAATCGTTTCCAAAATACCGATGGCAAAAGCCAGAAAATAAAAGCTGTTATACCAGCGCGGGTTGGCGGTGTTTTTTGTATCGTCATCTTTGCCTTTAAGCGCAAGGTAGCCGAAATACGGCAATGCCACCACATAATACGCAAGGTTGAGCGTGATTTCACTTGCGCCAAAAGCCGCCGATATCTTAATCAGATAAGTTGCCACCACATACAAGAACATTGTGCCGAGTGTCAGCACAATCCCGATGGGCTTGACCTCTTTAACCGAAGTTTTTTCGTTTTTGATGCAGTTGATATAAAATAGCGCGATGGCAAACACAAACAAGCTCAATAATGCCAAAAAACGCGCCGAAAGCGTTAAATAGCCGAGCATACAGTCAATAATCGTGGTAAAAAACAGCTCACTGCTTTGCACTAAGCCGATTAAGGCAATCGGTGTATATTTGAGGGCTTTCAAAAAGCAAATATAGCCGAGCAGAATCAATATGCCGTGAAGTGCGACATACGGCAACGCCTTAAACGTGCATTCAATACCAATAAACGCACCAATGGCCACTTGCCCGATACCGGCAATCAGCGAGAGTAAAAACACCATTTTATGGATATTGTGACGGCTGACGGCATAGTCCAGCGTGGCATCGGAAGCCGAATCAAACAAAGTCGCCAACACGGCCGTATATCGTTTATCTGTCATTTAATTACCTCTTGTGCGGCAAGTATAAGCATTAAAAAATAAATTTTCGTTAAAAAAGAAACCGCTGATTAAATCAAACGGTTTCTGTATTTCTTTGAAATTTACTATCAGTTATTTAACCAAGTTTCGGCTTTTCATTTCTTTAATAAGAGCTATATTTTGTTCTTCTATTGCCTTTTTATTTTCGCTGTGATCGCGCATATACTGTGTGCGATCCGAAAAATTCATTTCTGAAAAATCTTTCTGCTTGCCTTGTAAATAGTCAGTTTCGCCATTCAAGAGGTCAGCAACCTGAGTAGCTTTGCGCTCAGCATGACGTTGAAGTCCGTCAATATCTTCTTTCTGCAATTTTTTAATTCTATCGTATGACGTTTTATCAATTATAAAAGGACAACCTAAAATATCTCTTGAAGATAATTCAGCCAAATCATTAAGATTTTTTCCGACAAAGTATTCCTGAATTTTTTTACTCATGTTCGTCGTTTTACGTGCAGTTTCTAAATTCCAATCTCTGGGGGATAGTGATTTTCGGTCAGAATACGCTGTGTCAACAATTTCTCCGCCGGTAATCTTTGCTTTAATGAAGTATTGGTGAAAAGGAGGATACGGTGCATCGTTCTTAATGGTTATTTGGTATTCCATATAAAATGTTTTGTTTTTATCCCCGATGCTATCTTTGGCCATTTCAAGAGATTGCTTGTATGTTTTAAAGCAGTTTTTGCAACTATAAAACTTTGAATCTCTCTTGGTAATAATTATATCTCCGTTAGCCTTTTTGAAGTCATCATAAAATTGTTGTACCGGCTTGCCGATATATTTAGCATTAAGTTCTTCAGCACGCTTAATGAAACCCTGAGGAAAGTCTGGATATAAAAGAAAATTACGAGCATAATCTATATAATCGTTTAACCCGATTTCAGCAATTTTACCATCTTGAACATGTAATAAATAACAATCCGGAGTTGGAGAAATATAGTCTTTATAATCCGGCTTGCGATTACTGTTATTGACTTGTAAATACTCATCCTGTTGCATATCTGTCTCCTTTATTGAATATATCCTCGGATAGTTGCATTTATTTCAAAATTTTCCGCGATTATAGCGTATTTTTACAATAAAAGCAACCCAAAATGATAACAAAACTTTATTTTTGCTTGTCTTATGATTGAAACCGGTGTTATAAAGAAGTGTAACTTGTAATCTAAATAAGGAAATAAATGTTAAAGACACTTATAATTGCACTTCGTTTGATTTGGATTTCGGCGACAAACAAGGATACTAAAATTCGCTTGATTTTAAGTTATATGTTTGGTGTTGCTTTTGGCTTAATAACCTTTTTTACGCCGTTGGCTCTTTCAGAGATGATTAAACAAATCTCACAGCATAATATTGAAAAAACGCTGTTTTATTTTTATGCCATGGTAATATTAGCGGTGGCTTTGATTGTTTTTCGCTATGTTTGGCGATTTAGTTGCGAGCAAATTTCGCGCATTTTACCGATTAACCTGCGGCAGATTTATTACGGCAAAATTTTCAATAAGCCGTACGAATGGCATCTGCAAAACAGCGTTGGCTATTTTGCAACGGCTTTAACCAATGTATGTAAGGCGTTGGAAGATTGGCTCTGGGAGATACCGTTCCATTACATCGGCATTTTTATCGTTACTTTTTGTTTTCTGATTTACACATGGTTGTTATCGGTTTATCTGTTTCTGTATTTTGCGGTTTCTTTGGTGCTGATGTTTTTAATTATTCGCTTTTTATACAGCCGCCGAATTAAATATATCGAAAAATACAATCGAAGTTTTGTAGCTTATGGCAAAACCTTTATTGACTTTTTATACAATGTCCGCTCCGTCAAAAAGATGAATCTGTTGGGTTTTGTAAATAAAAAACTTGATGATAAAGGCGAAAAAGTTTTCACTTCTTGCATTAAAACCATGCACTACAATGCCTATCAATACGGCTTTATTGAAACATTTATCAATGTGTTGTTTTTATTGCCGATCGGATATTATGTGTACCAATTTATCAAAACAGGACAAGGCGTTGAAGTTATTGTAATGATTGCCGCCATTCAGGGGAAAATCGCCGAGCTTGGCTTGCAACTTATGGCGTTAATGACAGAACTGGCTCGTGCCGGTGTGGATTGCCGTATCTTAGCCGAGCATTTGGGGGAAGATAAGCCAAAAACAACTTCTCAAAAGAACATTAAAAAATGGCACAAAATCAAGTTTGACAACACTTATTTTGAATATACCAAAGACGGCAATCTGTTCTCGCATAAAGTGGCTGATTTTACCATTCATCAAGGCGACCATATCGCCGTTACCGGTAAATCGGGCGAAGGTAAAACTACGTTCTTAAATCTCTTTACCAATCAATTTGCGGTGGCAAAAGGCAAAGTTACGGTAGATGGCGTTGATTATAAAGATTTACCGACAGCCTTTTTTGATGACCACATCACCTATATTTCGCAAGATGTTGAGCTGTTTGATATGACTTTATACGATAATATCGTCATGGGAAAACGTGTACCGGCAGAAAAATTGCAAAAAGTGATAGACGGCTGTTGCCTAAATGAATTGATTGCCAGAATGAATGGTAATCTGCATACGGATATCGGCGAAAAAGGCGTAAAAGTTTCAGCCGGTGAAAAACAGCGCATTGCTTTGGCTCGCGGACTTTTGCTTGATAGGGATATTTTAGTCTTGGATGAGATAACGGCTAATTTGGATCCGGCGACCACGCAAAATATTTGGAATTACATTTTCTCGGCTTATGGTGATAAAACCATCATCGCTGTTTCGCACGAAAAGGACTTATTGAACCATGTTACCCGTCGTTTGGAATTTAAAAAAGGCGTGGGTAAAGAAATAAAATAAAAAATCCCTCGCGGCTCTTTCAGCGGCGGGGGAGATTTTGATTTCAAACATCAGCATTTACCACAGGAACTTCAGTAGACTTTCTTTTTGCATTTTCGTGAGTACTCACCAGTACAAGGCCGAGGAGTATGACTGCAAGAACAATCAAAACTGTATAATTTCTGTGATACAAATCCTCAATTTGTTCAACTGACTGATGGCCGATAACGGCTTGCACTCCGGTCTTGCGCGGTGAGGTGAATATCGTCACCAGCATTCCCTCAACCGGCTCAAAACTCTTTGTTTGGGCAACAGTGTATTGAGTTGAGTCAACAACCACAAACCACGTGCCGCTTTTTGCCTCATAGTGCAGATTGCCGGTGCCGATGATATTCGGTTCAATCGGCTCGCTTTCAAAAGCAGAGCAACTTGTTAATGCTACGCTGAACAAGGTCAGAAATAAACAAGCTGTAAGTTTCCGGCAGAGTTTCTTCACATTGCTGAAATGGTAGCAAGACATTGCCCAAGCAAATCCATAAGCAAAGAGAAGCACTTCAAACAGAGTAAGGAAGCAAGATACTCCCTTGAATTCGACATCAGGCAAGTTCAAAACCTTAAAGGCTAAGAAAACGCCGACCATTGCTATTGCCAGCAGAGCAAAAACAATGTACTCACTGATAAAAGTTTTTGTTTTCATACGCATTTGCATTTAAGAGTTACTACATCTGTAATATGGACTACTCTTGAAAGAGCGTAATCTCTTCGGCTCTTCAATAGAAAAGCCCATGGCTTTTACTTCTTCTGCCGTATAGGCTTTCTTGCCTTGCGGCATTTTACAGTTCTTTTTCATACGCTTTTACGATTTAGTAGTTCAGATAGATAATGTTTTCACCTAACTTGAACTTCTTGCCCAGTTTAAGCACCTTAATGTATAAGGTAACAACCACAACAAGCCAAACAGCCAGAAAGACGTAGCTTATCACGCAACGCCAATGAAAAACATCGTGATACCATACCGCAGCATTAGCATAGTTTATCATTACCAAGATCAATGGCCACAAAGCCCAGAACATCGTCCCACGGATGATATTCTGCTCGGTTTTGTAGGACTTGATTGCTTCTTCGGAGGCGGCATACAGAAAAGCACTCTGTCTTTCATAAATGCCGATTACCGGAAAACCTGCCTCTTTTGGAGTTTTGCCATACTGTTTCTTAAACAGAGCAATGGCTTCATCTGTTCTTTCCATACGCAATAATATTTTTTAATGATACATTTTGTTATAATTATAGATTTTCTAACCGCCACCTTAAATAAAAAATATCTCAGAGTCAAACAAAAAAAATCCCTCGCGGCGGTTAGGCGGCGGGGGATTTTTAAGTTTTATACACTGTAATCAACAAACATCAGCCGTTATGGAAGCTTGTAGGCCATCCATCGCGCCATAAGCGCTGTAGCAAAAATAGCAAGTACTATAACAAGAATAATTACTACTGTGTCCATGTTTCTAATGTTTTAACATTTACTCACTCGCAGGTATAAACAGGATGCAGATTGCCGCAATGATAAGCGTAACAATACCATAGATATTAATCGCCGGTTCAAAACCGTTGAAAATCATCGCACAGTATGCACCGATACCATAACACACATAGGAATATACTCCGATAGCAAGCCAAAATGTATCAACACCGAGTTTGTGCAATCTCCACATGGCCGAAAAAAGTAGGACTAAACAGCCGACTAAGATGCCCGCGTGGAAATACCAGACAACACTGATATAAATACCCATAATTGCCGTCAATCCCACGAGGATATTGCCGTTTCCCTTATGATTAGTCAATCCTGCCCCGATAAAAGCGGGTAAAACAAGTAACATAAAGAGAATGACATCAATCGTAAGACCTAAGTTCTCGACCGACGGGAACAATCCGCCAATCCAAAAGAGCAAGCTCTCAACGCCGATTATGACCGCGGCGATAACGAGAAAGAGGAGAATACACAACCCAACTTCTTCATCAAACCACTTACCACAGAAATTTTTAATCTTTCCCATAGCTATAACGTTTTAATGTTTGACCAACCAAGTTTGGTATAGAGCTCTTGCGTTTCAGGTGTCGGAACGCCGTACTCGTCAACCTCTCCATAGAAGATTTGTCCATCATCAGGATCAGTCACCAGATACAAGGTTGCCCGTGTATTCTCAGACGGCTGATGCGGACGGGCACCATGCTCTCTGACTGTAGCAAAACTCCTTTCCGGATGGTCTGGATTAGGCGTAATCCACACATCACCAAACTTGTTGAAAACAGCTCCATTCAATTTCGTGTTACCTTCCGTCTTTTCAGCCAAAATTTTGGCCTCATAGCGGGTTGGCATTCTCAACTTAAACTGACTAAGTGCATCAAACTCTTTGGCAAGGCGACATTTGATAGTCTTGATGCTTGTTTCCAACAGGTCTTGCCGAACATTATTGAGGTATTGATTCAGGTAGACAATGCCTTCAATCTCGATGCCGACAAATTGATCTTTTGAGAGACCGTCAGGATACGGCATTGAATACAGCTTGCCATCCATAAAGTAAACCGTGTTGAAAGGCGGTCTGCTCTCGAAAGGATTGTTAATCCAGTAGCGATAGCCTTCGGCAATGTCTCGCACTTCACCAGCCGTTACGTTGAAATGGCGTAACGCTTTGTAGATGTCAACGATTTTACGTCTCATAATGCAGTTGTTTCTCGACTTTAACGAGCAGAGGTTCTCTCCGGCTTGCATTAAGTTGTTAAATGATTACTGATATATATGTATTCTTTGTTTGCACAAAGAACCAATTTCCAATTATATCTTCATAATTTGATTGTTAAACACGATATTAGACGAAACTTATCGAAAAAGCAAGAGTTTTTTGCCTTAAAGTGCAAAAAAGCCACAAAAAAAGCCGCCGGATTTTACTCCGACAGCTCTTTTTATTGATTAGGGTTAATCGTCCCATTCGGGATCCGGTTCAAGACGAAGACCGCGCTTTTTGCATTCTTCAAGAATTTCTTCATCAAGCTTGTAATCCTCAGAGAACCAACTCTGCATAAGATAGTATAGTCATCGGCATAATAAGCAACCGAGCGTGAACCGCTTTGCAAACGCGTAATATTCTTAATTTCCGAAAAACCACTATCTGCCAAAATTTTGCGGATTAAATCAAGATTATCAGCATTTTCTTTAGTTAAAAAGTCCATATTTCCTCACTTGCATTTACTTTATTTATCTCAACCTTGAAAATCGGGTTGAGGTCAAATTGTATTCCCTCAACACCGCGGATACGGTCAATTTCGTCTTCTGCTTCAACATCAATACGCATCTGGTCTAAATAGAGTTGATCTTCTTTGCGCTTTAAATCTTTTTCCAAGACATTAAGCTCCTTTTGAATTTTTAATTCCATAAGTCTGTCAGTAGCGGTGGTTAGTTTTTCGCGCGCTTTTTTAACATCCTGTCGTGCATCGGCAATATTTTGCTCCAACGTTGATTTTTGGCGGCTGGCTTTAATTTTAATTAAATCAACATCGGCATCAAATTTATTAGCGTAGTTTTTAACATATCGTTCTTTTAGTTGCCGTTCAATAAAGGTGTCTAAAACATCGCGGCAATAAGTCCCTGTCGCTTTCAACCAATACTCACTTTTATGTTCAGAAGTGACACATTCCTTTACCGGAAAGTTTAATATTTTTACACATTCTTCTTCAGTCAAGAGCTTTCCGTCAGCGGTTTTGCCGGTCAGGATATCATATTCGGTAAGAAATTGTCGTCTGCTGTTGCGCAAAACAACATTATAAAAGTTGATATTACAGGTTTCGCAAGGTTCTTTTGTTTTAATTTCTGCCGAGTCATGGCAAGAAATCTCTGCTAAAATACCTCGAACAAGCGGCGATGTAAAAGTTATACGACCGGCGATAGGCTTAAAATCTTTACTCATTCCATAAGTTCTGCGACCGGTATATGGCTTGTTGCGTGAGCCGGTATTGTAATAGAACAAATGCGGCAATTCCTTATCGTCCGGCAAAGTTAATGTTTGATTATAGTCGTCTATCACATATTCCGGATGCTTTGTCGCAAAGTAAAACTTCACAACTTCCCATAAATCCTTATTTAAGAATTCAGCTTGTTCCTCTATATATTTCGGCGAAACCGATACTTTCTCGGCAATATCTTTGGTAAACGTGGTAAAGAGAGAGCTTTCAGCTGCCGAAACGATGCGTTCATTCGGCTCGCGGTTTGTTTCCAAGTTTGTTTCCATATCTGTGCGTATATCGGCAAGCGTACGGCGTTTTTGTAAAACATCTTCCAGTTTAACATCAAAATTACCAACAATATCGTCCGACATACCGAAAATGCCCTCAAATTGCAGAGTACGCTTGTTTATAAGCTCCAAAATACGAACATCGGATATATTTTCTTTACTCAAAAGATTGATAACCAAAACATCGGATTGCTGGCCTTGGCGGTGGCAACGACAGATACGCTGTTCCATTTCCACGGCGTTATAAAGCAAATCGTAATTAACCACAACCGGACAATATTCAATATCCAAGCCTTTGGCCATAGCATCATTGCAAATTAAAATTTGCAAATCTTTTTCTGCCCGAAAACGCGGCAGAGCATCTTTTTCTGTATGCTTGATGACATTATATCCGGCGGTGGTAAGCAAATCTGCTAAAACCGGCACAGTAGCAAGATTATCCACGAACACAACCGCTTTTTGTGTTTCTTTTCTAACCCTTAGATGTGCGAATATTGTTCGAATAGCTTTTAAGAATTCTTCCATTTTGGCGGTTTGCGTAATTTTTGCCGCCATATCGCGCATTGATTCCAAAATAACACGTTCATCGCCGTGAGTTCGTTCTATCGGAGCATTAAGCATAGAGGCAAATGCTTGCGGGGACGATGCCAAAATGTGGTAGAACATTAAAGTCAGCTGGTAATTATCCATTTGCGGATAAGCCTGTTTTTCAGCCAAATTCAAGTATTTTTCGGTCAGTTCGTAAATCTTTTTTTCATCGTCTTTCGGCACATAGTTCAAAACCACCGGCAAGCGATTTGTGAAGTTTACATACTGGCTTGCTTGGCTTTTGAGAGTACGAAAAGCAAATTTTGATACCCAACTTGAAAGCTCCGGATAGTTTTCCGGCTTTCTAAAATACCGGCGA
>JAFUSU010000007.1 GCA_017467515.1 Alphaproteobacteria bacterium
ATTGATATAATCGTGAGGAAGTGTATCCGAATGATTATATCAGACCTCTTCGGAGGTCTTTTTTGTGCCTGAATAAGAAATTTATTCGGGTATTTTTTTAACCCGAAAAGCTGTGCTGTCATGCATGGCTTTTTTTATTTTAAATTCTATTAGAAAAGGAAAAATAAAATGTTTAACAATAATAACAATTACAATTCTCGCAACGTTCCTTCATTTATAGCTTACGGTGGTGTGCCGGTCGGACTTCCTAAAGGAGCTGTTTCACAAAATGCCACAGGTGGGGCTGTCCCTCAATGGGCACTTGGGCAACAAAATTCAACCTCCCCTTTCGGACAACCAACCCAACTGGCTCAGAATAACACGCAGATGAGTGATGGAAATTCTAAAACCGCCAATTATTCTTTATATGGAAATGACTTCACTCCGGAATTTATTGATAAAATGCTGGGGGATACTCGTTTTCAAAATATTATGGCTCAGAGAACTTCTCAAAATGAGGGAGGATATGCTAATCACCCAAATGATAATGGTGGACCTACCAATTTTGGAATCAGTTCCCATTGGTATCCAAATGAAGATATTAAAAATCTCACACCGGAAAGAGCTTCTGCTTTGTTATACAGGGATTATTGGTTAAAACCAAAAATAAATCTGTTGCCTGATGAATTTGCAGATATTGTTTTTGACGACGGTGTTGTTCAAGGGCAACATAGAGCAATTAAATATCTCCAAAATGCTCTGGGAGTAGAAGAAGATGGTTTAATAGGTGATAAGACACTAAATGCTTTATCTTATGCTAATGATGAAACAAAACAAAAATTTATTCAAAATGTTCGTCAAAGGGCTCAAAATATTGCAGAAAGAAACCCTTCTCAGAAACGGTTTGTAAATGGGTGGCTAAATAGAGCAAATTCTTACTGATTTTTTATATATGTAATAATTTTGCTAATATAAATCCATAATTCTCTGGTTGTGGCGTATTCGCTGTATAAATATGGTGAAACGCCACAATTGTTTTGTTTACAATAAGAAGTATCATTATATATAAACAGATATTGATTATACATAAATTTATTATATTCATCTATTTTAGTTGAGGCTTCTTTGGGAGATAAGCCATAAAACTTTTCAAACAACTTCACAGCGACATCTTTATAACACTTTTGAACTATTCCGTGAGCGGAAAGGAGATGATTATAGCATTTCATAGTCCAAGTTTCAGGACATTTTTGTTCATCGCTTTGAAATAATTCTGTGCAATGTTCAAATTCTTTCATAAAGTTATCAATATCTGATGCAGATAAATCCTCTTTAGCTTGAATATCAAAAGCTAAAAACATTGAAAATAAAATGATATATATTCTTTTCATCTACTTCCTCCCATTATTTATACCATAATTCAGAAGATATAAAAGTCAAGATTGTTATCCAACTTCATTTTTAAAAATCGCCTTCAAACCGTTACCAGCAGCCGATTACAGATGATTTATGTTATTAGCAGTGCTAATAACTTTTGCTAATACTTTTGGAATTTAGGTCGGAGACAATATTTTTATAAGTTATTGATTTTACATACAAACAAGGCGATAAATTGAATTAAGTCTCTGGGGTTGTCGCATCAGGCAGCCGAAGCCAAAAGATTATTTTACCCTCATCAAGGAATGAGAAAATTTTTAATTGTATTATGCAAATCTAACTTGTTTGATTCTTCCTCATAAATATGTGAACAATTTTGCAGAATGCAAATTTCTTTCTTACATTTTAAATTTTGATAAAATCGCTCATTATTATTAACTCTTGAAACTATATCAGAATCCCCACTTATTATAAGTACAGGCATATTCAAATTATGACTATTACTGTAAAGGTCATGCTTCATAAAATCATGCAAGTAACTATCATCCAAATAACAATCTACTTTATCTCGTGTACGAATAATTCCACCATTTTTCAGTTGGTTAAAAAATTCTGGTGTGCTTTCTTGTGTGTTTTTCAGAAATTCTTTTCCATCAAAAATAGACGAGATTAATATCAGGTGAGTTACTGATTGCGGATATTTTTCCGCATATTTCAAAATAACAGAACCTCCCAATGAATGCCCGGCAAGTAAAAAAGGCTCATTATAAAACTTTTGAGTTTTTGCCCAGTTAATTACAGACTGTAAATCACCATACATTGACGATAGAGTTGCACATGTATGGTTATTAAAACTTTCTCCTCGAGAATTTCGAGTGTCAAAAGTAATGACGCTGTAACCACAATAGGTTAGTGTTTGGGCTGTTTGAAGAATAACATCTTGTTCTTTATAACCTGTTATGCCATGACAGACTATTGCTAACTTTGCTTTATCTGTATTTGTACTCGGCTCAAATATTTGAACACATAAATCTACATTGTTTGAGTTTTTGATAAATTGTTTCATTTTCTTGCCCTAATTGTTTCATAATAGCTTCAAAAATGAAACTATTATTGCGAACTTCGATTGTTTTCAATCTCTGATTAACCCAATTTTCAGAATAACCTTTATCAAGATAAGTTTGCAAAGCTCGATTAATGGTAATCTCCGGATCTGCCAATTCATCAAGACGTTCTCGCCCTACTCTTGCTAACCATAACTTAAACGGCTCTGCTTTTGGTGAAGGTATGCTTTGAATAATACGTAACAATTCCTCTGTATCAGCAACATCAGTCTTATAATATTTACCATCTGCAGCTTTCATTTTCAGTTGGTTACAATTTGTAACCGACTCACCGGCTCCTTCCTGCAGAAGCCTATGTTTCAATACTTTCCAGTAGTTACGAGCATTTTGATAATCCGATTCCGTTAAAACAGCCACAACATCAACAACCGAAAAATAATATTTCTCTTGTTCGTCATCCCAAATAGCTCGAACATTACGATCTTGAAACAGTTTAACAGCGGTACCTTGATTCATAAAATTTGTCCTTAAGTAATTAACTTGTTTTGATTTTATATAAGTGAGCTACAACTATCAAGAAAAATTTAAAATAACTTTATAACCATTTGTTATTCACAATCTACTATATACAACCTTTTGATTTAGCATAATTTCTAAAAATAATGAAATTTTTTAAAAAATTTTTGGGACATTTTTAATCGAATATGTTATAAAAATTGATATAATCGTGAGGAAGTGTATCCGAATGATTATCTCAGACCTCTTCGGAGGTCTTTTTTGTGCCTGAATAAGAAATTTATTCGGATATTTTTTTAACCCGAAAAGCTGTGCAGTGATGTGCGGCTTTTTTTATTTTAATTTGCTGAGATTACTTCGTTACACTCGTAATGACAAAAACAGCACTTTTTAAATTCTATTAGAAAAGGAAAAATAAAATGTTTAACAATAACAATTATAATTCTCGCAACGTTCCCTCATTAAAGCACTAGAACTTCTTAAATTGTATCGTGACTAAAAACGTATTGGTAGTGAATGATGTCTTTTAAAATTTGTTCATAGTAACGACCTAAAGAGGCATCATTCACGCCTCTACCTATTGCTCCATTATCTTCTCGATTGTATAAATCCCAATAAAAATTGCTAACGCCTTCTTGAATTTTATCTAAAGATTGTATCATTTTGTCTGCATCGGATTTATTTGCTAATTGATTAATTTTTTCAATAATAATTTTCTTTAAGCATTGATGATAACGATAATCTCCTTCTTTTATGTCATCATTATACATACTGTAATTATCCAATTTTTTAGGAAATGCCTTAACAAAACACTCTTTCTTATAAGTTTCAGTTTCTTGTTCTATTCGGACAGAAATACTATCTTTCTTTTCTTGTTTAAGTAATACAAGAAAAACAATAACCATTAGCAAAATAATAATAATACTAAAAACTGTGATAACTTTTTTCATCTACTTCCTCCCATTGTTTATAGCATAATTCTGCAGGTATAAAAGTCAAGTTTGTTATCTTCTTTTATTTTAAAATACAAAAATTGACAAAAAAATATTGCATTATTATTCAAAATGTGCTTTAATAGTGAAAAATTGTTATTAATTAATTATTATTCTTATGAAAAAATTCAAAATTACTCGTGCCAACTTTTGGCGTATGATTGGTTTTTATGCCTGTTCAGTATGCACTGTTTTTCTTTTGATTGCATTTATCTGGATGTTTTGGATACCCTCCTCTACTGCAGATTTTTGGGCAGTTCGTTATATTCAATTTGTAACACTCATAGCAGCGGTCTGCTATGCGTTTCTGACAAAAAAGAACCTTGAGCGAGCTCATCTGTTGGATGCTGCTCAAGCTGCCCTCGCCGCCTATGAACAGTCAAAATATGATGTATGGGTAACTCAGGAGGAAGAACATCGCCTCTGGGAGGAATACCTGAGATTAAACGCTCTGGCAAATCAATAAAAAGATTCCCCAAAGTTTGTGACTTTTGGGGAATTTTTTTGCATTTAGTTCTTCTGCAAATGAATTTTCAAAAATTCAGGCAATTCTTTTAACCCTGATGCTCCAGCAGCGTGAAAATGACCACCGCCCCCAAATTCTGCCGCTATTTTTGAAACATCAAAATTTTTATAGCTGTAAAACGATAAATTCCAGCAATTATGCTTATTCATAAAGAAATTAACCATAAAATCAAATCTATCGAGAATATCCAGAGAATCAAAAAATTCTGATTTACCTTGCGGCATATTAGCACAAATACATTTATGCCCTTTATATTCACTGGTAAAGCTTATCCCTCTGACTAAACGATAATTTCTGACCTTGATATATGAGAGAATTGCCTCCCCTTTGGCTACCATTTCTTTTATATTCATTGTATCATTAATTAAAGAAGTCCAGATTTCATCTGTCGGACGATTTACCCCTGCTGCCTGCATTGCATACTCAAAAGGACGAACTCTCTCATCACTCAAATCATAAACGTCACTTAATCCCAAGAGTTTAATTCCCTGAGGAATCGGTTTATCCTTATAAAAATATTCCCACGTTAAAACAATTGCGGCTGTTCCATCGCGCCTTAAACCTTTTATTTCCGGTAAGCCTTGTTTTACTTTTTCTTCATATTCTTTAATAGCCGAGATATGATGATCAATCCATATCAGATCCTTTGAGGCATTTAACTCAAACATATAATCCATCGGTAAACAATAGTCACACACGATAATTTTATTATGCTGATTAATCATTTCATAAGGCACATCCATATCATGATTCAGCCCTAAAAACTCAATTTCAGGATAAATACTTTTAACAATCGCAGCAGATCCTTTACCATCGTGGTCTGCAATATGATATATACACAACATTTTCTTTTCCTAATCTAAATTAATTTCCATTCCGTCGTAAGCCGGTTCTACATTATCAGGTGTCATTTTATTCACCCAATCATAATCACACTCTGATGCCATATGATTAATCACAGCTCTTTCCGGATTTATCCTTAAAATAACTTGCAACACATCATCTAATCCGGCGTGTGTAATCTGCCGCCAAGGTGTTGTTAATGGTAAAACAAGCAATCTTGGGCGCTTAGTGATACGTTCATAGGCACTTTGAGCTATTTCTTTAAAATCAGGGATATAAACAATATCACCACCGGCAAAAATATAGCCCATACTCTCCGGACAGTGTTTTAAAATCTTGATCGGCATAATATCCAAATTTTTAATTTTAAATGGATGATTAGCCTTAATAATATTGGGCACCAAACTCGGCATATGAACCACATCGTGCACTGTTCCCGGTTTACTCAATAAGTATGAGAAATTATGTTTTATATACTGAGCTGTTTTTGCACCACAATAGAAATTTAAATTCTGGTGTGTAACACGGTTAACTCCGCGCATATCATCTATTCCGTGAATATGATCCGCATGCGGATGTGTATATAACAAAGCATCAAACTGACATATCTGATGATGAATGAGTTGACGATTTATATCCGGATTTGTGTCTATCAATATAGATGTTCCGTTATATTGGATAAATGTTGACGTTCTGGTGCGATAATTTTTAGGATTTTTAGGATCGCATTTTCCCCAGCCGCTATTAATAGACGGAACCCCCGGTGCTGCCCCAGCTCCTAAAATAATAACTCTATTCATTATAATTATATCTCCCTTTATCACTTGCTTTTCTAAACAATCGATAAAAATTATCCGACGTTATTTGAGCCAACTCTTCAAAAGGAATATCTTTTACTTGAGCTAAACGCTCTGCCGTATATTTGACGAATGCCGGTTCATTACGGCGTCCTCTTTTAGGTATAGGTGCCAAAAAAGGCGAATCTGTTTCAATCAATAAACGATCCAATGGTATATCCGCAAAAATTTCCCGAATATCTTGTGATTTATTGAATGTCAATATTCCGGATGCCGAAATATAAAATCCGATGGATAAAGCAAATTCTGCCAATTTTCTTGACGAAGAAAAGCAATGAATTTCTCCTGTAAAGGCCTTTTGCTGATACATTTCCTTCAATATCGAAATTGTATCCTCATCAGCATCACGCGTATGAATAATTAATGGCAAATCTGTTTCTTGCGCCGCAATAATTTGCTCCCTGAAAACATCCATCTGAGTTTCTTTAGGAGAGTAATCATAAAAGTAATCAAGCCCGCATTCGCCTATCCCGACAACTTTTTTATGACTCGTTTGTTTAATAAAATCTTGAGCCTTGATTCCTATATACTCAGAAGCATTATGAGGATGAACACCCACCGCCGTATATATAAACGGATATTTTTCAGATAATGCCAATTGTTTATCAAGCTCATTAATATTATTACCGGCATTCAACATTGCGGTAACGCCGTTTTCTTTGGCGTGTTGTAACACTTCCTCAAAATCTTCTTCAAAATCATTATAATCTAAATGGCAATGACTATCTACTAACATTACTCTTCCTATACTGCTTTTATGATACTGTATATAATATTGACCAAAACCTGTTTTTTATCAAGATTTAAGCGCTCTGTTTCATCAAATATTTTTAAAGTTTTCTCCCAAACATCTGCTAATGCTTCCGTATGTGTCGAATTTGCGATGTTATCTGAAATAAATTTAAAAATAAGCTCCTGAACCAAAGCATAAACACTTTCATCCTTTGCTGCCGCATCGCAAAAACTCAATAACTCAGATAATTTAAACTTTTCTTTCGCACACCCTATCTTACATAGGTCTTCATAATATTGTAAAGCTTTATTATCGGCGTAAACAAGTGCTTTTCCGATACTTCCGGAACTGATAGCCGTTAAGCCGGATATTTCTTTTTCACTTAATTCAGGACGGTAGCGCCGGAGTAAACTTGCAACAATCTTATCATCCAATGGCGCCAATTGCAATTTGGCACAACGTGACTTAATCGTTGGCAATAGTCGTCCCGGATTATGACTGATGAGTATTAAGATACTTTTTGCCGGAGGCTCTTCCAATATCTTCAAAACAGCGTTGGCACTCGCAACATTCATATCATCTATACTATCTATAATTACAACACGCCAATGATTGTCTGCTGATTTTTTAGATAAAAACTCATTAATGGTTCGAACCTCATCAACTTTAATAACCGCTGATTTTTTTAAACCTTTTAATTCGTCATCAGAGAGAGCTTCTCCATCTTTAATGGCTTTCAAAATTTTACGTTTATCTGTATCTGTATAATCTCTTTCTATTATTTTCAAATCCGGATGAGCATTATTGACAACCAATTTGTAAACAGGATTATTTTCTGCTATTTCTAAAGATGTGTAACTTTCCTTTTTATGATCATCCGCGGCCAGTAAAAATCGAGCAAAACGGTAAGCTAACGTAGCCTTGCCTATTCCTTCTATTCCGTAAAACAACCAGGAATTGTGCATAGAATTGTTTCTATATGCTTCAAGCAAAATCTTTTCTGCTTTTTCTTGTCCGAGCAAAAATGTATTATTTTTTGGATATATACTACTCGATGCATCAGGCATTAAGCTATCCCAAACCTTTCAGATATAATTTTAACAACATCTTGATGCAGACTCTCTATACTTTTATCTGCATTTAAAACGACACACCGCTCCGGCTCTTGTTTGGCTATTTCTAAAAAGCCTTGCCTTAACAGTTGATGAAATTCCGTTCCGCGACTTTCGTGACGTGTTTCTTTTTCAACCATTCCGGCTGCTTTAGCATAAGATCTGGCTAAGCCTGTTTCGACATCCAAATCAAAAATAAACGTTAAATCCGGCTTAAAATTACCGACAGTCACCTGATATAAATTATCCAAAACATTTTTTTCAACTTTTTTATTATAGCCGTAATATTGGTAAGCAACCGTTGAATCGGCAAATCGATCTGATAAAACCCATTTTCCTTCTTCTAATGCCGGCCAGATTTTCTTGGTCATATGAATGCGGCGATCAGCGTAGTATAATAAAGCTTCAGCAATAGGATCCATCTTATCTTTATCACCGGTCACTAACATATGGCGCAATTCCAAACCGATTTCCGTTCCACCCGGCTCTTTGGTTGCAATCACATTTTGCCGTTTTTGTTCAAGATACTCTTTAAGCAGAGCCAATTGTGTTGATTTACCACAGCCTTCTCCGCCTTCAAAAGTAATAAAATAGCCGGACATTAATGTTTGCCCCCTAACAAATATTTCAGATTTTCAAGAAAACGACCGAATATACCAATCGGAGCAACATCCTTTGCTGCAAATAAGGGAACTTCAATTACCGGCTGATTAGGAACGGCTATTTTAACAATTCCCAATTGATCTCCTTTTTTAATCGGTGCTTTTACCGGTTTATCATACTCTGCGGTCATTTTAATCTTCGAAGCTTTATTTTTCTTCACTGTTCTGAAAACCGTTTCTCCGACAACCAAATCAACCTGATTTTCTTGCCCGAACCAAACCGGCAAGGTTGCAATTTTTTGTCCTGCTGTCAGAACTTCATAATTATTGAATTCCCTAAATCCCCAAGACATTAATTTTCCTGCCTCATCAGAACGTTCTTTGTTAGAAGACATTCCTGTCATAACTTCAATTAAACGACGATTTCCTCTTTTAGCGGACGCAGTTAAACTAAAGCCGGCTTCTTCTGTATGTCCTGTTTTTAAACCGTCAGCATCACTCATTGAGTATAGCAGAGGATTCCGATTGCCTTGCTTGATATTGTTATGCGTAAATGATTTTTCTGAAAAGACAGAATAGTACTCCGGAAATTCCTTAATAATATGACGTGATAAAATCGCTAAGTCTTCAACCGACATTCTGTGATCAGGATGAGGTAAACCTGTTGCATTTGCAAAAGAACTGTTTTTCAGCCCTATTTTATGAGCATATTTTGTCATTTCATTCACAAAATCTTCTTCACTTCCGGAAATATTTTCTGCCACAACAATGCACGCATCATTTCCGGATTGAATGAGGATTCCTTTGATTAAATCTTCAACACGAACCTGTTCCCCTATTTTCAAAAACATTGTTGATCCGCCACTTGCGGCACCGCCTTTGCGCCAAGCATTTTCACTTACCGTAAAAGTATCATCAAGAGAAAGTGAACCGTCTTTTAATTTAGAAAACAAGACATAAATTGTCATCAGTTTACTCATTGATGCCGGAGGAACCATTTTTTCTGCCTCTTTGGCATATAAATAGGCTCCTGTATCATAATCCATTAAAATGGCATTTCTGGCTTTAGTTTCCAGTGCCGATGCAGAAACCGATCCTAATAAGGAAGAAATAAGAACTCCGCTAAGTAACTGATTAAATTTCATTTTATTATCCTTTATTAATATTTAACAACGCTGGCATTTGAAACACCATAATTTCTGACTTTTGCTAATGTTACATCGGCTTCTTCCTTAAAACTGAATGGTCCGATGCGCACACGGTAAAATCTTTGTCCGCTGACATCTACCGGTGCTATATTGGCATTACCGAATTGCGATAATTTTCCTTTTAAATTAGCGGCTGAAGACTGCTGAGAGAAAGAACCCGCTTGAACAAAATAACGATTATCCGCGGCATGGCTGCTGGTCGTTTTATCTGCCGTATTTGCATTATAAATAACTAAAGTCTTTTCTCCGGCGGGAACGGGTGCCGCAGCAAAAGATTGTGTGTTTTTTGCAGTATATGACGTTTCTTCTATTTTTTCTCCGAGCAAAGCCGCTTTTAAATTTTTACTTTCTTTTTCCAAAAGCTCAACTCTGACTTTTGCAGTCCCTTGCATTTGATAGCCAAGCAACTGAGCGCCTCTTTTAGAAATATCAATAATGCGATTTTTAGCGTACGGTCCGCGATCATTCACGCGCAATACCAATGAACGCCCGTTTTCCAAATTAGTTACTCGCACTATTGATGGCAGAGGCAAGGTCCGATGCGCCGCGGTTAAAGTATTCATATCATATTTCTCACCGTTGGCGGTTCTCTTATTATGAAAATCACTCCCATACCATGAAGCTATCCCCACCTCGGAATAATGATAATCTTCCTTAGGGTAATATGTTGTCCCTTTAATTTTATAAGGCTTTCCAACCTTATACATTCCTCCCTGCCCTTTAATGGCAGCAGCTTGCGAATAAGGAGATGAATTTAAATCAACCGTATTGCTTGCACAACCGGTGACCAAAATAATCAGCCCTATTAAACACAGGTATCTTTTATATTTATTCATTAAAATCTCAGTCTTTCCATAAAGTAATGAGCACAATTTATACTGTTTTTTTCCCTTCGTAAAGAGAGTTATTTTCCTCTGTGTAATTTTTTGATTGGTACCGGCGGATAATATCCGTAACGGGAATAATTATCAATATTTTCCAACAATCGATAATCAGGATAGCCATCAGCCTGCATTTTAAATAATTTTTGCGTTTTTTGAATGGCTTGACGTGTTTTACCCCCTAAAACACCATCAATATCAACTTCAGCAATTTTTTGACGGTTGATAAAAGATTGTATTTTTTTCACATCCTGCTTCGTCAACTTATATCCGTATGTTATTCCTAGATTTTGTGATAACTTTTTATTCTGTATTTTATCCGCTAATAACCCGACAGCCAAAGCATAGTTTTCTGATTTATTCCAATGCATAATAATCTTAAAATTATCAAAAATTAAATATGCTTGTCCCCTGTGCCCTTCCGGAACAATAACAGATCCCTTCCATTCATCATTAATACCGCTCACTTCAACACCGGCTTTTTTCCAAGCAGAAACTGTTTTAGTATGATGGCGGCCGGTTAAACTATAATCAAAATTCCATTTCAGAGAAACAGCCTTTCCCCAAGGTTCATCAGGATTCCATCCTATCTCCGAAAGATAGTTGGCGGCAGAATATAAGGCATCATTAAAGTCATTCCAAACATTTATTTTTCCATCATTATCCGCATCTATACCATATTTTCTCAACGTTGAAGGCATAAATTGAAAATGCCCTAAAGCACCGGCCCATGAACTTTCCATTTTTGCAACGGAAATGTGCCCTTCATCAATTATTTTCAAAGCATTATAAAGTTCTTCCTTAAAAAACTCAGAGCGGCGTTTATCATAACTCAAAAGCGTTAAAGCTTCTATTGCCGAAAAACCGCCTTTATTTGTTCCGAAATTGGTTTCGATTCCCCAAAATGAAATCAAATAAGGTAAAGGAACTTTGTTGACTTGTGCCGGATATTTCCGTTTAAGCTGCTGATATTTCTTTCTTCCCTGACTAACTCGTAACGGTGCAATAACACGATGTAAATATTGAGAGGTTGTCAGTACAAATTCTGTCTGATGGCGATCTTTCTTAATAACTTTATGACGGGGATGATAATAATTTTTTGCAAAAGCTTCATCAATCGTTGCTTTTGAAATGCCTCTTTCTTGCATTTCGTCTTTAAGATTATCCAACCATTTCAGATACGCCGACGGTGCTTTGACAACATCAGCATTGGCACAACCGATGCTTAAATAAATACCCGCAACAAAAATACCAAGTAGTTTTTTAAACATCGACTGTTCCTTTAAAACCCTCTGCCACAAGATATTCTTCCGGTGAACCGGCGCGGCTGGCATCGGGTTTACAATGCGATACTTTACGAAAATTCTTTTTAATATCCGCCAACAATTGTGCTTCTGTTCCGCCTTTGAACACTTTTGCTATAAAAATACCGTTCGGCGCAAGAACTTCTTTAGCAAAAGCATAAGCTATTTCGACCAAGCCTATTGTTCGCAAATGGTCGGTTTGTTGATGTCCTGTTGTATTGGCCGCCATATCGCTCATCACAATATCTGCCGGACCGTTTAATAACTCTTTTAATTTATCGGCGGCACCATCTTCGGTAAAATCCTGCTGTATTAAAGTTGCTCCTGCAACGGGAACCGTTTCTAAAATATCAATTCCGACAACCAGTCCCGTTCCTTTATTTCTTTGAACCGCCACTTGAGTCCAGCCGCCCGGTGCGCATCCTAAATCGACAATCCGTTTGCCTTTTCCCAAAAATTTGTATTTTTCATCTAATTGAATTAATTTAAATGCTGCACGAGAACGGTATCCTAATCGTTTTGACTCTGCCACATAAGGATCGTTCAGCTGTCGTTCCAGCCATTTATTTGAGGATTTATCCCGATATTTAGAAGTTTTAACCCGCACTGTCAATTGATGCCGACCGCGGACTTCCTTTGCTGATTTAGTCAGATGTCCCATTTTTATCCTCGTTAATTAATTCCATAATGATGCTGTCTTTAGCGCTTTTATAAGAAGCGATCAACTCCTTTATTTCAAATTCCCGATTAATTGTTTTAAGCAACAAACTACCGGCAACAAAAATCGGAGCACGTTTTACCCCTATATAGATTGAAGCTGCTCGTTCCTGTTCTTTTGTTTGATAAATTTCACTTAATGCTTGCTCTATTTGTTCTGCAGTGATACGGCATCCGTCTTCAGCTTCGCGATTATATTTTTGACGGTGATGAATATAGGAAGAAAGCCTTAACGGTGTACTTGATGTTGCTACAAAAGAAATTTTACCTTTATATTTCTCAAAATCACACTTTTTCTTAAATTCTGATGTATATTTGAGAATTTCCCGCTCAAATTTTTCTGCTGTTATTTCATCATAATCATTAATTAAAAACTTTTCTGATGCATTACGAGCACCCCACGGAATTGAAACTGTCTGAATGATTTCCGCATTATCACAACGGGCCAGTGTCATTTCAGTCGACCCTCCGCCAATATCATAAATAAATATATAGGGTTTGTTTTTATCGGCATTAGCCAAAGCTCCTACCAAATTTAATCGGGCTTCTTCTTCACCGTTAATCACTTCTAATTCGATACCGCATTCTTTTTTGACACGTTCAACAAAAGCCGCACCGTTTGTCGCCATACGGCAAGCCGCTGTTGCAACGGCTCTGTATTTGCAGTTGCTTTCTTTTATCAAGTCACCGAATTCTTTCAAAGCTTTAATACCGCGTTCTACGGCCTCAGCCGTAAAACAATTATGCTCACTCATTCCCTCGCCTAAACGGGTAGCGGCAGATTGATTGTAAACATAATTACCGTGCTGATCGGAGATAACCAAACGACATGAATTGGTTCCTAAATCAATGGCGGCATAATATTTTTCACTCATTTACGATTTTTCCTTTCGTAAAAATGATGATGTCTTTTTTTGAAATTATTATGAGGATGACCACTATGCATCAAATCCAACAAAATTCCTTCCCGAATTCCTCTGTCGGCAACTGTAATTTCGCTAATCGGCCAATATTTGAGTAATGATTCAATAATAGCGCATCCGGCCATTGTCAAATCTGATTTTTGGCTACCGATACAAGGATGCTTGCTCCGACCTTCTGCGCCCATTCGTTTAATTCTGAAAATAGTTTTCTCCAAATCATTGCTGGAAACAGACAATCCGTCAACCGCCGAACGATTATAGCGGGACAAATTTAAATGAACCGCCCCCAAAACCGTTACCGTTCCCGATGTGCCGATCACTTGAATTTCTTGATTTTTAATCGCCTCCATAATATGAAAACGGTCTTCAAAATCTTTCAAAATATCTTGTGTCCGCTCAATAATTGTATCATAGGCTAAATCTGTCATATCACTGCCCGGAAAAGCTTCCGAAACGGTTACCACCCCGTATGGTAATGAGGTATATCCTTCAATAAACGTTTTACCGCTGTTTGTTACGCGAGCAAGAGAAATTTCCGTAGATCCGCCGCCGATATCAAAAATAAGCGCCCTTTTAATATTTCTGTTTAAGAGCGGGATACAGCCAACAACAGCTAATCTTGCCTCCTCCTGAGAAGATATAATTTCAATATTCAGTCCGGTTTCTTTTTTGACCGCTGAGATAAATTCCTGACAATTTTTCGCCCGACGGCAAGCCGCTGTTGCAACAAAGCGATAACGGTAAATCGGAGCATATTCTTCCAAAACACCGGCACAAACTTTAAGAGCCGAAATTGTTCGACGAATAGCCGGTCTGGAGAGCTCATTATCATTAATAATCCCCTCTCCTAATCGTGTCACTTTTGAAAAAGTTTCCACTATTCTGAAAGAAGACGGTGTCGGCGAAGCAATCACCAAACGGCACGAGTTTGTTCCCAAATCAATCGCGGCATAATTCCGTCCGTTCAGATCCGGTTTAATATGCTTGAGTTCCGGTTTGGAATGATGTTGTTTCTTTATATTTTTTTTACGAGGCTGTTCTTCAGGGTGAAGCTTTGTCACGCCGATTTTCCAGTCCTGACAATCTTCAGGTACAGGTATAGCCTCAAGCGCCAAACTTCTGTTTGAGCGCAAATTATGATGATTCCATTTTTGCATTTATGTATCTTACAAAAAAATTTTCAAGTTACTTCTTTTATAATTCATAAATGTCGATTACACAAGATTTTTATTGATTTTTTGAAACAAAATAACAAGATAACCGCTTTAATCCGAATGAGAATAGTGTTTCTTAAGGAAAATACAGCACAACACTGCATTACACTACCGTATCAAATATAATTTGGCAGGTAAAAATATAAGTGACAAAATTAGAGATTTTGTTATTTTTTCATACTGATTGCGGACATCGGGCAAACGTGCGAGCATAGCGAACAACCGATACATTTATCTCTGTTCACTTCAATCTTTCCGTTTTCCAGTGAAAGTGCACTATATTCACTCTCATCGCAAATCATCACACATTTTCCGCAGCGGACACATTTATCTGCATCAATATCAGGATAAACCTGTTGTTTCTTGTATAAATTTTTGTGCTCTGCCAGATTGGCAATTGCCTTATCTCTCAGTTCCGCCGGAGAGTTGAATCCTTTGCCGATCAAATAATCCCCCAGTCCCTTGGTCATACTTTTGATAACACCGTAACCGTTAATCATAACTTCCGTGCAAACCTGAACAACATCGGCACCGACTGTCATATACTCGGCAGCATCTGACCAAGTCGAAATTCCACCCATTCCTAAAATCGGTAATTTACTGTGTTGACGGAGTTGGGCAACACATCGTAAACCTATCGGCTTAACCGCCATACCTGAATACCCCCCAAAAGTAGATTTTCCATTAACTTTCGGGAGTGGCTCAAAACTCTCCAAATCAATTCCCATCAGAGATTGAACAGTGTTAATTGCAGCCAATCCGTCTGCTCCGGCATCTTCCACAGCTTTGGCAATTTCAACAATATTTGTTACATTCGGTGATAATTTTACAAATACCGGAATCTCAGCAACTTCCTTGACCCATTTGGTAATCTCGGCAGAAAGATCAGCGTGTGTGCCGATAGCCATTCCTATTCCTTTTTCAGGCATACCGTGCGGACAAGAAAAATTCAGTTCAAAAGCATCTGCGCCTGAATGGTTAAAAGTTTTAACCATTTTTTGCCATTCTTCTTTAACGACGGGCGCCATAATGCTGGCTATTTGAACTTTTGTCGGATATTTTTGTTTGAGATACTTAATACCATCCAGCCATTCCTGAATCGTTAAATGGCTTAACATTTCAATATTTTCAAAGCCGCACACTTTTGCCCCAGAGCGCCAAGAAGCATACCGTGTCGAGGCCTCAATCATTTCTAAATCATCAGGCGTGATGGTTTTAAGGACAGCACCGCCCCACCCTAACGAAAAGGCCTTATCAATGCTTTCAATTTTAGCTGTCGGCGGAGCCGATGCCAATAAAAACGGATTTTCAAATTCTATACCTAAAACGGAAGTTTTTAATATTGTCATTGTTTGAAGCCCTTAATTTTATAACTAAGCCATATCAGGATACAACTCAGCTCGAACGGTTTAGCTTAGATTATTTATAATTTATTATCTATTATTTGCTAAATCCATAACCGTTTTCTGTACCATTTTTTGTTCAGCAATAATTTTTTTCATATTATATGTGCCTTTCTGATTATCTTCCATTAAATTACTATAAAAATTACTTTTGCTAAACTCGTTGCCTTTTTCATTAAGACCAATCCATATTGCGGATTCTGCAAAATATTGAGGCTTAAAATATTTACCGATTGATGGAGGCAATTCAATTTCATCAAAACTACGGACATACTCTTCCAGTTGATAATCACCACTTAGTGAGAAAGCTGGAAGATCGAATCTACCTTTCCTTTGGGGAGCTTCTTGTTTTTTATACCGGGAAACGGCATATCTTCCTAAACCGTGACCATCCGAAACACAAATGCCTTCACCAGTTTTTGTGTTAACAACCATAAAACTTTGCGTGGTACATCCGAAATACACATCCGACATAACACAACGACCTTTTAATTCTTTTGGATTAAGCCCAAAACCGCTCGCAACAGATAGTACCTTTTGGTCTGTTATCAGAGAATCAATAACTTGAGGCGTACCCTTTTGCATTAATTCTACATTGTTCTTTTTATTAACATCTGCTTGTGTTGTATTTTGTGCATTTGTACCGGGAGTTACAGCCATAATTCCAGCTAATGCGATTGTTTTTTTATATTTATTTAATCTTTCAAAAGTTTTTTTAACCGTTTCGCTTACTGTACTCATTTTTCCCTCCATTATATCTTCTTTTAAAACAAATTATATCACACACAATATTTTTTGTCTATACTTTTAAAATCTTACTTTGATAGATAAACCACAAATTTATACTAAATCAGGATACAACTCAGCTCGAACGGTTTGGCGGAGTTCATCAATTGAGACCAAACCACGCTTTTTATCCTCATAATACCAATAGACCCATCCGTTACAAGCACTGGCATTTTGTGCTGCTGCACCGACTTGATGAATTGAGCCTTCCATTGTTTCGCTTTTCAAGGTTCCGTCTGAGCGAACTGCGGCACAATGTTTCTTGCCTGCATCATAAAGGATATCTCCCGGAGATAACAATCCACGCTCAATAACAGCACCGAACGGAATACGAGGTTGACGTTTTTTACTGGTGTATTCAAGACACAATTGATTATCAACAGGAACAACTTCATCAATACGTTTTTTCGCTCCTTCCACATAGGTTGCATCTTTTTCGATTCCAATGAAATTTCTACCCAGTTTTTTAGCTACAGCACCGGTTGTTCCCGTTCCGAAAAAAGGATCAAGCACAATATCGCCAACGTTTGATGAGGCTAGAATGACACGATACAACAAGCTTTCCGGTTTTTGTGTCGGATGCAACTTAGCACCGTCTTTTCCCTTAAGACGTTCTTTACCGGTGCACAATGCCAATTGCCAATCACTCCGCATTTGAACATCATCATTCAAAGCCTTCATTGCTTCATAATTAAAAGTATACTTTGACTTCGGATTTTTCACTGCCCAAATTAATGTTTCGTGTGCATTGGTAAATCTCGTTCCCTTAAAATTAGGCATTGGGTTTGTCTTATTCCAAATAATATCATTTAAAATCCAAAAACCCAAATCTTGAAGAATATACCCAACTCTGAAAATATTATGATATGAGCCGATAACCCAAATAGCCCCGTCATCTTTCAGCACACGGCGAGCTGCACTCATCCAGCGGCGTGTATAGTCATCATAAGCGGCAATGCTTTCAAAATTATCCCATTCTTCATACACACCGCTGACATTTGAATTATCGGGACGTGTTAAAGAATCGCCGAGTTGAAGATTATATGGCGGATCAGCAAAAATCAAATCAACCGATCTCTCCTCCATTTCATTCATTACTTGAATGCAATCATCATTAATAATTGTGTTCAGGATATTTAGGGTATTTCTATTACTCATCATATTCAACCATTGTTCTAAGGTTTACATCCAATGTTGTTAATATAGACCTTGATTGGTTATAAAATTATTAACGTCACATTCCTTCAAAAAACAAAAAAAAGGCGCTAAAAGCGCCTTTAAAAACTCTAAACACCGACAGAATAGATTACTTTAATTTCTTTTCAACAAATTCTTCGTGTTTTTTAGATTTCTTATCATATTTTTTAAGAGACAATTTTTCCGGATGAGTTCTTGGATTTTTTTCAGCCAAATAGAATGAACCGGTACCGGCTGTACTCTCTAATTTTACTTTAACTTTTACTGCTTTTGCCATTTTTTTACACTCTTATTGATGGTTAATTTTAATTGTTTATTGCGTAATATACATATTTCCGCCGTCTTGTCAACCATAATTTATCATTACGGCATAAAATTTTATGACAAAAATTAATTTTGTCTATTGATTTATAATTAAAATTGTGATATTTTGTTTTTCAAATCAGTATTAAACGCAAATAATTATGTTTATGAAGCAAAAAAAACAAGAGCCGACACTTTTGCAAATTGCAATAAGTTTGGCAATCTCATCTCTGATGGGGTGGATGGTGTATAACGGGCTGGAAAAGCTCATTGATGAGCTGATTAAAGCTACACTTCACAGCTGGCTTGCGACACCGGTATTAATAGGATCAACACTTGCCGTCTGCTCGCTTATTCCGGCAACTGTTTGGGCGGCCTATAAAATGGCGAAAAAAATGGCAGAACAAAATGAAAAAGAAGCTTCCGACATTTAGTCTGAAGCTTTTTTATTTTGCTTAAGAAGCAAATTTTGAATCTGTTTCTTTGTAAATTCAGCAACGCCCTGTTCAAATGATAATCCGTCCGATGTATATTTTGTAAACTTATCCATATGACGATATCCTTTAGGGTAATTTTGCTGATATGTTGCAATCTCTTTATTTATTCCTTCCGGCAAAGGCGCATTAAATACCATATAAACCAGTTTAAATGCTTTATGGGCGCATAATTTATTTAATATTTCATATAATTTATTAATGTCGGAAGCGTCAACTTCTCCATCGCGGTAGCAAAAAAAGAGACAAGGTTTATTATCTTCAATAACCTCATATAAATTTTGAATTCTTTGACGGTACCTTTCTTCAAAAAGTTTTCTGTCATTTTCAAGATCGTGGACAAACAATATATTTTTCTGAGGATTAACCCAATATTGCTTTTCTTTATCATATTCTATATCATCAAAATATGACTTAAATTTTGTTTCCAAAAGGCTATTCACCGTTTTAAGCGGATGAATGGATATATCAAAAGGCATCGTTTTTTCTCCATCTGCTTTTCTTGGTTTTAGTCCCCAATAGCTAAATGTCATACGTCCGAAACAATTTTCTCCTAAAGAAATGAGATGATAGCTTCCATCATTCAATTTTTTGTTTTCACCGTAATAACGATTGAATACTTGTTCACAGCGATATTGCTCCGTATTCAAGAATTTATGGATAAAGTTTTCAACTTTTTGGCGCTTTTCTTTTCTCTTTTCCGAATTTATAATCGGCAATGTTATTATTTTTGCGATTCTTCGAATAATCTTTTTAGTCGTCATTTTTTCTATCCCCTCTTATCGTACAACCACAATAATCTTGAGCATACAAATTTAATTCTTTGATTAACTGCATCCGACGTTCCTGCATTCCGCCTTTACGTCCTTCAATCTCGATATATGAAACACCGGTTTCTTTAGAGGCTTGCTCTGCGGCTTGATTTACCTGTGTCAAATTTTTATACCGAGAAACGCCTAAAACAGAGGCGACTCCCAAACACCCCTCTTGTTTAGCATATTCCATTACCCTTTTTAAGCGCATATAAAAACAAATACTGCAACGTGCTCCTCGTTCCGGCTCATTTTCGAGCCCTTTTGTTAAAGCACACCACCGCTCATTGTCATATTCAAGTTCAATAAAAGGAATCTTATATATATCACAAACACGCTTATTTTCATCACAGCGTTTACGGTATTCTTCATACGGACGAATATTCGGATTGTAAAACACAACCGTAAACGCTTTTTGCTCTTGAGCCAATTTTTCGATAACAGCACAAGAACAAGGTCCGCAGCAAGACAGTAATAACAAAGATTTATTTTTATTTGTTTCTATCATAAGCTCTCCTATTACGGAGATACCTTTTTGACACTTAATTGTCAAACTTTTTTATAAGCTCTCAATCATTTTCTTATAATAGTTCAAAACAACTCTAACCTTCGGAATATCTTTACGCGATTTATGGCTCACCAAATAGAGTTTATTATTTGTCGGACAATCCAAATAATCTAAACAAACCAGTCGTTCTTCCATTTTATCCGAATAAAAAGGCATCATTCCGATACCTCCGCCGTTTACCGCTACATCATTAACCATAGATTCATTATTTGTGAAAGATATTCCTTTGCAAAATTTTGATTTATAATGTGTCATATTACTCATATCTTTCCATTTGTTTCTGACAATAATCAAGTGGTGATTTTTAACTAAATCATTTAAATCTTTCGGATAAGAATTAATATTTAAATATTCTTGCGTGGCAAAAAATTTACAAGGAATATTTCTGGAAGCAATGACAACCAAATCGTCTCCTTCCGGAATTTCATAGCTTAAACTAATGTCATACCGAATATCTGCCATATTCGGCGGACCGATAACATTATCAACACATAAGGTAATCTCCGGATACTGCTGATATAATTCTTGGACGGCTTTAGCACAAATCAGACCTCTTACGTTAAGATCATAAACAATATGAACCTCTCCTTTCATATCGGATTCTGAGACTTTGATTGTATAAAGGTTGTCAAGACACTGCTTTATATATTTTATATTCTCGACAACTTTTTCCCCCTGCGCCGTCAAAGAACATCCTTTTTCTGAGGTTGTCAAAACCTGTACGCCGATTTCTTCTTCTAAAATGCGGATATATTTATCCAAAGTATCCAACGACACATTAAGATACTTTGCAGCGTTACGCTTGCTCGTTTGCAACCTAACCGCGTATAACATTATTACACCTTCAATATTTGTCAGGTCTTTTTTGCTAAACATTGTTCTCTCCTGCAAAACTTTGCAAATAATAAAACAGCGTCACCTATTGTGTCAACACATTTTACAACTTATTGTGGTATATTTTAAATCTTTCTATATTGTATTAAATAATCATTCGTTTATAAATATCAACTATTGAATACAACATTTATTTGTGCTATATCACTTTTTAGATAACAACACTTTGAATAAAGGAAAATAAAATGTCAGAAAAATATAAACTTGCCAGTGTCATTTTGGCTTTCGGTATAGCTCTTGGCGGTTTTTTCCCAGGCTACTACTATTACCAATCTCAGCTTGAAAACAGAACCGTTACCGTTAAAGGATTGGCTGAAATGAACGTTAAAGCCAATCTGGCAATTTGGAAAATCAAATTTAAGACAACAGGTAATGATTTAGCTCTTATCCAGAAAAAAATGGATAGTGATTTAGCTTCCATTAAAGCTTATTTGTTGCAAAAAGGTTTTCAAGCTTCGGAAATTATTATCGGACGTATGAATACCAATGATTTGATGACTAATCCTTATCGCGATGCCAAAGCAGAAGATTCTCGCTATATTCTTGACCAAACAATCACTGTTCGTTCTGAAAATGTTGAGCAGACCGAAACGGCTCTGCGGGAAATCGGCTCTTTAGTTGCTCAAGGCATTATTTTTGATACGCAGGATTATAGTTCTCCGATTTCTTATTTATTCACCGGTTTAAATCAAATTAAACCGCAGATGCTTGAACAAGCCACTCAAAATGCTAAACAAGCGGCTGAAGAATTTGCTAAAAGTTCCGGCAGTACCGTTGGAAAAATTAAAAATGCTAACCAAGGTGTCTTTTCCATTTTGCCCAGAGAGCAAATTCCGGGGGCTAACGAAACAGACCAAATTGAAAAAACAGTGCGTGTGGTTTCCACTGTCGTTTATTACTTAAATTAATCTTAAGGCTAAATTAAAGAAAAGGTTCGTTTTTATAACGAACCTTTTTTCTATTTTTTGAATAATCTTTCTTTTTCTGCTGCTAATTTTTTATTGCGCAAATAAATATCTTTTTCTCCGTTTTTAATGGCTTCTTGATAATAGCGGATTTTAAAGTCTATCCGTTCCATATTTTGCCTAATCTCTTGCATTTGTTTTTCTAAATTAAGTTTTTGATTTTCAAAGAGTTTCATTCTTTCTTGTAAAGTTGTCTCCCCTTGAGCGCACAAATCGAAATAATGTTTAATATCTTTTAAGCGCAAGCCGGTTGCTTTCAAACATTCAATGATTGTCAATCGGTTCAAATCTTCTTCACTAAATCGACGCAGTCCCACCGAATTTTTTCGAATCTTTCCTAACAATCCCTCTTTATCATAATAACGCAGAGTATGTGTTGTTAACCCCTGACGCTCTGCAACTTGTCCGATAGAATATTCCATAGTTTTTCTCCTATATGACAAGAATAAAACTTAGAGGTTACTTTAAGTCAAGAAAAAAATACAATCTTTATATTTTAATATTATTGATAATTTGGCAGGCATCTTCCGAAATTTGAGATGGCGTTGCTTTCAGGCATTTTAAAGCGTGTGTTGAAAATTCCTGCCATACCTTTGTATCTGAATGGCGGTGTCTGTCATAATAAGCGGCCGTTAAAACCGTATCCAGTTTATCTAAACTTTTAACAAAGCGAGCTTCTTCCGTTTCTCTGGCTTCAAATTCTTTAAACCATTCCACCAAACAGGGCATATCTAAATAGCGGCTGATTTCAGTAATAGCGGTGAGTTCGCTGTTATATTTTTCCTGCTCCGTTTTTTCTCCGGGAGTTGGATCACCGGCTATAATTTCCTGTAAATCGTGCGTCAGAGCCAACTCCAGACAATGCAATTTATCAACAGCATAGTCCGAAGCTAAAAACAGCACCAAAAACGCGGTTGAAAACATATGATCGCCATCGCTCTCCGGAGCTGGAACATCTCGTTTGAGCCAACCGCTCCGGCGCAAATCTTTAACTTGTCCGAGTAATTCAATTAAATTTGAAATTCTTTCATTTTGAGTCATTTCTTACAATACCATATTAACCAACATACTGTTGTTATATTCTCATAAAAAAGTAAATTTTCTTTTTATTTATGACAATAATTCAAAGAAAAGTAGCGAATATACCCACTGCGCAAAACGTCCACTGATATAAATACTTTCATTTTTCTTCCACCTCTAAAAAAGGAATATACTTAAATAATTTATATCGTCTTCTATACCACAATACCAATTTTTTTGTTTAGAAACTTCAACCTGTATACACTTTCGAGCATATATTTCTTTATTGAGCTGTCTATCACAACTTAAAAAACTTTCCACATTTATTCGGAGTAACAGTTAAAACAATAATCTTATCACTATAAGCAGAAAGATACTCCACAAAGTTTTCAAATAATCTTTTATACTTATTTGCATCATCTTTATTCTCAGCAACATTCAAATAATAACCATGCTTACCACCTATATTAATAAGTATCATATCATAGGGGTACAAAGTATTCTTAAAAAAAGCTTTAAATATATGATAAAAACACGGATCTTCCCATAATGAAGAAGTCCCTATAAAATCACAAGCATATTCTTCCAAACGATAACTTAATTCACGCCTTATTTCTCGAGAAACACCATCTCCAATCATCAATAATCTTTTTTGATTAGGATTGTGACAGCTTTCAACCCAAGTATTTGTCCATTCAATATGTTCTCTGTTTTTGTTATATCAAACGACACACATATAATCCTTATTTATAACATTTTTTGAGTAATATACAAAAAATGAATACCACAAAAAGAATAGATAACTAACTCTTTTTCTGGAATACATTTTCGCTTCAAAACAAAAATTCCTAATAATCGCCATGTTTTTTTATTATTAAAAGATTTTGAGCTTAAAATAGGAAAAATATAAAAATATGAATTATCGTTATAATACAAAGTAAGTCTGTATCGGTTGCACAGACTCTAACAAAAAAACGAACTCTATCCTTGCAATTTAATTTCTCTTAATTTTCACCCAATTATCACAAATAATTTCGTCTTGCTTATTAACAAAGGGCGTTGGAGCAACGACTATCCCTTTTTCATTTGCTTTACCAAGCCATGCAGCCCACCAACTAAACGTTGAATTGGCAATAATGGCATGTTTGCATTGCATCATTAGCACAATATCTTTCCAGTCCTCTTTATTTTTGGAATTTTTCTCGCCAATAATTTCAAATTTTATAGCATCTGAAACAGCTTCAGAATGAACTACTAATTCATTTTTGATATATTCTTCGCAATCTTGTCCAAAAACAAAAAATGTCGGATTTGAAACACGTTTCCTAATATACCGAATCGCTTTTTGGTAATACTCATTTGTCAGAGCCCAACCCTGCAAATTTAAATAATCACCACGACGTAAATGAATAAATACCGAATTTTCACATTCATTAATACGTTTTATCCAATTTTGATTAAATACATCTTTCTCTGAAATTTCAGGAAATGTAAATGCCTCTTTTATAGTTTCTTGTATTTTATTAAAATACTTTTCATTCTGAAAATAACCAGTGTAATAACTAGCAAGCGGTTGCTTAAATAAATTTCCATCAAAAATAAACGCATTTTCTTCTTCTGGTTTATTCCGGCAAGACTTAACTTCTTTTTTAGTTGCGACAGAAATATTTTGCTTAAAAATATCAAGATTATACTCTCTGGTTGCAACACCGTTAGAAAACTCTTTTCCGGCTTTTTTTGCCTCATCAAACCAAGACTTATCAAACAATACCTGTTTACCCGTTTCTGCTTTGAGAGCCAAACCAAAAGCATATTGAAACATCTGATTTCCAAGTCTGCCCATTAACCTAATCACATAGGACTTAGTTTTACGTTTAACTTTTATTGTGATTCCCAAAATGCAGATATGTTTACACCCATTATGATTTCTAATTGAAAAAATCTTTTGCCAAAATGTATATTTCAATTTTGGATTTTCACAATGAGGACAAACCAAAGTCATAATTTTTTGTTGTAATTCTTTGTCATCCGTCAGGAAATCAAGCATATTCTGTTTAATTTTTTTAGCTGTTTTTGCCTGAATATCTGAAAACTCCACTGAAATCTGTTCATTATGACATCTATAATTAAGTAAAACTTCCTGAATATTACAAAACTCCGTATATCGTATCATTCTACTCCAAAGTTCATAATCTTCAGCATGGATATAATTTCCATACCTGAAATTAAATTGCTTTAACACAGATTTTCTTATCATTAATGAAGGATGAGCAAAACAATTCCCCTGCAATAAATTAAAATATTTCGGTTGCGATATAAGCTTTACTACTTTACCTTGCGGAAAACAGTTTATCCAACTTCCTATAACACCAACAGATGAGTTGCTATCTAAATATTTAACCTGTTTTTCTAATCGCTTAGGCAGAGAAATGTCATCACTGTCCATACGAGCAATATATTCTCCTTTGCAAAGCTCTATACCTTTATTGAGCGTGTATATCAAACCATGATTATCTTGATTAAAATATCTAATTCTCTTATCGTTATAAGACTTGATTACCTTTTCAATATTCTCATTTGTTGAACCATCATTAATGATAACAAATTCAAAATCCGTAAAAGTTTGGTTTAAGATGCTTTCAATTGCTTCTCTTAAATATTCTTCTTTGGTATTATAAACAGGCATCAAGACGGAAACTTTAGGCATTTTCTATCCTTTTTTTATTTTAAATTGAAATTTTCCTAAATGATAAATTTTATAACTTTCTGTTTTTGTTATATAAAAGAAAGTATGATTAAATTCATCGAACATTTTTCTGACATTTGCAGATAATAACTTTCTATTTTTTCTATATAATTTTTTATGAAACGAAAAAATAACATTATACAAATATGTTATTTTTTCACTATCTAACTTTTTAAGCATAGAGGCTTCCACATGTTGACGATAGTAAAATAATACTTCCGGAATTTTATAAACTTCACACCCTCTTTCAATTAAAGAAAGCCAAAATTCATAATCTTCCAAGCCGTATTTCATCTCTTTTTTATAACCGCCAACCTTTTCCCAATCTGATTTACGAAACAGGGAACTACAAAAAATACAATTACCGGCAAGCTGTTTGGACAATTTATATTCGGGCAATTTCCATCGTCCTGATTGAGCTCCAAAAAACTCTGCATCCGCATAAACTATTCCGATTTTTTTATTTTTTTCTATTACGTTGACCGCTTTTTCAATGTAGGTCGGCGCAATTTTATCATCAGCATCAAGCGGTAAAATATATTCGCCTACGGCTTCCCGTATGCCGGTATTACGCGCAGCGGGCAATCCTTGATTTTGTGTTGTAATAACCTTTGTTTTCGGTCTTTGATAATCCTTTAATAAAGTATTTGTGTATTCATCTGTTGAGCCATCGTTAACAATAATAATTTCAATATCTTGATAGGTTTGTTTCAAACAAGACTGCACAGTTTCATCTACAAATTTTCCGTGATTATAACAAGGAATAACAATACTAACCTTTGGCATTCTAATTTCTCACTGACAATTCCGGATTTTTATCGGAGTGTTTATCTTTTTAATTAATCATAAAATAACAAGACTTTAAATTAATATCAGATTAAACACACTAAGCGCAAGGTTTATTTTATTGTTTTACAAAAAAAATGCCCTATACTTTATGCATAGGGCATTTTCATCATCGCGCTGTTGGTCTTTTATTTATTAAAGTTAAATGCTTTAATCCCCGGATAACCAGCACTTTTTCCAAGTGCTTCCTCAATTCGCAACAGTTGGTTATATTTAGCAACGCGTTCACTGCGAGAAGGCGCGCCGGTTTTAATTTGACCGGTATTTAAGGCAACGGCCAAATCTGCAATTGTTGTATCCTCCGTTTCTCCCGAACGATGCGAAACAATAGCCGTGTAACCGGCTTTATGAGCCATTTTAATTGCTTCTAAGGTTTCAGAAACCGAGCCAATCTGATTGAGTTTAATCAGAATCGAATTACCGCTTCCGTTTTCAATCCCCTTTTTCAATCTTTCCGTGTTGGTGACAAACAAATCATCGCCGACAAGCTGAACTTTATGACCAATTTTTTTAGTCATTCTTTGCCATCCGTCCCAATCTTCTTCATCTAAACCATCTTCTATAGAGTAAATAGGGAATTTATCGACTAATGCCTCCCAGTGCGCAATTAATTCATCAGATGTAAATTCACGCCCTGATTTCGGTTGGTGATAATACCCCTTTCCTTTTTTACTTTTCCATTCAGATGCCGCGGCATCCATTGCCAGAACAAAGTCTTTTCCGGGGTTATATCCGGCATTTTCAATCGCTTTTAAAATGTGTTCAATGGTATCTTCATCAGAAGCTAAATCAGGTGCAAATCCCCCTTCGTCACCAACAGAAGTTGCTTTACCCTCTTTTTTCAGCAAATCCTGCAAAGCGTGAAAAACTTCCGTACACCAGCGTAGTCCCTCTCTGAAATCGGGTGCCCCGACAGGCATAATCATAAACTCTTGCGTATCAACAGAATTGGCAGCGTGTGCGCCTCCGTTTAAGATATTCATCATCGGAACTGGCAAGCAATTACCGCTAATTCCCCCAAAAAATCGATACAAAGGAATATTTAAGGAGTCGGCAGCAGCTTTGGCCGCGGCAATTGATACCGCCAAAATCGCATTAGCTCCTAATTTTTTCTTTTCTTTGGTCCCGTCTAATTTCAACATTGCCGCATCAACGGCATAAATGTCCGAAGCATCTAACCCGACTAAAACTTTTGCAATTTTATTATTGATATTGTCAACGGCTTTACGGACACCTTTCCCCTTAAAACGAGATTTATCTCCGTCTCTTAATTCTAAAGCTTCAAACTCACCCGTCGATGCTCCGCTCGGAGATGTACCCCGCCCGATTGTTCCGTCGGCTAAATAAACTTCAGCCTCAACTGTCGGATTGCCACGAGAATCGATAATTTCGCGACCTAAAACTTTAACAATCGTTAAATCAGACATCATTTCTAAATCAGACATAATATCCCCCTCTTATAATGTTTCATAAACTTTTTTGATGACATTTTCCATATCTTCCGTCGGTTCAAAACGGTCAATAACCTCACCTTTACGATTAACTAAAAACTTTGTAAAATTCCATTTTATATCACTTTTTTGAGCATAATCTTTATCTTTTTGCGACAACATATTATGCATAAATTGACCGGCCTCATTGTTACTAAATCCTTTAAACCCCTGCTCTTTTTTCAGATATGCAAACAACTCAGACTGCCCTGCCCCGTTTACCTCTATTTTGGCATATTGAGGAAATGTCACACCGAAGCGCCCCGTGCAGAAGGTTGCTATTTCCTGATTACTCCCCGGAGCCTGATGTCCAAATTGATCACACGGAAAATCTAAAATCTCTAATCCTTTATCGTGAAAATGTTCATACATTTCCTGCAAATCTGCATATTGGGGCGTAAAGCCGCACTCTGTCGCCGTATTGACAATCAGCAAAACCTGTCCTTTATATTTTTCTAAAGTTTCGCTTTTTCCATCCATTTTTTGAACCGAAATTTCATATAGTTTGCTCATTTCTTTCTCCATATTTTGTGAACTACCTATAATATGACATATATTTTTTATTTTTCAATTTTTTATCTTTTCAATATTGAATAGTTGCTCAGAATGACAAATAGAAATTTCTGTTTTTTATTTTATGCATCTTTAATGATTTTCAATTGATTTTATTTTTAAATTTGTTAGATTACGTATGTCTTGGGGATATAGCTCAGTTGGGAGAGCGACAGGTTCGCAATCTGTAGGTCAGGGGTTCGATCCCCCTTATCTCCACCAATTTTCATAAAAGAGGCACAGAATGACCTCTTTTTTTTAATTATGGGGCTCGAACCGAGGTTCGCTCTTGCTTCGTACGGCGCGCTTTACAGCTTGCCAACGCCGCTTCGGTCAAGCCAGTTGTAATGTTCGCTCCTTTCGCTTTCGCTCATCGCTCACTAACAACTGCTACTGATCTCGTCAAAAACAATTCTCCGGATTGTTTTTGATCTGCGATCCCCCTTATCTCCACCAATTTTCATAAAAGAGGCACAGAATGACCTCTTTTTTATTTGAGCATCCTCACGATATCTTTAATTGATTCATTGATTTCTTTTAAATCAGCCGGTCGTTGGGCGTGATGGTTGGTATTTTTCAGAAGTTTTGCAATGACTGTATCACTTTCAATTTTTTCTGCCAATTTCAAAACGATCCGCCAATCAATAAAATTATCCTGCAACCCTTGCAATAAATGCACAGGACAATGAATCGGAATGCTCGGCATTTCTGTTATTGCATTACGCTTAGCACAATCCATAAAACGCTCGGTAAAGGTGAATGTCATCCGTTCAATTCCAACGGTTACTTTATGGTTGTTTGTCAGTTCCTGTTTTTGTTCAGGTGTTGCCAAATGCATCAGCAACCTATACAGATTTGGGGCCGTTGACGTACAAACCACACCTTTCACCTTATCCGGGCAAGCAAGTGCTGTCAGCAATGCAGTCCATCCGCCGATACAATGACCGACAATAACAACATTTCCTTTTATCTTGTGTTCAATAATATCTATTGTCTGATTTCGCCAAACTTCTAAGTCTGTGTCGTCATAATGTTCACCGTCAATTCCGTGTCCGGCCAATTCAAATCTAAAAAAATTTAAACCTAATTGCTGAGCCTGTGTTTTAACGGCTTCCGGTTTTTTCCCCCACGGATTGGATGATAAACCGTGCAAATATAAAATTGTTAAAGGCGCATTATCACAACAATTATACTCATATTGGCAGGTAAAGTGATTATTAAAATCTAAAGTCGGATAATTATTTTCAGGCATTACTCTGTCCTCATAAAATTATTTATTATCACATAAACACAGAATATATTAAAAAAGAATAAAAACTCTTGACTATAAATAAAGAATACACTATTTTCCATTAAGAAATAAAATGGGCCCTTAGCTCAGTTGGTTAGAGCAGGCCGCTCATAACGGTCTGGTCGCAAGTTCGAGTCTTGCAGGGCCCACCAATAAAAAATCCTACCATGGCGGTAGGATTTTTTATTGGTAAGTTTTGGCTGTACGCCTCGCACTCGAACTTGCGAGAAGCAAGTTTTAAAACAAGCGAAAGGTGAGCGGGAGCACACCGGTCAGCGTTAGCTGATGAGCGAAGTTTCGGCGGAGCATAAGCGACGTCAATCGCCGCAGGGCCCACCATATAAAAACCTCTTCTTGATGAAGAGGTTTTTTTGTTTTAAATTCTCGGGTGCAATTTTAGCTTAAAATATTGCCTCTATATTCCTTATTTTCCGGCACTTTTCGATTTTTTATATCTTCACTGTATTGGTGCATTTGTGCGCTGGTCTGGTCGCGTATCTATTTTTTATTTTTACCCATTTCCCCAAAAAGATACCAAAATAGATACTTTTGGTCGGGACAGACCCGACCAAATTCGGCTTAAAACTAAGGCTTTTTATTCCCAACTGTTCGCGTTTCAAAACCTCACCACTTATCCATAAATGAACATTACTATTTATGAAAGTCTCTTGACATCACAAATTTTTATTTATATCAATAATATTGAACATAATTAAATTGTGTGCAATTTATTTTAAGAAAGGTAAAAACGATGTCAAACGAAAAGATTATTGCAGATTTGCAGGTTATTGTAACGGATTTAGCACAACAAGCCGATGGACACCTTATTCAATCACGTGTATTTGCCGCTAAAGGTTTTTCAAAACTGGCTGAAAAATATGCCGAACATGCCACCGAAGAACGCGGTTATGTTGAAAAATGTATTGACCGCATTTTAGATTTGGGAGGTAAAGTTAAACTTGAAGCCAAAAAAGCAGGCGAAGTTTTTGAAAACCCGATTGATTGGGTAAAACATGACCTGAAAGTCTCCGTTGACGGCTTAGCATGGCTCAAAGGTGCACTGAAAAATGCTGAAGATGATGTTACGACCTATGACTTACTTAAAGATTATTACAAAGACGAAGAGGAAGATATGTATTGGGGCGAGCAACAGCTTGAATTGATTGAGTGCATCGGCGAGCAAAACTGGATTTTGCAGCAGCTTTAATTGAAAGGTCATATAATATGAAAATTGCAATTTTAAACGGAAGTCCGCACAAAGCTAACACTTCGGCAATGGTTGATGCTTTTCTTCAAGGTGCTCAAGAAGCCGGTCATGAAGTAGAAGTTTTGCACGTGGGCAAAATGAAAATTGCCGGATGTCTCGGTTGTGAGTATTGCCATACTAAGGGAAACGGTCAGTGCATTCAAAAAGATGATATGGAAAAAGTTATGCCGGCATATCTTGATGCTGAAATGATTGTCTATGCCTCACCTATTTTTTATTCCGGAATAACAGCTCAACTGAGCGCGGCGGCGCAAAGAGTTTATGCCATAGGAAAACCGGCAAAAGCAACAAAGGCAGCATTGCTGCTCAGTTCAGCAACTAAATCTTATGGGGGCGCAGTAGCAACCTACCAAAATATGATTAATTATATGGGGCTGGAGGACAAAGGTATTATTACCGCTGTAGGTGATGAAAACGGTTCTGAAGATAAATTAAATGAAATTCGCAATTTTGCAAAAAACATATAGTTATAAAGGATATTGAAATGTCAGATAAAGAAATTGTATTAGAAACAATGAAAAAAGCCGGTAAGCCGGTCAATGCCGGTAAAGTGGCTGAAATGTCCGGACTTGACCGCAAAGCCGTGGACAAGGCATTTGCCGAATTAAAGAAAGAGGGCAGTATTGTATCTCCTGTTCGTTGCAAATGGGAACCGGCGAAAAAATAAAAGATAATGACAAACCGGCATAACTAAAAATAAAATTATGCCGGTATTTTAATAAAGGAACAAGAAATATGTATGATTTTGACGTTGTTTATTTAGGTAGCGGACATGCTGCTTGGCATGGTGCAGTTATGCTGGCGAATGCCGAAAAAAAAGTTGCTGTTTTAGACCACGATTTATCAGGAGGAACTTGCACAAATTATGGTTGCGATGCCAAAATTTTACTTGATGGTCCGTTTGAATGTATAGAAGCATTAGATAGGTATAAAGATATTTGTGTTGATAACGTAGGAAATATTAGCTGGAAAAAACTGATGGAATACAAAAAACATCATTTTGCACCATTTCCGACATTCGTTTCTAATATGCTAAAAGAAAAAGGTGTTGCTTTTATTAAAGAACGCGGAAAGCTGATTGATGCACACACGGTTCAAGCCGGAAACCAACATATCACAGCAGAAAACATTGTCTTAGCCGTTGGACAGCGCAATGCCAGATTAGATATCCCTGGCAAAGAATTTCTGCACGGAAGCCGTGAATTTTTGGATATTGAAGAAATGCCGGAACACCTTATTTGCATAGGTGCCGGTATCATATCCATGGAATTTGCATCTATGGCTTTAACACTCGGTAAAAAAGTAAGCTTTTTTGAATTTATGCCTCGTGCTTTAGCGGCTTATCCTGAAAAATACGTAACAAAGCTTGTTGAAAAGATGACAGAGCAAGGAGCAGACTTTCATTTTGGTGAAGCAGTGTGCCGCGTTGAAAAAACAGATAATGGATATAAAGTAACCGCAAAATCAGGCTTATGTGTTGAAGGCGATTATGTTTTAGATGCAACGGGGCGTGTTACAAATTATGAAGATTTAGGGTTAGAAGAACTTGGTATTCAGGCCTCTCGCAGAGGTATTGAAGTTGATGATCATTTGCGCACCTGTGTTAAAAATATCTATGTCAGCGGTGATGCAATCAACAAAATGATACCACGCCTGACACCGACAGCAATATATGAATCAAACTATATTGCAGCGCAAATATTAGGCTTAAGCGACAAGCCGATTTGCTATCCAGCTGTGCCGAATTTAGTATTTACATTACCGCGTATCGCGCAGGTTGGTATGACCATAGAAGAAGCCGAAAAGAAACCTGAACAATATAAGGTTGTGGACATTCCTTATGGTGTGCAAAATGAATGGATTAACAATCGAGAACTGGACATTGATATAACCTTTATTATTGACACAAAAAGGTATTTGGTTGGAGCCGCTGTATATGGTAGCGATGCCGGTACTTGGATAGACTTCTTGACATTGATTATCAATAAGAAAATAACCGGACAAGAACTTGAAAGTATGATTTTTGCTTTTCCGACACATACATACATGCTTGTTAGTACATTGATTTCTTTGCTGAATAAGGAGAAGTAAAGTGCAAACAAAAGAGCACATTACCGATCTTCTTCTTTTGGGAAACCAATTGTGTTTCCCGCTTTATGCTTGTGCTAAAGAGGTTATTAAGATATATCGCAAGCCTTTGGAGGAAATTGGTTTGACTTATACACAATACATTGTGATGATGGTATTGTGGGAGTTTGGCGAAATGAAAGAAAAAGAGCTGGGCGAAAAGATTTATCTTGATTCCGGCACTTTAACACCTGTTTTGAAAAAACTTGAAAAATCAGGTTTTGTAAAGCGGCAACGTATGGCTGAAGACGAACGTTTTGTTAAAATCAACTTGACTGATGACGGTATCAAATTGAAAGAAAAGGCCAAAACTATACCACAAGCGCTTGATGGCTGCATACATTTATCTTATGATGAAATGATAACACTTCGGGGTTTGTTAAACAAAGCCTTGGAAGGAACTAAAGAAAAGTATTAATTGAGATTTGTATGAGTATAGAATCTGAAATTTTCAAAAAAGCAGTTGTTGATTTTGCAAAGTTGGAAGCGTATGGTTTTGAAAAACAAGCAGACGGATATACTTTACAGAAAATTTTTAAAAATGGCGATTTCAGAGCCGATGTTTCTGTTGATAAGCAAGGTAATGTCAGCGGAAAGGTTTATGAAATTGCCACAGATGAAGAATTTCTGCCGTTACGAGTAGAAAATATGGGAGGTTTTGCTGGAGAAGTCAGATTTGCTTATCAACAAATACTGGAAGATATTAAAGATAAATGCTTTATCTGTCTGCCTTTTATAACCGCTCAATCCAACCGCCTTGCAACACTGATTAAGAACAAATACGGGGATAATCCGCAGTTTTTATTCAAGAAGCAACCAGGCTACGGTGTGTTCAAAAATCCTGATAATAATAAATGGTATGGTATGATTATGAATACCAAAGCGGAGAAATTGAATAAAAACATAAGCGGTGAAACAGAAATTATTCATGTCAAATTAACAGAAGAAAAAGTGCAGACTTTATTGCCACGACAAGGATTTTATCCATCTTTTAAGAAAAATTGGATTTGCATTGCTTTGGATGATACATTGAAAGATGATGAAATTATGACATTTATTGATGAAAGCCACGCTTTCACGATAAAACCAACGAAAACAAGGAGAAAACATCAGCCACTTAAAGATAATTTTCACATATATCCGGTCGCGGGATATTCTTTATGTCATACAAGTGAGCATTCATTACTGAAAAATAATCGGTGGCAGACCTGAGTATGCCGATCAGCGTCATGATAGCAGACGCAGCACTAAAATGAAACAAAGCAAATCCTTTTGTGCCCACCATAAACAAATAAGTCAAAAAGATATTCAGTATTGCACTTTTGTATTTTTTAGGATAACTTTGCGTTAAACGGGAGAATTGAAATGAATTTATTTTTAAATGGCAACAATATTTTGAAAATAATTATAAGTGAAGAAACGAAGTTAAAGAGAATATTGTTGATATTGTGCTTTCTTCTTGCCGGAAAAAGCGTCTGGGCAGATGATTGTGAGTTTATGGTAAAGGGCGAGTGTTTTAATTGTGACACCCCTTATTCTTTAAAAGTCGGAACCCCGGATAACTGTCTGAAACATTGTCCAAATCGTGTTTCCATACGTCAAGGAAGATATGCTTCTTGTGATTTGGATGAAAAGACGGCTTTATCAATATATAAAGATACGGCTGTTGATATGTCAAAATGCGAAGAAAAAGGTTTCTTTAAAGGAAGTTTTGATAAATGTTATTCTTGTGATACTACAGAAGCTGTTGCTGTTTCAGAAAGCCATTTTGGAGAAAAATACGATCATTTTTGCCCTAACCGTATGATACATGGCACAGATGTTGTTGAGAGTTACAGCGTTTTAAAATGTCCGCAAAACAGACCGTTAATGGATAGATTCTTCATGTGTTGGCGTTGTGATGAAGAAACACCTATAGATTTGAGTTTTAATCAAGAAACAAATGCAATGTATTGCTTAAATAAAAGATATTTAGAAGGATTTTGGAGTTATAAATGTCCGAACAATAAAGAATATTTGTCACATAGCGCATGCGTTCAATGCAAAGGTGTTTGGTATATGGAAAAATGCTACAATCCTGAAGATTTACCCGAAACAAAACGAAAAAATTGTGTGTTTGAAACATCAACTCATTGCCATAACTGCGATGATTTACAGAGTTTTGAGGTTGGTTATTGGTCTATGTGCGAAGAATATTGCCCAAACAGAACTTATAATTTAGAAAATTTAGGATCACATCCAAGTACGGCAAATTGTGCACTAAAAGAGTGTCCGAAAGATGCACCGTTACGCGATAAGGTGGGAAGTTGTTATTCTTGCGATACAACTTGGGAATATGTTACGGATGTGGATATCCAAAATTGTGATGTTTGCCCCAATCGTTATGTGGACAAAGACGGAAATTGCTTAATTAAAGGGCAAAAGCCATTGAAGAATGCATGGGAAAAATATGATAATAGACCTTATGGAGATGATAACATATGTCCTCCCGACAAACCGATTAAATCTTGGAATAATATATGCTATGCTTGTGATACCAAAGAGCATATAATTGTCGATACCGAATGTAATTTCGACAAAGTAAAAGAGTGCAATACTGTTTGTAAAAACAGAGAAATTTTGAATACAGCCGGCGGAAATCCCCCGAGTATTTTGAAATGCTCGCAAGATACACCACTTATGGATACTGTCGGACACTGTTGGAGTTGCGATACTTCGGAAGCTGTCAATCTGCAATATAATGAGTGGAAATGTGAGAGTGTTTGTAAAGGAAAACGATATTTATCAGAATACAATTGCTATAAATGTCCTGAAAATATAAAATACTTAGATTATGATACTTGCCAACAATGCGGTGGTCAGTGGAAAGAAGGAGCGTGTTTTTAAATAGTGACTTTAAAAAATAGTCCGGTCGCGGGATATTCTTTATGTCATACAAGCGAGCATTCATTACCGAAAAAGAAGCGGTGGCAGACCGGGAAACATAAGCAGATATTGGCTTAAAGCGGTGGCAGATAACAGATACTTTTTGCTTTAAAGTATCCGTTATTGCCATTTTAATCTCAATTCACCACCAGTAAAAAGCCACCCCAGGCGGGTGGTTTTTTATGCTTTAATTCATTTTCTTTATTTTAATTTTCTTCTATACATAACATAATTTGCAAGTTGTAAATGGAATTGCTAATACTGCTGGTTTGATTACAGATAAATTACCATTTTTGAGAGCTATAGGTAGTACCTCAGGTAAATTTGTCGCTAAAAATGGATCTAAATTTGTAAAGCAAGGAATTAATTCTTTTGCAGACGAAATGAAAAATATGTATTATAGTGATGAAGATTAGATAAAATACTACTAGAAATAAAATATAATAAAGGAACAGAACATGGAAAGAAGTGTAATTATTCTTAAATCCAAAAAAGTTATATGGAGTATATTAAGTTACGCGATAATAACTTTAATTTATTTTGGTTTATTGTTAATTTATTTATTTCACCGTATAATTACTTTTTTTCCTGTTCTGTTCTTGTTTGATTTCAGTTTGCTCATTGGCTATCCTTTATTTTTGAGATTTGTATTAAAAAGAAAATGGTTTGATTGTACAAAGAATGATTATTTATTATTGAAATATATTTTAATTCCTTGGTTAATATTAGAACTTTTAGTAATGTTGTATTATCCAAATGAAACATGGCTAATTTTGCAACAAATAGTTAAAGGATAGAATTCTGTATTTCCGATAAGTCTGGTCGCCATTTCTTATTTTTGTAATGTAATCTTGGTTTCGATACGGGAGAAGCTATAGCTGGACAAGGAGAGATACTAACGGCTTAAAATGTCATGATTTTGCCGAAATAATTATCTGACATAGTTTTTTGGTATTCTATCCACTCTTTATGAGTTGCGAAAGTTCTTTTTACATCCTATATTATTACAAAACGTTATGTATTTATGGAGATGTGTTATGACTGATGAACAAGAAATAATTCCGCTTGAAGCTGAGCGAAAGTTAAGCTATTTGCTTCGGCAACATCAAGAGTTA
>JAFUSU010000035.1 GCA_017467515.1 Alphaproteobacteria bacterium
CTGGAGGTAAAAAATTAGTCCTGTGGACTAATTTTTAACGACAGGCGAAGTTTTTCTGCTGAGTTAGGGAAGTGACAACGACCGCAACGAATGCTGAAAAACGAGTGACCGAAACGAGTTAGCGATTGCCAAGTAAAATGTCTTCAAAATCCTCATAACAGTCTTCAACATTGTAAATCTGTTGGTGATAGTGTAAGAAAGACTTATCACAAAACAGGTAAATATAAATAAAAACGATTCAAAGGTAATATTTTTTAATATTGCCTTTGATTTTCTTTTTATTATAATTTGAAGAAAATCTGGAGGTTCAAATATGTTGAATTAAAAAAAAATATGTTATTTTATTACAGGTTTAGTGTTTATTCCCCTTGTTTTTAGTGCTATTTGTGCATTTATAACTACTTCCGATTATGAGGACAATATTGATTTTTTTTGGGGGATGTATCTGATTGTTTATTTATTGTTTCCTTTGTTATATAGAGGGAGACTACAAAACATTATCAAAAATAAATATGTTTTTTACGGGCTTTTATATTTACCTTTTATCCTTTTATTTTTGTTGGCAAAAATTTCATAATAAGAAAATAAGTTGCGATTTCATAATTTCCTCGTACCGCTCTAGTGTTGCTTGGTAGTAGTCTGATGTTAGTAAAAGTGCGAGGCGCACCGCCGGTTCGAGATTCATCTCATTGGGATCACAATTTTGCTCATTTTAAGCGTTCCTCATTTGCATAAAACTACTGACAATATTTTCGTAATAAACCGTTACCTCTTTCGGTACTCGCAAAACAACCGGCGTAAAATTCCAAATAAATTTCACACCGCATTTAATCGCGTAATCTGCTACTTCTTGTGCGCAATCTGCCGGCACGGCTAAAATAACGTTTTTCACGCTTATACGGGCAATAAGACTTTCTAATTTTTCCAAGGAAACAACTTTTTTACCGCCAATCTCGCGCCCTATTTTATCCGGATCGTTATCAAACAGCCCTAAAATATTTATGCCGTAATCCTTAAAATCGGCATATTTAATAAGGGCTGTTCCCAAACTTCCGGCCCCGATAATAAAAACCTCTTTACAATCCGAAAATCCTAATTTTGCTTCTATTGCTTTTTTCAGAAGCGATACGGCGTAACCTTGTTTATTGTGTCCAAGGACACCGCATAAAGCGATGTCCTTGCGCACAGATGATGCATCTAAATTCAATAAATCGGCTATTTCCGAGCTTGAAATAAATTCTTGCCCTTTCACTGTATATTTCAAAATGCAGTGATACAGCGTCAGCCGATCAATAATCTTATTAGATACCGCGGTCATTCCCTAGAATTTTCCTTCGTAAGCATCAAGATAAATCTGCTTAATATCGCTCATCAACGGATAAACCGGATTTGCACCGGTGCATTGATCATCAAATGCTAAACGAACAAGTTCATCAAGTTTTTCTTTGAAAACTTTTTCATCAATACCGTATTCGCGGATAGATGACGGAATGCCGATTGTTTTCTTTAAGTCAACAATTGCCTTCAGCAAAAGTTCAACTAATTCATCTTCCGAGCTTTTTTCATTACCAAGGTACAAAACGTGAGCAATTTGAGCATAACGTTTTTTAGCCTGAGGTGCTTTATATTGCGGGAAAATAGCCTGTTTCTTCGGACAATCCGTTGCATTAAAACGAATAACCTGACATAGCAATAAAGCATTGGCAACACCATGCGGAATGTTATACATAGCTCCTAATTTATGAGCCATTGAGTGACACAGACCTAAAAAGGCATTTGCAAAAGACATACCGGCAATGGTCGCCGCATTATGCATTTTTTCACGGGCAAACGGATCGGCCGCACCATTTTCATAAGAACGAGGCAAGTAGCGGAAAATCTGTTTAATTGCCTCTAATGCCAAAGAATTTGTATAATTGGTTGCCATACAGGAAACATAAGCTTCCAAAGAGTGAACCAAAGCATCAATACCACCGGCCGCTGTTAAACCTTTAGGCATATTATCAACAAAATTTGCATCAATAATTGCCATTGACGGCGTTAACGCATAATCTGCCAAAGCATATTTAACGTGTGTTTCATCATCTGTAATGATAGAAAACGGTGTTACTTCCGAGCCTGTTCCCGAAGTGGTCGGAATACATACTAATTTTGCTTTTTCGCCAAGTTCAGGAATACTGCAAATACGCTTTCTGATATCCATAAAACGCATTGATATATCTTCAAAGTTTGTTTCCGGATGCTCATACATTAACCATATAATTTTAGCAACATCCATCGGAGAACCGCCACCCAGAGCAATAATTAAATCAGGCTGATAAGTATTAACCATCGCTAACGCTGTCTTTGCCGTTGATAAGGTCGGATCCGGTTTAACATCAAAGAAAATTTGGAAATCTGTTCCTATTTCCTCCAGCGTATCCGTAATGGTTCTGACTGCGCCGGAATCAAATAAAAATCTATCGGTAATAATAAAGGCTCGCTTTTTGCCTTCATATTCGCGCAATGCCAAATCTGTCGATCCTCGTTTGAAATAAATTTTCGGCGGAACTCTGAACCATAACATATTTTCTCTCCTTTCTGCCACTGTTTTATAATTGACCAAATGTTTAACACCAACATTCTCACTAACAGAGTTACCGCCCCAAGAGCCGCAACCTAATGTTAATGACGGTTCTAAGCGGAAGTTGTATAAATCACCAATCCCGCCTTGAGAAGCCGGAGAGTTAATTAAAATACGCCCTGTCGGCATTTTTTGCGCATAAAAATCTATACGATCTTGTACTCTTTCATCCGTATATAAAACAGAGGTATGTCCTAAGCCGCCATTATTCACCAAAGAGAAAGCAATATCCGTTGCTTGTTCAAAATTATCCGCTTTGTACATTGTCAAAATCGGAGAAAGTTTTTCATGAGCATACGGATTCTTCATTGAGTAATCGGTCTGTTCTGCCAATAAAATTTTTGCGGATTCCGGAACTTTAAAACCGGCAAGCTGGGCAATTTTATATGCCGGCTGTCCGACTATTTCCGCATTAACCCCCTTATCCGTTAAAATAATTTTACCGAGTGCCTGCATTTCTTTCTTATTCATCAGATACGCACCGCGATAAACAAATTCTTTTTTAACATCTTCATAAACTTTATCGACAACAATAACTGATTGTTCTGAAGCGCAAATCATACCGTTATCAAAAGTTTTTGACATCAAAATCGAAGAAACCGCCATTTTAATTTCAGCCGTTTCATCAATAATTGCCGGCGTATTCCCCGCACCAACACCAAGAGCCGGTTTTCCGCTTGAGTAAGCAGCTTTAACCATCCCCGGACCACCGGTTGCCAAAATGGCTTGGATATTCGGGTGCGTCATCAACCCTTGTGTTAATTCCAAAGACGGTTCATCAATCCAGCCGATAATATCTTTCGGGGCACCGGCAGCAACAGCAGCATCTAAGACAACTTTCGCCGCAGCTATTGTACTTTCTTTAGCGCGGGGATGCGGTGAAAAAATAATACCGTTTCTGGTTTTCAGACAAATTAATGATTTGAAAATTGCCGTTGAGGTCGGATTTGTTGTCGGAACGACACCGGCAATAACACCCAACGGAGAGGCAACGATTTTAACGCCGTTGACTTTATCTCGTTTGATAATACCACAAGTTCTGACGTTTTTATGTTTATTATAAATATACTCTGAAGCAAAATGATTTTTGATAATTTTATCTTCCAAAACGCCCATTCCCGTTTCTTTAACGGCTAACTCTGCCAAGTCAATACGCATTTTATTTGCAGCTGTTGCTGCCGCCTTAAAAATAGCATCAACCTTTTCTTCAGAAAATGTGGCAAATTGATTTTGTGCAATGTGAACACGTTCAATTAAATCATTTAAGTCTTTCAAGGTCACAATTTTATGTTCCTGAGTTGTCATTTTTTCCACCTTTCTCTTACTTATTATCATCTTTCAATGAATAACTTTGCGCTGAATAATCCGTTACTTTTTTCAACGCCATTTTAACAGTATTTAACCCTGCATTACCGGCAATACAACCGCCTTCACAGCTCATAACTTCAATCAAATTGCCAAGCGGACACTTTCCTGTTTTGGCATACATTTTCAAATCACGAACCGTAGCTTTTGTTAAACCGTTAATAACTGTCGGTTTTAAATCATCAGGGTTGCCTTTCCATGCGGCTTGAACAGCTTTTGCAACACCTCCGGACAACGGAAAATCACGTGCTTCTTTCGAGCTCTTAAAGGCATATTCTTTACTTTCACATGTATCGACTTCAATCCCGAATGCAATCAAAATCGCCCCAAGTTCCTCAAAATTCAAAACATTGTCAACATTAGGATTATCCTGTGCTTCTTTTCTCTTGGCAAAGCAAGGACTGATAAAGACTGTTTCTGCATTCGGGTGCTCTTTTTTGACAATTTCCGCCGTATAGTAAAGCGGCGTATGGGCATCTGAAACATAAGGTTTAATTTCGGGCAGATGTTTTTTAACCAATTCATTATATGCCGCACAGCAAGACGTTGTCATAAACGGCGCCCCCTGCTCCAATCTTTCGGCAAAATCATGAGCTTCAACCTGAATGGTTGTATCTGCTCCTTGAGCGACTTCATAAACGTCTGAAAATCCGATTTTCTTAAACGCTTCAATAAATTGTTCCGCCGAACACGGTAAGTGGCCGACTAAGGCCGGAGCAAACATAGCAATAACTTCTTTTCCCTGCTTAATTTTTGACAGAACGTCAATGACCTGACTTTTGGCGTGCGTCGCACCAAACGGACAAGCTGAAACGCATTTACCGCAAGAAATACATTTATCTTTATCAATATGTGCTAAGCCATCCTCCCCTTTGGCAATAGCGCCGACCGGACAAGCTTCTTCACAAGGGACAACGGTTTTAACAATAGCGTGATACGGGCAAGCGGCCATACATAGTCCGCATTTTTTACATTTTTCCGAATCAATAACCGAGCGCTTTCCATTGTTACTGATGGCTCCGAAATTGCAGGCTTTTAAGCAAGGTTTAGCAACACAGTTTTGGCATAACTCAGTCACAAAAACTTTTGATGACGGACACCCTTTGCAGGCATTTTGTAAAACAGTTAACGGCTCCGGTTCCGGAGTTTTTCTGGCTAAGGCTTGTTTGGCAAAGTCGGACAGCAAAGTACGCTCGTCGTCTTCTTCCATTGAAAAACCTAAGCCGGCAATTACTCTGGATCTTAAAACAGCTCTTTCTTTATAAACACAACAACGATAAGGAACCTCGCTTCCTTTCGGGCGCATATCGTAAGGGATAAGCCGTGTGTTTTCCTCAAAATTATCTGACATAAACGCTTTAATAATACGAACCAAGACTTCGCGTTTCAGTCGTCTGGTATCCAATTCTGATGTATTACTCATTACTTTAATTTGCTTTCAATTACATTAATTACTTTTTCTAAATCCGCTGCGGAAACAACTTCTTCATCAACAAAAACATATGGCGCTTTAGAGAAAGAATCACTTTCGTGGCAAGTTTCCAAACATCTTACCGGCACAATCTCAATTTTATCGCCATATTTTTCAGCTAAGGCATCAGCCATTGCTTTAATTGTATCTCCGCCCATAACAAAGCAGGTTGTTCCTTGACATATTTTAACTTTTATTTTTTCCATTTTTTTCTCCTACATATAATGGATAACAGCTTGCTTGAAATATTTTTCTTCTAAAAGCGCTTTCATCTTTTTGATGATTGTTCTCCGAACTTCTATTTCAATCGGCAAAGAGGGGTCATAGTGAGCTTGATTGAGCATAGCTCCGACCATAAACTCAATAATATCAGAACTTAAAAGAAAGTTCACCAACTGTCCGGCGGCATCCTGGTGAAAAAGTTCTTCTTTCTCCAAATATTCCGTTGCTCGCGTTAAGGTTAAAATACCTTCCGTCACCAAATCAACACCTTCCATTGCTGCGGCCGGAGGAAGATCTCCCGATTCAATCTGCGGTATATTAACAATTTCTCGCCTTAACTCTCGAGAAACCATATTTGCCGTTGTTCCGCCGCAAATTGCTTTTTTACCGGCAAAACATTCAAAAGACAAACAATATTCCCGATCTTTCATTTTGTTATACGGCGGTCCGGTGAAAACAAGAGCTTTTCTCGGATTTCTGAAATAAAGTGCCGCACAAGATATATCATCTCCGGCGTGTTCCATCGGTTCAACGGAAAGTGCTTTTTGAATAACCAGTGAGGATAACTCCGTACTTGATATATCTGACTTTTTAGCCAAACACTCTTTAACATACTGTAAAAAACCTTCGCGTTTCAACCCTAACGGATACTCTTTTGTTCCGATACCGGCTTGTGTCACCCCATCTGAGCAAAAGATAATTCTGTCACCGACTTCGGCTTTAAATTGATAAATTTTCAAGTGCCGATCGGGAAATTTCGGTGAGGTATAATCTTCGGCCTCGAGAGGAACCTCCACACCTTTTCTCATCAGCAAAAATGACGGATTTCCCTCCTCTACAACCCACACACTGCCGTCATTGCGACAATCTATGGCTGAAAAAGTCGCATAGCTTATTTTTCTGATTTGGCAAATCGGAAGCGAATCCATAATGGTCTGCGCCGCTTTCTGAATAGGAACATCTTCCTCAATAAAGCGCATCATCATTGTAGAGGTCATACAGGATAGAATATTCGCTTTAACCCCGCTTCCCAAACCGTCAGACAGTACGGCAATCAAACGCTCCTGATTATCGGAACGTTTTGAAACAAAATAATCGCCAAAAGCATTTTGACCATATTTTTTTATTTGCGAACAGTCTATATCAATGAACATTATTTATCATCCGTATTATATTCACTGGCAATTGTATTTAAAATGGTTTCCGTCTGCACCATATGCTCACCGAGCAAACAAGCAATTTGCTGAACGGTTGAAATATTTTTATCTATAACCTCTTTCGCTTTTTGCGCCACAATTTCACGAGAATGGCTTGAGGTAGTCATATCCGTAACGGCTACACCGATACTGACATTTTGCTCTATCGGGAACACCGTTAAATCATAAAATTTATTGTTGTAGCGATAGTTTTCTTTGTGCATTTCATTACCTGATGTCAGAACCGAAGCAAATATTTTCTGAGCATCAAAAAATGTTTGTATAGGTTGTCCGACAAGTTTTTGTAAATCAGAAAGATACATTTCCTGATTGTCTCCGGTAAACATTTTTACAAAAGCTTCGTTTGCTTCTATGATATTAAAGTCACTATTCAGCATAACCATTGCCGAAGGTATACTTTTCAGCATAGCATTCGCTTTTTTGGTTGCAAGTTTACGCATATACGATACACACATTGACGGCTCGGCATTACCGTCCAACAAAGCTTTTGCCATATCCTGACAAGTTTGATATCCGCAACCGGCGCAATTTAATTCATCTTCCGGAGAATACTTACCAATACGGCGCAAAGCCTCTTGTATTTCATCTACCGAATAGGCTCTTTGTCCAACCGGTTGAGGTTCATAATTTTGAGGAACGACGACTTCCGGCGTGGTCGGAATAACGTCACGATATTTAACGTGGCGTAAAACGCGGGAAACATTATTGGTATCAGATTGTTTGGTTGCAATGCAGGGACCGTGCATACAACCGCCGGCGCAAGCCAAAGCCTCAATAAACACCGGATTTTTTAATCGATCGGAAGCAAACGCATTGACTGCCAAATCAAAAGCCTCAAGCGAGCAAACCTGTGACAAATGGATATTGTCATTAACGCCTATTTTTTTGATGGTTTCATTCATTCCGCCATCCATCGGATATAAATTTCCTTCATAAGCATAAGACGGAACAAACGCTTCTTCCGCACAATCTCCGTTTTCAAATTTAATATCGTGTTCTTTGAACCATATTTTAAGTTCTTCAAAAGTCAGCGCATAATCTATTAAGTCCTTATGCGTATCTGACTCCTCTTTTTTAGCAATACAAGGACCGACAAAAACAACGGCAATGTCATCACCAAACGTTTTTTTCAAAAGTTTGGCATGTGTCAGTGCCGGCGAAGCAATCGGAACGATATATTCGGCCAGTTCCGGCTTATATAATCTGATATACTTCACAATTACCGGACAAGCACTTGAAATCAACAAACCTTTATCTTTTTGGTTGAGCAAACGAGCTGTTTCGATAGACACCTCCTGCGCACCTAAAGCTGTTTCACTAACGCCTTTAAAGCCTGCTTTTTTAAAAGTTGCTATCAGTTGTCTTGAGGTGCAAGGGAATGACGCGCGCCAGCTTGGTGCCAAAGAAACATAAACCTGTTTTCCCGAATTAAGAAGTTGCCGAACAGCTTCCACATCATTACGCACTCTTTTAGCGTGGCTCGGGCACGGGGCAACACAACGTCCGCAGGAAATGCACTTATCTGATAAAACGCAAGCGTGCCCGTCTTGAATACGAATTGACTTTACCGGACACCGGCGCACACATTTGTAACAATCCTGACACTCGTTATATAAGGTATATACAATTCCCGTATTTTCGTTCATAAGGCCTCCAAAATATGGGTTAATTCTTCTTGGCTGGGATGAGAATATTTTTTGTCATTTATAAAAATATTCGGGCCGTCTTGGCAGGAATTTGTGCAACGGCACCCTAACAATTCCACAGAAATATCTTTTTTGTTTTGATTAATATAATTTTCTAAAAATGCGAGCGTTTCATTATTCCCTCGCACGTAGCAAGAGCTTCCTAAGCAAACTTTAATAACAGTCATTCTTTCCTCTTATTGTGATTTTTTTCACAGATAGCTGAAATACGGTCTGAAGTCAAGCTAAAATTTAGCTTATTCATTAAACTATTTTTTACGGAAATCTTTTATTCTTGATACAGGAGAAAATGATGAGAAAATATACAATAATCGGCAATATGACGGGTAATTCTATGGATGCCGTTGACTTGGTTTGTACAACTTTTGAGGGTAATAAGATGCAAGACATTTGCTCTTTCAGCAAGCCCTATGATAAAGAGATGCAAAGCAGAATCGAATGGTTACGCAGACAGGTTTTTAATAAAACTCGTGCTGAAATAGAATCCATTTCCGAATTTGAAGCCATTCATAATGATTATATTTCACAAATTGCTTCGTGTATTGAAGAAATGTGTACACAACATCATTTGGATAAGAATAAGATTGATGCAATCGGTTTTCACGGCAAAACGCTCGACCACAATCCGCCATCTAAGGCCAGTCAGAACGGCACTTTGCCTTATACCTTGCAAATCGGCTCCGGACAAATGCTGGCTGATTTAACCTCTATTCCGGTTGTTTATGATTTTCGTTCTGACCCGCTTATGGCCGGATTTGACGGCGCACCACTTGTTCCTCCGCATAATGCACATATTGCCGCAACGGATGGGGACGGATGTTATTATAACGGGGGCAACACCTCAAATTTTGCCATTATTCAAAACGGAAAAGCCCTCATCGGTGCAGATGCCGGTCCGTGTAATGAGTATGTTGACAATTATATCCGCGAGCGCACGGCATTGTCATTTGATAAAGATGGGTTTATAGGAAAATACGGTAAAATCGATGAAGATTTGTTGCAAACTTTATTTACTGTCGGGCGAAATTTTTATCAGACACCTTTACCAAAATCAGGTGATCCGGCTTATTATCACAGGAAAAAGGTATTTAATTATGTTGCAAGGCGCGATATTGTCCTTGAAGATGCTGTCCGGACTTTTGAATATTTTGCCGCTTATATTGCCGTTCAGGCATTGACCTTATTGCCGGCAGATATACCTGTTCCGCAGAATTTTATTTTATTCGGCGGGGGATGGAAAAATCCGATTGTCAGAGAAAGTTTTGAGCATTTATTATCCGGTTCCGGCTATGTTTTACCGGAGCATCAAAATACTTTTGAGAGCCTTAAACGGCGATTTAAACAAAAACCGCAGGTTCGTTACTCTCAATTTGGTGAATATATGGAAGCTCGCCTATTTGCAGATTTGGCTCGCTATAAATTGGAAAATAAAGCATGGGAAATTCCGGAAATAGTGCAAGCGGGGCAAAATATTGTTTGCGGACGCTTGGCTGTGCCCGCCGAAAAGAAACGCTCTTATGATGATAAAATTAATCGTGCCGCCAAAGGTTGGCAATAAGGATAAAAAACACTGCTCACACTCCCCCACACACCGTCACCCTCGTGCTTGACACAAGGGGCCGTTATAATGTTGATTCCTTATTCGAATGGATACTCGAGCTTGCCTCGGACAATGCCGTGAGCAAGTCTGATGATGTTCTGTGCGACATTTTATATATTTTTTGTTAAACTTTTGTGAAAAACAGCATCTTTTTCTGAAAATTATAGACAAAATGTTTAAACAATGCTATGATAAATCAAATATTAACCAGTTTGCTATACGTTAAAAGTATGGCGAAAAACTTCGGAGGTTGATTATGGCTGATTTTAATTTTGATGATGCATTTGCTGTTGTGAAAGATGATTTAACCGAAGCACAACAAAAAGCTCTAAAAGAAGCGCGGGCAGATATTACGGATGTCGCAACTTTCAATGCAGTCAAGAATGCAATTAAAAGAACGGTTGTTAATGAAAATTCAGATGAACGCCAAACCTCTCCCGAAGCTTCAACAGAGAAAGAAAATAAAAAAGAAAACGAATCTCATCAGCCGACAGGAACAGGACAATCAAATTCAGAACAAGAAAACAATGAAAATCCCCAAGGTGAAGGAAAGCCACAGACAAACACGGAAGAAAATGCAGGTGCGGAATCTCAAGGAAAAGCGGACAAAACCCCACAGGAAATTGAACAGGAAAAATTAGCCGAATCACGCAAAGTTTTAGAAGGATTAGATACGGATAAACGCAATTTAAATCCGCAAGAAGTTGCAAAAGCTTTGGAAACAAAAGAAACAGGACACAGTATAGAAGCTTTGGCTCAAATGCAATTAGTTGTCAGAGAAGCAGAATTTAAAGAAAAATATAAATTACCGCTTTCGGAAGCAGATAAGAAAATTTTAGCCAATAAAGACAGATTAACAGATGAAATTTTGGTCAAAATGGAAGGTTTAGCTTCAGGAACAGAAAAGATAGGAAAAGGCTTAGACAAGGAAGTTGGCAAAACAGGACACGATGGTAAAACAGATTATGAACGTCTTAAAAATCGTAAAAAGAGCTTTAATGTACTCTATGAAAATGCACCGGAAGAACTAAAACAACATTGTCATAAAACTTTAGAAAAAGCCAATAAAAGAGTAAATAACAGCCAAGGCGTTTCCTCTGAGCGGCTGAGCAAAGCAACAGCTAAAAAACTGAAATATAAGAAAATGCAAATCCAAGATTCTGACGGTTTGTGGACGGTTGCTAAAAAAACAGTTCAAATGAAAATGTTCACCTCATCAAGAAGTGCAAAAAAAGGTCTTAAGAAATGGTGGCAAAACGGCAGAATTGGTAAAGCAGCTCGGGGAGTTGTCGATAACAAATTCCGTCGCGGGTTCAGAAGATGGCGTTCAAAAGTCGGAAACAGAGTGAGTCTTTTGCCGAGCAGAACTAAAAAAGCAATAAAGAAAGGTTGGAATAAGTACATTGCCGGACCGATTGCGAAGTTTTGGAAAGAAAAGGTTGTCAAAAAAGTATTTACACCTGCCAAAAATTTTCTAAATAATAAAATATATCAACCGACAAAAAAATTTGTAAATAGTAAGATTATTGAGCCGGCTAAGAAAAGTATTGATTGGGTTAAGAAAAATCCCAAAAAAGCCCTTGCCGCCGGTGTAATGATTGCTTCAGCGGGGATGGGTTTTGCCGTTGGTGGTCCTGCAGGAGCATTTGCGGCAACTAAAGTCGCTGCGATGGGTGTCGCCGGTGTAACGGCAGCGTATTATGCAGGTAAAGGGACCGTGGCCGCAGCTAAAGCAACTTATAACTTTGGTAAAAAGGGCTACGATAAAACTAAAAAAGCCATTGATAATGAAAAAGAAAATATTAAAGATAAATTAAAAGAATCTTTTGAGAAAAACCAACAAAAAGTCCCTAACAGAGAGGATACGGATAAAGAAATCTCTTATGCTCAAGGACGTAAAGTTTTCAATGAACATCCGGATGAAATGAAAACATTGCTTGATAATTACAAAAAAGCAATTGCGCCGGAGGGGAATAACGGGACGCCGAAAGATGATAAAGAGGCTGCCGTTCAATTATATCAATCTATGATTGCCTCGAAAGATAGAGGCGGTTTGGGCTTGCAGGAAGAAGATGCTCAAGCGGTTATGAGTTATTTCAATCAAAATAAACAGGTAGAATCTAAATTTGAAAATATCAAAGATGAAATAAATAAACAACCGGAAGATAAATCTGTTGAGAATGAAAATAAAGAAAAGCCTCAGACCGGTAACGAGGAAACGAAAAAGAAACCGAATCCGATGAACGCTTTAGAACCGGAACAGAAGGAGCAGTTGGGATTTGCGCTTAAAGCATATCACGCCAATATCGCAAGTTCTCGCGTAACAGAAGAACAAGCCGCAATGCATTTATCTTCTATTTTATCTAAGCCGAAAGAGGAAGGCGGTTTAGGTTTATCTCCTGAACGAACACAGGAAATGAAAGATTATCTGGGTTACAAGGGTGTCGTTGCCGGTTGGAAAAAAGGAAAAACACAGAATGAGGAAAATACCGGAAAAACAAAAACAGAACGTGGAAAATCATCTGTATATGAATCCGTCAAGCAAGCAGAGAGAGGAAGATAAAAATTATATATACTTCATTTTCCTCTTTTTAAGGGAAGAGAAAACATATGTTGATCCGCAAACCGGAAGAATTATTTGCGGACACGCTCAGGGAACGATTGAACAAAAAGTAGAATCTACAGAAATGCTTCTTTTAAGACCTGTAGCCGCAAATCATATTGTTTATCAAGAATTTGCCGCCCAACAAGCTGAAGGACATCAGCTGAGTGCGCAACAACTGAAATTTATGGAAGAACATAAACGGCTGTTATCAATGCATAATCTTAAAGTTGATGAAAAAGGTAATGCTGTTTTTGATGATGAAAAATTTAAAGAAAGAGCAGGATTAAATTCAAAAACAAGCTGTAAGAAATTTATAAAAGCGCAGGAAAAAAGCAGTATTAATGCAGGAAATGCAGGCGGTGATGTTAAATGGCAGATGGTGGGAACCAGATTTAATTGGAAAAACTACATAAAAGGAAGGTAACCTAGTAGCATAACTGTTTGAAATCAGGTACGGAAAATTCTTCTGTACCTGATTGTTTTATATAAAAAAAACTCATTTAAACAAAAAAATAGAAAAAATCGTCAATTTTGACAAAATAATTGTTGCATCATTGATTTTTTTATGGTATATTACAGCCAATATTAATGAGTACAACAATATTTTCTTAAAATTAGGGAGCACAAAAAAATGGCACAAAAAAGTCTTTATGAAACAATTATGGAAACAGATTTGGAGGCAATTCCGTTTGAAGAACTGGAAAAGATGTATGATCAAGCACAACATCTTGGTACACCTCACGGAAAAAATAAAGCCAAATATGATGAAATGATGGCAAAAGTTACAGCTGCATATAATAAAGCAAAAGGAAATGAACAGGATAAACAGGCACCTCAGGGTGAAGATGATAAGAACAAAAACCAAGAAGATGATAATGATGCTTTTATGGAAAGAGTTAATTCCTTAAACGGTATGCAATATGAATTAGATAACGAGCACAGAAAAGCTGTTAATCATCTGTTGATTGAAACAGAAGACGGCAAAGGCACACGTCTGCAAGATGAATTTGTTGATATGGCCAGATTGCGTGTATTGGTTGACAATGCAGACAATGAACAACCTTTAAATAAAGAGCAATATAAAGAAGCCGTTGATAAAGAACTCGAAGCAATTTTAGGTTCAATGTTTACAGCTTCAGCAAACAGCAATGAAGATGCTCCTGCTCAAGCAGAGAGATGGAAAGATTTAATTGAAAAACAGCAAACAGTCAGCAATAAGGTTGCAAGCGGTGTTGTTTCTGCTCATTTAATGGATACCAAAGCCAAAGCTGATGAATTAGCCGAAAAGCACAATAATAAGAATTTCTTAGCCGGTTTTACCAGCAAATTGAATAAAGTTGTAGAAAACACCAAGAAAAAATTGGGCAACTTCTTCAAACAAACTTGGGAATATACAAAAGTAATGTATAAACAAGGTTCTTGGAAAGAAGCTGTTTTGGGTGGTGGTTTGGCTGCCGGTTCAATTTTGGCCGCAGGTACAGTCGTTGCTGCTCCGATTGCTGCCGGTTTAGCCGCATATTCAGGCTGGATGGCTTATAAACGCACACGTCCGGTTGTTGATGCTTGGCACAAAGAAAAAGAAATTAACGGTAAAGACTACAAATTTAAAGATTTCTACAAAGCCCACAAGAGAGATGTTTGGAAAGCAGGTCTTTACACTGTTGCCGGTACAGCCGGTGTCGTTGCCGGTGTGGTTGGTGCTGTTGCGCCGTTTGTTAACACAGCAACTGATACGGCCGTTATTTTGAATGGTGTCCGCGGTGCCGCTACCACGACTCGTCTGGCTGCTATTCCTGCCGCAACCACGACTCCTTATGTTATTGATTACTTCAACGCCGAAAGCAAAGAAGATAAGAAGAAAGCTCTTAAAAACGTTGCTATTGCCGGCGGAATGAGTGTTGCCGCATTAGGTGCTGCGTTCTTTGGCAGTGAATTAATCGGTGAAGCTCACGCAGCTGAAACGCCGACTTCAGAAACACCTCATGCTCATACACCTGTTCACTCTGCTTGGGGTGAGGGCGAGAGCTCAGATTGGCGTGCTCCTTGGGGACAAGGAACAGGTATTGATGGAGCGCCTGCAGCAGATGGTGCTGAAGGTGCCGGTTCTGAGGCTTCAGGTTCTGAGGCTTCTGACGGTTCAGATGCTTACGTTCACCAATTTGAAACGCGCGTTCCGACAGATGCTGAACAAGCTTTCTATATTAAACGCCTGAACATTGTTCCGAATTCAGAAGCAATGGTTACTAATGTTGAAGGTGAGATTGTTCACTTGCCTAAGGGTATGACAGCAGAGCAAGCAATTCACTTGGCCGCTATGGATAAATTGTACTACGGTGATGATACGGCTTTGAAACTGTTGTTGGATTGCGATAGTGTTAAAGGTATCAGTGCTGAAGAATACTTCAACAATTTGCACGGCAAATTTGTTACTGATATACACGATCCTCGCGGTATGGGCTTCCCGACCGATCCGAATGTTAAAGTTGATCCGAGAATCCACGCTAAAATCACTAAAGTTGATTGTGATGACGTTAAAATTCAACGGACGGTTAGAGGTCATACTGTTGAAAAACCGATAGAAGAAGTTGAGACAACGGTAGTTAAGAATAAATTGCCGCCGATTGATCTATCAACGTTGCCGCGGGTTCATATTGAAAATGGATTAGATGCATTACCGAAAGTTCCTGAGATTAAAATAAACGTTCCTCAGAATGTTCAGGTTAATATTCCGAGCGGACACGGAACGGATGAATTTGATGCACTTAATCTGGTTGGCGGAAACAATCCGGAACAGTTAGATAAGCCTAAAACAACCCTGACGGATGCTCGGCTTGCAAAGGCTCTGATGGACGGTCTTACAAAATAACCTTAATATCAGCAAGCTCCCTGAAAAATCCTCTCGGTTATTTCCGAGAGGATTTTTTTTCAGTCATCCTCGGATGCTCTTTTCTCTCTCCTTGTTTGAGATTTTTTTTCAATATGTTCCTCCCCTTTACAAAGGGGAGGTTAGGAGGGGTGTGTGAATCGGATCAAAATACCCTCCCTAACCCTCCCTCATATAGGGAGGGAAGATAAAACCTCATACTCATACATTCTTCTTTTCGTCATACTCGGGCTTGACCATTTCTCTTTCTCGTCATACTCGGGCTTGACCCGAGTATCCATTCAAATAAAGAATCAATATAATAATGGACCCTCGTGTCAAGCACGAGGGTGACGTTAAAAAAAGTCATACTCGGACTTGATCCGACAATCCATTCAAACAAGGAATCAATATTATAATGGACCCTCGTGTCGGGGCACGAGGGTGACGTTAAAAAAAGTCATACTCGGGCTTGACCCGAGTATCCATTCAAATAAAGAATCAATATAATAATGGACCCTCGTGTCGGGGCACGAGGGTGACGTTAAAAAAAGAAAGCACGAGGGTGACGGTGTGTGGGGTGGTGGACCATCGTATCTCTTTTTTTCTTGTCAGATGGTAAAAAATAATGTTACACTAACAGTTAAAGGAATATTATTTATTTTTAAGAGGAAAAAATGCGTCACTCATTTCTTATGACGGGGTTTATTGCCGCTTTATTATGCTCAACGGCTGTTTTGGCGGATGATGACCAAGCAGGTCGGTTATCATTGACCGATGGGATTATCTTAAATAAAGAAAAGACGGATACCCGAGATATTACGGAAGAATCTCTGCAAAACACAATGCAGGAGGCCGAGAATCAAAATATTTTTGATGATGAAGATGAGGACGAAAACAAGGGTTTTCTTTCTTTTTTAAAATTTTCTTTTGCTGATAAAAAAGAACACAAAGCTGTTACTCCTGAAAAAAATGAAACGGTGGAAGATTTTTTCACGCGCGTTAACCACCAAGCCGATGCTGGGGATGTTAATGCTTTGATGACTCTGGGGTATATGTATCTCTACGGGTTGAACGGCGTTGAGATGAATTATAAAAAAGCCTTTGAATATTACCAAAAGGCGGCAGATAAGGGTGATCACGTTGCTATTAATAATTTGGCGAGTCTGTATTACGGGGGAGTCGGTGTCAGCAAAAATATAGAAAAGGCGGCGGAACTCTTTGCCAAGGCCAGTGATATGGGGAATATTGAGGCTTCATTGAATTTGGCGGTAATTTATTTAACGAATCAAGGGAGTCTTCGTAATGAGAAAGCGGCGGCTGTTTTGCTCAAAAAGGTTGCCGAACACAATAATCCAACGGGAAAATATCTGCTTGGTTATGCTTATCTTAAAGGAATAGGCGTTCCGCAAAACAAGCGGAAAGCTGTTGAAAATATTCGCTTTGCGGCGGATAAAGGGTATGATGAAGCCCAATATATTATGGGGCACTTATATGTGCAAGGTTGGGGGGTTCCGCAAAACTATAATAATGCACTTAAATATTTGAATCGTGCCGCAAATCAGGGAAATTTGAGTGCAATTCAGTCTTTGGGTAATTTATATGCCAGCAGTTCCCGAATCGAGCCAAACTACTATAAAGCCTATATTATGTATAACTTGGCAACTTTTTACGGCGTACCGGATGCCGCAGAAAAGCGTGATTTGTTAGCTACCAAGACTTTGAAAAAACCGGAAGTTTTGCAAGCGCAAACTGAGGCTGAAAATTTTAAACCGTCACCGAGCGAGCTGACAAAATATATTCGTTTGACATTTGGTAAGAGTTTGGCGGTTTATGTTGATAAGGGTGCTCCGGTTATTCAAGCGGACAACGAGTAATTATTTTACTTCTTTCGGTATTTTTTAGCTTTTCAATATATTCCTCTCCTGTTTGAGATTTTTTTTCAATATATTCCTCCCCTTTACAAAGGGGAGGTTAGGAGGGGTGTGTGAATCGGATCAAAATACCCTCCCCAACCCTCCCTCATATAGGGAGGGAAGATAAAACCTCATACTCATACATTCTTCTTTTCGTCATACCCGTACCCTCTTTTCTCTCTCCCGTCATACTCGGGCGCTTCTTCTCTCTCCCGTCATACTCGGGCGCTTCTTCTCTCTCCTGTCATACTCGGGCTTGACCCGAGTATCCATTCAAACAAAGAATCAATATAATAATGGACCCTCGTGTCAAGCACGAGGGTGACGGTGTGTGTGGAGATGGACCCTCGTGTCGGGGCACGAGGGTGACGTTAAAAAAAGTCATACTCGGGCGATTCTTCTCTCTCCTGTCATACTCGGGCTTGACCCGAGTATCCATTC
>JAFUSU010000008.1 GCA_017467515.1 Alphaproteobacteria bacterium
GTAAGTATGACACGCTGTGCTGACGCATGTTCCGGCATCTGTTAAAGTATAACCGGTTGCACACCCCGTACATTTATATTTATAACTGTCACCGGTTTTACAACTCTTAACACCGTTACAGTTATTGCTTGAGGTTGATAATGGGAAACCCGCACAATCAACCGGTGTACAACTACAACCGTCTTTAACCCATCCCGTTTGACAGCTCGTGTAACAATATCTGTTACCGCTGCCGCAGTCCTTGGTCACATAAGAACCGATCTTACTGCTGACCGAGGTTAACGGAAATGAAGTATTACAAGCCGTAACATCTATACAAATGCCGTCTACTTTCGTTTGTCCTGTCGGACAACTCGTTTCTTTAATCGGCATTGAATCTAAATCGTCACCGCTCGCATCGCTCGTAATTCCCGATCTTTTCGATATAAAATTAACCGCGGCATACTTAATATAGCCGACAGACGAGAGTTTTGGCTCAGCGTTTGGTTTGGTTTTGATATAATCTATGTGAGAAGTATCATCCCTATGAACATCAAAATAAGCTTGTGCCGCATTATTATACAGCATTGCACAAACAAAACAGCACAAATAATAGACCTTCTTCATAAGGCACCTCCCGTATAGAACACTGAACCAAAACCATTTTCAGTGTATCACGCGGAAACCATTGTGTCAAGCTATTTTTGGGGTATTGTTTAGTTGTGACTACAATACCCTATTAAATCTATACTCAATTAAAAAAGTTTCTCTTATATCTTTATATTAAACGACTTTGCTTTATTGCGGCCGCCACAAAGGAAACAAACAGAGGATGCGGTGCAAACGGCTTTGATTTAAGCTCAGGGTGGAATTGAACACCAATAAACCACGGATGATCGATACGTTCAACAATTTCGGGAAGCTTGCCGTCCGGTGATTTACCGACAACAACCATTCCATAGTCATTTAAGGTTTTTTCATAAACTAAATTAACTTCATAACGATGACGATGGCGTTCTGAAATTTTGTTCGTACCATAAATTTTTGCAACCAATGATCCTTCACTCAAACAACACGGATAAGCACCCAGACGCATTGTTCCGCCCAAGTCACCATCTTTCGTACGAATTTCTTTAGCTCCGTCTTTATCCCATTCTGTCATTAACCCGACAACAGGCTCGCAATCAGGACCAAATTCTGTGGTATTGGCATTTTTCACACCGGCTAAATTGCGCATTGTTTCAATAACAGCCATTTGCATTCCGAAACAAATTCCCAAAAACGGAACTTTATGTTCACGGGCATACGTAATTGCCATAATTTTTCCGGTTGTCCCTCGTTGTCCGAAACCACCCGGAACCAAAATCGCACTAACATCATTGAGGTGAGCATCTGCCCCATCGCGCTCAATATCTTCGCTGTCAATCCACTTGACTTTGACTTTGAACTTATTGGCAATTCCACCGTGTGTTAGAGCTTCTCCCAATGATTTATAGGCTTCCAATAACTGGACATACTTTCCGACAACCGCTATTTTAACCGTTCCTTCCGGATTACGCAAAACATCAACGATATGGTGCCATTTACTCAAATCAGCTGGTTTGTCGCTGTTAATACCAAAATGTTTGCACACCTGTGTATCCATTCCTTCTTCCGAATAAGCAATAGGAACTTGATATATACTGTCAGCGTCACGTGCCGTAATAACGTTTTCTTCTCGAATATTGCAGAATAATGCAATTTTACGTTTTTCATTTTGCGGAATGTCACAACAACAGCGACACAACAACATATCCGGTTGAATTCCGTATTCTTGTAATTTCTTAACCGAGTGTTGTGTCGGTTTGGTTTTAAGTTCACCGGCTGTCGGAATATAAGGTAACAATGTCACATGTATAAACATTGCTCGTTCGCGACCTAAGTCATACGCCACTTGACGAATCGCCTCCAAATAAGGTTGTCCTTCAATATCGCCGACGGTACCTCCGATTTCACACAAAACAAAATCTTCATCGGTAATATCCGACAAAATAAAGTCTTTAATTTCATTCGTTACATGAGGAACCACCTGAATTGTCGTCCCCAGATAATCCCCATGGCGCTCTTTATCAATCACACGTTGATAAATTTTTCCGGTCGTTATGCTATCTGTTCTCTTAGCCGGAACACCTGAAAAACGCTCATAATGTCCTAAGTCTAAATCAGCTTCCGTTCCATCGTCCGTCACATAAACTTCACCGTGTTGTAACGGGCTCATCGTTCCGGGATCTACATTCAAATAGGGATCCAGCTTACGCAGACGGACTTTAAAGCCGCGACATTGTAAAACAGAAGCCAATGAAGCCGATGCCAAACCTTTACCCAGAGAAGATACAACACCGCCCGTAATGAAAATAAATTTTGCTTTTTTGTTAAGTATATCCGTCATATTTTTACCCTATTTTAAAGTGACAAGGGCACCTTATGAAAAGGTGCCCTTTATGTTGATTTCTAACCTCATTTACTCTCCGGCAATCGGTGCTGCAGGAACACTCGGTTCTGCAGGTGCTTCCTGCTGGACAGGAGCCGTAGGTGCTGAAGTTTCTAAAATAGATGCCTGTTTCGGCGTTGCTGATTTATAGATCAAAGACAAAGCTATTGCCGCACAGAAGAAGATTGTTGCTAGAATGGCCGTCAATCTGGTTAAAAAGTTACCGGTTCCGCGAGCTGAAAAAATTGAGCTTGCCCCGCTGTCTCCGCCTAAACCGTTTAATGCTCCGCCTGAAGAACGTTGCATCAAAATAACAGCCACCAAAAAGATAGCTACCAACAAATAAATTACAAGTAAAACTGTTTCCATTCTTTCAAATTCCTTTCAATATTGAAAATATAACTGCTCTTTTTTTAATTAGCAACCAGCATTTTCAGCAATACCCAAGAAATCTGCAACTTTTAAACTTGCTCCTCCGATTAAAGCACCGTCAACATCAGGCAGAGAAAGGAATTCTTTAGCATTATTCGGTTTTACGGAACCGCCATATAAAATGCGCATTTTGTTGGCATTTGCTTTGCCTAATTTCTTTGCCAAAGCCTTACGAACAGCAGCATGAACATCTTCAACGTCTTTAGCTGTCGGTGTTTTGCCTGTACCGATCGCCCAAACCGGTTCATAAGCGATGACGGTATCAGATGAAGTTGCATCATCAGGAACAGAACCGGCAATTTGTTTTGTGCAAACATCTATGGTCTTGCCGGCATCTCTTTGAGCTTCCGTTTCTCCGATACAAATAATTGTTTTTAATCCCTGTGCGTGAGCGGCAACAGCTTTCTTATTGATTAATTCATTCGACTCGCCGTGATCCGCTCTGCGTTCAGAGTGTCCTAAAATAACATAAGAACAACCGATTTCTTTTAACATTACCGGACTAACATCACCTGTATGCGCCCCCTTTTCGGCAAAATGACAATCTTGAGCCCCCAAGGCAACTTTGGCTCCTCTTAATGCCTTTTTAACAGATGTTAACAATGTAAACGGCGGACAAACCAAAAACTCACAATTCCATTTTCCTTTGGCTTTAACGGCGGCTGACACCCCTTTAGCCAAATCAACGCCGTCAGCTAACAAGCCGTTCATTTTCCAGTTTCCCGCAATTAATGTTTTTCTTGCCATGTTATTTTCCTCATTAAAGTTTCATCATAAAAATTGATTCTTGATAGCATAGCTGAAAAAACTTTTCAACACCAATATTTTAAGATTGCATATCTTATAAATTTGCCCCATAATTGCGGACAGATTCATAAGTAAAAGAAAGTGTGATTGATAATGATAAGTAAATTTAGAAAATTACAAGATACTTGGTTTGCCAAAATCATTTTAATTTTAACCGGTTTGAGCTTTGTATCCTTATTCGGTGTGGCCGGATATATGGGAAGCGTCGGTAAAAACCGTCCGGTAATTAAGGTTGACAGCTTTGAACTTTTACAAGGCGATGCCATAGCTCAACTTGATAACGAAGTGCAGATGGCTAAAAAACTATTCGGTGATACTTTTGAAGTCAGCGATACTATCCGTCTTAATATGTTACAGAATTTGGTTGAGAAAAATTTAAATGATATGATCATCCGTAACATTTCTAAAAAGAACGGCATCAGCATCAGTGATGATTTGGTTCGTCAAGTTATTTACTCTCAATCCGAATTTCGCGGTGCCGACGGCAAGTTTGATATTAACAGAATGCGCCAAATTTTAGCTCTTTCCGGAACGAATGAGGCAAAATACATTAATTCCGTTAAATTGGACGTTGCCCGTCAGAATGTTATTCAGACACCGGTTGAGAATATGAATGTTCCGGATGTTATGTTAAAATATCTGGCTAAAATCTATAATCAAAAGCGTATTTTCAAATATATTACACTGGATATCAAAAATTTACCGATTGATCGTCAAGTTTCTGAAGATGAAATTCAGCAATATTATCAAGATTTCAATGTTAATTTTATGGCTCCGGAAACAAGAGATATTTCTTTCTTTTATCTTTCTAATAATGATATCAGCAAACAAACGCAAATCAGTGATGAAGATGCCGAAATCTATTACCAAGAGAATGCTTCTCAGTTTGAAACACCTGAAACCCGCCAACTGGCTCAGATGGTTTTTGATGATGAGGCTAAAGCTCAGGAAGCTCTGAAAGACGTTAAATCCGGACAGGATTTCTACAGCGTTGCACAAACAAAAGCCAATCAGGATAAAGCAACAACCGATTTGGGTTTTGTTGCTCAGGATATGATGCTTGAGTTACTTGCCAAGCCCGTATTTTCAGCCTCAGCAGGAAGTGTTGTCGGTCCGATTAAAACGGATATGGGGTGGCATATTGTTAAAGTTATCACTGTTAAAGCTGGCGCTAAGACTGATAAAGCTAAGGCTTTAGCTCAGATTAAGGAAAATTTAAAAAAAGAAAAGATGTATGATGAAGCTTATGAATTAGCTTCTCAGATTGAAGATAAAATCGGTGCAGGAACCGACTTTTCCGATATTGCCCAATCTTTGAAAACTAAAATTCATACTGTTAAAAATTTAGATGAGAACGGTCAAGCAACTCTTTCAGATGCTCAATTAAGAGCTATTGCGACAGCTCCTGATTTTATCGATATGGCTTTTTCTTATAATGAAGGGGAAATCAGTCAGGTTATTGAACTTGATGACGGTATTGCTCTATTAAAGGTTGATCATATATATGATACGCACCCGAAGGATATTGCGGAAGTTCGTCCTGAAATCGTCAAAATGTGGGAAGATAACGAACGAACAGCTATAGCGCAGGAAATTACAAATGATGTTTTGCATGATTTGGAAAACGGTGACGGAATAGATGAAATTGCCGCACGTTTCAAATTACAGGTTAAAACAACTTCCCCTCTTTCTCGCAAGCAATCTTTTGCCGGTTTGACCGACTTGGAAATGAACGATTTATTCTTGGAAAAAGCAGGCTCTGCTAAAATTTTCAATAACAAAGGTATTGAATTAATTGCCGTCACCGATAAAATTATCAATCCGACAACACCTGTTCAATCCGATGATGAACTGGTTCGTCAAGCCAAATTGGAAATTTCTCAAGAATATGCGAACAGACTTTTGTCTGATTTCAGTTCTGATTATGATGTCAGGGTGAAATACAGATTGTTAGGTTTAGCAGATTAATAAAAAAAGCCCCTTGATGAGGGGCTTTTTTTTAATCTGTCTACCGAATAAAATTTGTAAGTACGATTTCTTCCTGTTTCGGCATCTGTACGCCTGCTTTTTTACCGGCTTCCTGACACTTTAAATGCCAAGCCATATTGCGTGCCAAAATGCGCATATTTTGCATACCTTCCAGGTCTTGTTGGGCATCTTGCGCATTTGCTCCGTGAACCATATTCCAATAACGTCCTGAAATGACCGGCATTTCGCTTATGGTAAAATATTTGTTGAGCTGATCCAATGTTGCTGTTGTTCCGGAGCGTCTGGCACAAGCAACCGCCGATCCCGGTTTATGTTTGAAAACATCACCACGTCCGCTGAGAAAAGCGGAAAAGAAAACACGATCTAAAAAAGAAGTCAATCCGCCGCTTGCCGAAGCATAGTGAACCGGAGATCCGAAAATAAAGCCGTCAAACTCTTTGGCTTTATCAACAAATTCATTCACCCCGTCATTAACAACGCATTTTCCAAGTTTTGCACACGCACGACACGCACGACAGCCGGAAATCGGTTCGTTACCAATATGATAAATTTCAGTATCGATACCTTCTTCTGCCAAAGTTTTGGCAATTTCATTAAGAGCCGTATAAGTTGTTCCCTTTGCATTAGGGGATCCGTTGACTAATAAAACCTTCATTTTTCTCTCCTTAATATCCTAGTTTTTTAAGCCACGCTAAAACTTCTTTGTCTGCTTGTTCTCGACTATTTTGTGCCGTATGTCCATAAATAGCAAAACCCTCAAGCACTTTTTGCGGATGAGCCGCGGATTTAATTTTATTCGGAATAGAAGACAAACCGCTTCCTTCGTGTGTAACAAACGGAATAATAATTTTATCATTCCAATTATATTTTTCAATAAAACTATACAATACCATCGGCATATCTGCCCACCAATTCGGCGAGCCGATAAAAACAACATTATAGTCTGCAAAATTTTTAACCTCACCTTCTATTTCCGGTCTGGCATTGGTTTTCTTTTCAGCCAAAGCAACTTCCGTTAAAGCCTTGTAAGCTGAAGGATATGTGTCATTTTTCAATTTTATTTCAAACAAATCAGCCCCTGTGTGTTCAGCAATCATTTTAGCAATAATTGCGGTATTGCCTTCGTTGATGTGTCCAACACCGTATTGCTCACCTGTTTTTGAAAAGTAAACAACCAAAGCTTTTTTTTCTGACATTTTCTGTTCCTCCGCCATTGCATAACAACTTATTAAAAAAGTTAATCCCATTAAAAATATTGATATTATTCTTTTCATCAGTAATGCTCCTTATGAAGAATTATTCAGAGTGTAACCTTTTGAGCGTACTCTAAGTCAACTGTTTTTTTACTAAAAAGTCTCCGTTTTAATATACAGTACCTCCGAATCGCTCAATTATTTTATTAAAACATTGCTTAAATACTATAAAAAATAAGCTTTTTTTATTTTTTCTTGTTTTTATTTAAAATTTTTGCTATTCTGTCCAATACTAAAATATTACTAATATGAAAATTATTCTGATTATCGGGATATGTCTTCTAATCGGAGCCTATCTCATTTATCGTTTTTTGTCTTATGTTTATCTCTATCCTATGGTTGTGGCTGAATTTGAAGAATATAAAAGGCTTCGACATCAGTTTAGCAACCAACGTCTTGAATGGCTGCATAAGAGAACACAAAAAGCAGTTCAACGCATTGAAAATGTGTTGGCTTATGACAATGATGTTCTCGCAACACAACTGTCATTGGAGGAAAAAATCAGCTTGGAAGCTGATAAAACAGAAGACGAAAAGATGCTCAAAGAGTTCCAAGCCATATTAGCTGAAGTGGAACGAGAACTTAATGCGAGGGCTTACTTTAACGCCCAACGCTAACAAAAAAATACGCTGCCGACAAATATGTCTGCGGCGTTTTTTTATGTTTACATTTGCAAATATCGGTCTATACTGTGTCGACAGTCTGTCTCATTGGGGAGGCGGACTTTTAATTGCGATATTAAAAAAGGAATAAACTTATGGGATTAAGAAATACGAGAGCAGGAAATTATCCTGAGTGGTACCAAAATGTTGTCAGTGAAGCGGATATGGCAGAAAATTCATCTTCTCCGGGCTGTATGGTTATCAAGCCTTGGGGATATGGTATTTGGGAGCGTATTCGTGACGTATTTGATGAAAAGATAAAAGAAACGGAACACGAAAATTGCTATTTTCCAATGTTCATTCCCTTGAGTTTTTTCCAAAAAGAAGCCGAACACGTTGACGGTTTTGCTAAAGAAATGGCCGTTGTTACCCATTCCCGCCTATCTATGAAAGACGGTAAATTGGTTCCTGATTCAAAATTGGAAGAACCCTTAATTGTCCGTCCGACTTCTGAGGCCATTATTGCCGACTCTTTTTCTAAATGGATTAAATCTTATCGTGATTTACCGGTATTGGTCAATCAGTGGGCAAATGTTGTTCGTTGGGAGATGCGCCCTCGCCTGTTTTTGAGAACACGTGAATTTTTGTGGCAAGAAGGACACACGGCTCATGCTTCTGCTCAGGAAGCGGAAACAGAAACCAAGACGATGTTGGAAGCTTATCGTGATTTATGTGAAAATACGCTTGCTATGCCTGTTTTAAAGGGACGCAAACCGGAACACGAAAAATTTCCGGGTGCGGTTGATACCTATTGTGTTGAAGCCATGATGCAGGATGGTAAGGCACTTCAGGCCGGTACATCGCACTTTTTAGGGCAGAATTTTGCACGGTCTGCTAATATATCATTTGTCAATGCACAAAATCAGCAGGAGTTTGCTTATACGACCTCTTGGGGTGTTTCCACCCGTTTAATCGGCGGTGTGATTATGACGCATGCTGATGATGACGGTATGGTTGTTCCTCCGAAAATTGCGCCTTATCAAGTTGTTTTATTGCCTCTTATCAAAAAACAGGAAGACGCTGAAACCATTAAGGCTTATATTAATAACTTACAGGCTGAGCTCAAAAAACAATTTCCGTTCGGCGAAAAAATTCGTATTAAAATTGATAAACGGGATAAATCTCCGTCTGATCGTTTCTGGGAATGGACACGTAAAGGGGCTCCGATTATTTGCGAAATCGGAATGCGTGATGTTGAAGCCGGAAATGTGATGGTTAGAGAGCGTCTTAACCTTGGTGCGCCGGAAGGCAAACAAGTTGTTCCTTTGGTTGAATTTGCGTCTACTATATCGGCTCGTTTAGAGAATATTCAAAAAGCTATGTTTGATAAAGCTCAAAAACGCTTGTTGGAAAACATCAGAACTGATATTACCACACCGGAAGCGTTCAAAGATTATTTCAGTGCTTCTAACGTCTGGATTGAAGACGGTAAGCAGGGAAAAGTTGCTTTTGTTCGCGGAAAATGGTGCGGAGATCCGGAAACGGAAGCCATCTTAAAAGAAATGAAAATTACCATTCGTTGTATTCCGTTTGATCAATCCGGCACACAGGGAACCTGCCTGTTAACCGGTAAACCGGCAACAATGGATGTGATTTACGCTCGGTCTTATTAGGGGTTTTATAAATGTCAGGCGTAATTTATTCGCCTGACATTATTACTGTCATTTTGGCTATTTTATTGCGTTGTTTCTACATTGAATAATAAAGGTTTACTTTACAAATCAATTTTCATATCAAACGCAATATTATAGGCGAAAATTTACATTCAAGAACAAAAACTTTCCAACCGTGTTTTTAAAAACACGGTTGGAAAATAGGTAAAGGGTTAAATTGATAATTAAAAAGCAAAGACACAACGGACATTGCTGGTATCCGTCTTAGTGATGGTAGGCGTAAGGGAGTTGAGAGGATAGAAATTCAACGCGCGAGTAGTATCAAACTCAGTCGAAGACCAATAGTATTGATAAGTTAATGCTGATGCCCCAGATATTTTTGCCAACCCGCTATTAACTGCAACGGAATTATTTGCTATTTTCCGCCCTTCATCAAATGTCGGCAACTGAGCCGTCTTACCGCCTCTTGAAACACCCTTGCAATGACTCATTGCATTCTCCCA
>JAFUSU010000009.1 GCA_017467515.1 Alphaproteobacteria bacterium
AGTAAAAACGCGCAAGATGCGTTTCTAATACAGAAACCCGAAAAATTGCTAAGTCATGTACGTTTATGTACACTCCTGTCGCAGTTTTTCGGGTTTCTTATTATAAACAACATCTATCACGTTTTTCTTTTCAAGATTTTTTAGCTTTGATTACACGGGGCTTTATCGTCTTTAAAACGGAGTTTGAGAATTTAGATAATTAAGCAAGATGCGTTTCTTAGTATAAACAACAATTCCGAATCTTTTTCTTGCTTTTAAAACAATGCGGATGTAGTAAAGAATCAATATTGTCTTACTATTAAATTATTGTGCTTATGCTAAAAATTAAGGAATGGTTTTATTTCTTGTTTCGTCCGAAATGGGAAAAGAAATTGTACAAGTTGCTCAAAAAAGCATCAGGTGACAATTTGCTAAGCTTAAACACGGTTCTTTATGATTATTGTCTTCCCGAAGAGATGGATGGCAAAATATATAAGATCGGTGTTGATGCTATGTTTATCGGCTGGTTGGGTGTATTTAACACAGCCCTGACCGTTCACAAGAGTTATGCTTTGCAAGCTCAAGATGTTGCCATCGGTTTGGAAGAAATGTCGGATGGTTCAGCGACAGAGATTGCAACGCATACAATGCTTCATTCAAACCCGACGATGAAATTTTATCTGAGGCAGATGGCCCGATATGTTGCTTCAGAAAATGTTTCGGAAAATTCCAGAGCATATTTGAACGATTTGTTATCTCGAGAGTATCTCGGACTGTACGATTGTTGGTATCATCGGCAGAAAGCGGCTCAAAAGCTTTTACTGACGATATTAAGTCACGGTTTTACCCCCGGAAATATGTATTCTGCAGATTTTGCCGGGGCTGATTCTGATTTGGTACAATATCTTAAATTGTGCTTGCGTCGATCCGTTGGAGTCAAAGCTTCTCAGGTGGCAACAAAGTTGCCTCTCTTTAATTGGGCTACAATGAGTGCATATTATTGCTCTGTTGTATTGTAATAAAAAATCGTCACGAAAACCGTGGCGATTTTTTTGCAATAATGGTTGACAAAAAAGCCAAAAAGATGATATATGGTTATATGGTATTTAATTTTTAGTATTTATTATGGGAAAAAGTAATCAAGAAAAAATGCGGGCCCGAATAATTGACTGCCTGCAAGACAATTTCTATGTGACTGACAGGGAACTAATTTCTCCTGTGCTCGATCCACACTGGCTGCGACCGCAAGATGTTGCTCAGCCACTGCAACAGCATTGTGGTGTTTTACTGAGAGAACCAGAAATCCCATATCATAATTGGGGTGAGTATATTAACATACTGAGCCGTGCGGCTTGCCGGCAAGGTGTAAAACTTTAAAGTATGGCTAAGAAAAAGACAAAAACCCAGCGAATCAAGGAAGAAATCTTTGAAACGCTGCAGAGCCGCTATCATTTAAGCGGCCGAGAGTTGGCCTCCGGTTCCCTTTTTTATGGAGACGGGAATATTCTTCCGGAGGAAGTGCTCCCAGAACTCGAGCGAGAGTATGGGATTACACTTGAAAAGAAAGACTTTTCTAATTGGAGTGAACTGGTCGAGTCGATTGCTCGGAAAGTGGCTCGAAAAAGAAAATTTTAAGAAAAATCAAAAAGATGCCCTTGTTTCGGGCATCTTTTTTTTGATTCACTGTTGACTCTTTGTTAAGATTTTGTTAACCTGACGTTGATTTTGTTGGTTTTAAAAAAGATGGTAAAATTAATGTTTAAGATAAAGCAACATTTTCACTGTAACGTTTGCAATGCTGATTTTAGCAGAGGCTTTAGAGACCTTAAAATTTAAGGTCTCTTTCTCTTTTAAACACATTGCGTGGAGGCTTAATGAGTAACGAGAATAAAAAACGAATTGCTCATATTTTTGAAGAAGAGCAGGTCTTTTTGACCAAGAGCGGATGCTTCTACGGGTATGAAAATATAGACGGAACTTTTAAATGTCACCGTTTGAATACTCTTGAAATTCATCGTTTCTTGTATAGAATGAAAGGAGTTAAAAAAGACATTGTTTTTCTTTCTTCCGGCGGAGGAAGTAAAAAACCTTTACCGCGGAAGTTTGAAGAAACGGCTCTGAAAGAAATGTAGAGGCAAGCAATTGTCTTATTTAATTGGTTGCTGCGTCCAACCGATTGTGTCCGGCGCAAAATTCACAGATTAATTTTTTTCAAAGGGTTCAATCTGCTTGCAGGTTTGGGCTATAGGGGGCGAAAATGCAGAAGTTATGGGACGGTTTAAAAAACGGATTAGTAACCTACTGTCGTGAAAACGGATTTAAGGATGTTGTATTAGGATTGTCCGGCGGTCTTGACTCTGCGATTGTCAGTGTTTTAGCAACAGAAGCATTGGGCAAAGAGCACGTTTATGCCGTTATGATGAAAACAAACTATACCTCACAACTGAGTTTAGATATTGCGGCGCAATTGAAAAAGTTAAACGGTTTTAATTATCGGGAAATGAATATTCAAAATTTGTATGAACAACAGGCAGTTTTTTTTAAGGACGCTATTTTAGAAACGCCTAAAAAGACGGTTTTGGAAAATTTGCAAGCACGGGTTCGCGGGCAATTTTTAATGGCGTTTTCCAACCAATTCGGCTCTTTGGTTTTGGCTTGCGGTAATCGCTCTGAAGCGGCAACCGGATATTGTACATTGTATGGAGATACCTGTGGGGGATTAATGCCGATCGGAAATATTTTTAAATCTAAATTATTTGAGTTGGCAAAATGGTTAAACAGCAGAGGTAAGACTGTGTTACCGGAGGAAGTTATTAATCGTGCTCCGAGTGCCGAACTCAGTGAAGGACAAAAAGATGAGGATACTTTACCTCCTTATGATGTGTTGGACGGAATTTTAACGTTGTATTGTGACAAGAAAAAAACAGCAGAACAAATTGTTGAAGGCGGATATACCCAAAAAACAGTCGATTGGGTTATTAAACAATATCATAAAACAGCTTTTAAGAGAGCTCAAATGCCACCGGTTTTGAGGGTTGACAATTAATTGCGTTTCTGTTAAATTATGGACAAAATTAATTATTAACTGTTTTATTATGAAAAAAATTTATAAAAAAATCTGGAAGGATGAAAGATTTGTCCTTTCGGAAGAAAATCTGATCTATGAAGAGATCAGATTGTTTGTCGGTGGTTGTATGCAGACGGAGTACCGTCAGTTACAACCGACATTTTACAATCGGTTTTGGGAGGTGTATGCATTGCACTGCAGCAATGCTTTGTATTATGTCGTCATTGGCAAACACCATGATGGTAGATTATTTTACAAAAAAGAAATGCTGTTTTCTCGAACCGGTCGCTACTATCTGCCAATCGGCAGAGATTTAGCGGTTAAGGCGATGGGGGATACACACTGGGAAATTCTTTCTCAGAAAAAAGGACACCTCGTTGATGTTACCGAAAAGTTCTGCGCTATGTCCGGGTTGCCGGTGACACACGTCGGCTATGTATCGCCGGTTGTGAGTATTACGCAAAGAACACCCTATGGCAGCGGGTGCGAAGTAAAATCGTTCTGGAAGCAAACGGAGAAAGGCTATCAGCAGATTGAGGAGAAAGATGTTAAACAAGCTATCTTGAATGCCTCAGGCTTACCCGAGGATCCGTGGTTTGTATGAATCAAAAAAACTCTGAACTGAAAAGTTCAGAGTTTTTTTTTATTAACTTTTCTCCAAAAATTGACTCGGAATTTAAAAATTTCGTCAATTCGACTCAATCAGACTCTCAGTGGGCGATTCAGCTTGAATTTTTTTTCATTTTTTTATCATTTTTTGCTTGCATATTAGACTCAAATGTGTTAAAAGACGCTCACATTGTTGCTAAAAATGGCTGAAAACGGCTCTGGGCAACGGTCATAAAACATAACGCAACACCTCTGAATGTATGTGTTGCCGAGTTTAACATTTAGACGGCTAAGTTCCAAATATGTGAATTTGTGCCGTCTAGTTATAGGAAAAAGTAAAAAATGGATGCACAAAATATAAGAATTCGCCTGAAGGCTTTTGATCACAGATTGCTTGATCAATCAACACAAGAAATCGTTCATACGGCCAAAAGAACAGGCGCAAACGTCAGAGGTCCTATTCCTCTGCCTACACAAATTGAGAAGTTTACGGTTAATATGTCACCGCACGTTGATAAAAAATCTCGTGAACAGTTCGAAATTCGTACTCACAAAAGACTTCTTGATATTGTTGATCCGACACCGCAGACAGTTGATGCTTTGATGAAGTTAGATTTAGCTGCCGGCGTAAATGTTGAAATCAAACTTTAATTTCTCACTTTTTGAAAGTGTAACAAAACAAGTCCTCATTTGAGGCAATAATAATAAAAAACAATGTTGGCGTCTGAAATATGATGTTCAACCAATTGAAAAGGAAAAAATAATAATGCGTACTGGTTTAATCGCAAAAAAATTGGGAATGTCCCGCATTTTTGAAGCAGACGGAACTCATGTTCCGGTTACTGTTTTGAGCGTTGAAAACCTTCAGGTTGTTGACGTTAAAACACAAGAACGCGATGGATATACTGCCGTACAATTAGGTACCGGTGCTGTTAAAGCTAAAAATGTATCTAAGGCGTTAAAAGGACATTTTGCCAAAGCTAAAGTTGAGCCGAAAAAGAAATTAGGCGAGTTCAGAGTTTCTGAAGATTGCTTGTTGTCTGTCGGCGATGAATTATCTGCAGGACACTTTGTTGCCGGTCAATATGTAGATGTTTGCTCTACATCAATCGGTAAAGGTTTCGCCGGTGTTATGAAACGTCATAACTTTGCCGGTTTGGAAGCTTCTCACGGTGTATCAATTTCTCACCGTGCTCACGGTTCTACAGGACAAAGACAAGATCCGGGTAAAGTATTCAAAGGCAAAAAGATGGCCGGACATATGGGTGATGAACGCGTTACCGTTCAAAATCTGCGTGTTGTTGCCGTTGATGCCGATAAAGGTTTGATTATGGTTAAAGGTGGCGTTCCTGGTTGTGAAAATGCTTGGGTTCGTATTACCGATGCCTTGAAGAAAACCGCTAAAGTTCAATTGCCTTTACCGGCAGGATTGAAAAAAGTTGATGAACCTGTTGCTGTTAAGGCTGAAGAAACTGCTTCAGCAGAAAACGCATAATGATAAGGATTTGAAACAATGAAACAGGACATCTTAAATCTTGAAAATAAAAATGTCGGCACAATCGAATTGAACGATGCTATTTATGGTTTGGAAGTTCGCGCTGATATTTTACACCGTGTCGTAAATTGGCAATTGGCTCGTTTACAAAGCGGAAACCACAAAACCAAAGGCCGTTCAGAGGTTGCTTTGACACCTGCAAAACCGTTCAAACAAAAAGGTTCCGGTAATGCTCGTCAAGGTTCTCGTAAAGGTACTCAGTTTAGAAAAGGTGGTATTGTGTTTGGTCCGGTTGTTCGTGATCAGTCACATGACTTAACCAAGAAATTCAGAAAACTTGGTTTGAAGACAGCTCTTTCTGCTAAGGCGAAAGAGGGTAACCTTGTTGTTCTTGATGAAGCAAAATTGTCAGCTCCTAAAACTAAGGATTTGGCTGCTAAGTTAAATGCTTGCGGGTTGAATAATTGCTTGATTATTGACGGCAAGGAAGTAGATATGAATTTTGCATTGGCAAGTCGCAATATTCCAAGTGTTGACATTTTGCCAACCATTGGTGCCAATGTATATGATATCTTAAGAAAAGACAAACTGGTGTTGACAAAAGACGCAGTTAGTTGCTTGGAGGAGAGATTGAAATGAGTAAATCAACAAAAACAAACAATGTAACCGCAAAAATGTACGACACATTGGTTCGTCCGGTTATCACCGAAAAATCTATGGTTTCTTCAGAAGCTGGAAAAGTTACTTTCTTAGTTCCTTTATGGGCTTCTAAAGATGACGTTAAAGCCTCTGTTGAGACAATTTTTAACGTTAAGGTAAATAAGGTGAATACAATTCGTCAGTTTGGTAAGGAAAAACGTTTTAAGGGCTATATCGGACAACGTTCTGATTATAAGAAAGCAATCGTTACCCTTGCTGATGGTCAAAATATTGATGTTACAACAGGAATTTAGTCATGACATTAAAAACATATAAACCCACATCTCCAGGCTTGCGTCAGCTCGTTATCGTTGACAGATCCGAGTTGTACAAAGGCGCTCCGGAGAAGTCTTTGACTGTTGGTCTTACTAAGACCGGTGGGCGTGATAATTTCGGACACGTTACAAGTCGCAGAATCGGCGGTGGTCACAAACGTAAACTGCGCGTTATCGACTTTAAACGTAATAAATTTAATTGCGAAGCAACTGTTGAGAGAATCGAATATGATCCTAACCGTACTTCTTTCATTGCTTTAGTCAGCTATGAAGATGGTCAGAAGGCTTATATTTTGGCTCCGCAAAGATTAAAAGCCGGCGATAAGATTATTTCTGCCGAAAAAGCAGATATTAAGCCGGGAAATGCTATGCCTTTGAAGAATATGCCGGTCGGTACTATTATTCACAATGTTGAGCTCAAAGCAGGTAAAGGCGGACAACTTGTTCGTTCTGCCGGATGCTACGCTCAAGTTGTCGGTAAAGATGCCGGTTATGTTCAATTAAAGTTAAGCTCTGGTGAATTAAGGGTTGTTCGTGAAGAATGTTTAGCAACTGTTGGTGCAGTTTCTAACCCTGATAACCAAAACGTTTCTCTTGGTAAAGCAGGCCGTACTCGTTGGTTAGGCATCAGACCTCAATCACGTGGTGTTGCTATGAACCCTGTTGATCACCCGCACGGTGGTGGTGAAGGTCGTACATCCGGCGGTCGTCATCCGGTATCAGCTTGGGGTAAACCAACCAAGGGTGCTAAAACTCGTTCTAACAAAAAGACAGATCGTTTTATTTTAAGATCTCGTCATGATAATAAGAAATAGGGAGATTTGCAAATGACACGTTCCGTATGGAAAGGCCCGTTTGTTGATGGCTATCTTCTGAAAAAAGCTGAAAGTGCTAGAGCATCAAGCCGTAACGAAGTTATCAAAATTTGGTCTCGTCGTTCGACAATGTTACCGCAATTTGTCGGTTTAACATTTGGTGTTCACAACGGTCACAAATTTATCCCTGTTTTAGTGACAGAGGATATGGTTGGCCACAAATTCGGTGAATTTGCTCCAAGCCGTACATTCTACGGTCACACAGCAGATAAGAAGGCTAAGAGAGGTTAATTATGGGAAAAACTAAGGACGCAAGAAGATTGGAAAACAATCAAGCTATGGCTGTTGGTAATTCCATCCGCACCAGTGCTCGTAAATTAAACCTCGTTGCTCAAACAATTCGTGGTTTAAATGCAGAAAAAGCTGTAGCAGAATTGACATTCTCTAAGAAGAGAATCGCAAAAGCAGCTTTGGCTGTTTTGAAATCAGCAATTGCTAATGCTGAAAATAATCATCAGTTGAATATTGACAAGCTTTATGTCAGTGAAGCTTATGTCGGCAACTGCTTAGTAATGAAACGTATGCACGCACGTGGTCGTGGTCGGGGAGCTCGCGTTTTGAAACCGTTCTCCAACCTGACAATCGTCGTCACAGAGCGTGGGGAGTAAATCATGGGACAGAAAGTAAATCCTACAGGTCTTCGTTTAGGTATTAACCGTACTTGGGACTCTCGTTGGTATGCCGATGAAAAGTTCACTGATTACCTCCACGAAGATGTAAAAATTAAAGAATTCTTGAAAGAGAAATTGGCTCAGGCCGGTATCAGCCGTATTGTTATTGAACGTCCGGCTAAAAAGGCCAGAGTTACTATTCACTCTGCAAGACCGGGTGTTGTTATTGGCAAGAAGGGTCAAGATATTGAGAATTTAAGAAAAGAAATTCAAAAATTGACATCTTCTGAAGTTCAATTAAACATTTTGGAAGTCAGAAAACCTGAGTTAGATGCTCAATTAGTTGCTGATAGTGTTGCTCAGCAGTTGGAACGCCGTGTTGCTTTCCGTCGTGCTATGAAACGCGTTATGCAATCAGCTCTTCGTTTGGGCGCTGAAGGTATCAAAGTTAGTTGTTCAGGTCGTTTAGGCGGTGCTGAAATTGCTCGTACCGAGTATTATCGTGAAGGTCGTGTACCTTTGCATACTCTGCGTGCTGACATTGATTATGCTACTTCTACAGCTCACACCACATATGGTGCTTGCGGTATTAAAGTTTGGATCTACAAGGGCGATATTATGGCTCATGATCCGATGGCTCAAGATAAGAAATTAGCTGAGCAGAAGTAATTGAGAGGATAATTTAAAATGTTAAGTCCAAAAAGATTAAAGTTCCGCAAAGTCCACAAAGGTCGTATTCACGGCTTGGCTAAAGGTGGTTCTGAACTGAGTTTTGGTTCATATGGATTGAAGGCTCTTTCTCCGGAGCGCGTGACAGCTCGTCAGATCGAAGCTGCTCGTCGTGCGATTACTCGTGAGATGAAGAGAGTCGGAAGATTATGGATCAGAATTTTCCCTGACCTGCCGGTATCTGATAAACCCGCTGAAGTCCGTATGGGTAAAGGTAAAGGTTCTATTGAATATTGGTGCGCAAGAGTTAAACCGGGACGCATTATGTTTGAAATTGAGGGTGTTGATGAAGAAACAGCTCGCTCAGCTTTCGCATTAGGTGCTGCAAAGTTACCTGTAAAGTCTAAGTTTATCAAGCGCTTAAACTCTGATAAGGGAGAAGCATAATGGTAAAAACTAAGGATCTTCGCGCAATGAGTGTTGATGAATTAGAAGCTAAATTGCTTGAAGCTAAGAAAGAGCAATTTAATTTAAGAATTCAACAATCTACTGGACAATTACAGAATACTGCTGTAATAAGAAATGTCCGTCGTGAAATTGCAAAAATCAACACGCTCTTAACAGAGCGCAAGAAGAATAGTTAGGAGAAAAGATATGCCTAAAAGAATTCTTCAAGGTGTTGTTGTCAGCGATAAACAGGATAAAACGGTTATCGTTAGTGTAGAACGTCAGGTTATGCACCCTGTTTACAAGAAAATCGTCAAGAAGAGTAAGAAATTTGCTGCTCATGACGAAAACAATCAGTACAAAGTTGGGGATATTGTTTCGATTGAAGAATCTAAACCGTATTCAAAGACCAAGACTTGGACTGTTATTAGTCAAAACGCCTAAAAGAAAAGGAAATAAAAAATGATTCAGATGCAAACCAACCTAGATGTCGCTGATAATTCCGGCGCTCGTCAGGTGCAGTGCATAAAAGTTCTTGGAGGCTCCAAGAGAATGCATGCAACAGTCGGTGATGTTATCGTTGTTTCTATTAAAGATGCACTTCCGAAAGGTCGTGTTAAGAAAGGCGATGTCTGCAAAGCTGTGATTGTTCGCACGGCCAGCGACATCAGACGTAAAGATGGTAGCGTTATTCGTTTTGATTCCAACGCTGCTGTTTTAATTAATAAAGATGGTGAACCGATTGGCACTCGTATCTTTGGGCCTGTTACCAGAGAACTGCGTGCTAAGAAATTCATGAAGATTATTTCATTAGCACCGGAGGTATTGTAATGAGCCTTGTTAAAATGAAAATTAAAAAAGGAGATAAAGTTGTTGTCTTGTCCGGCGATGACAAAGGCAAAACCGGTGAAGTTATTAAAGCTATGCCGAAAGAAGGTAAAGTTGTTGTTCAAGGTATTAATTTGGTTAAAAGACATACAAAACCAAGTCAGACCAATGCCGGCGGCATTATCACCAAAGAAGCTCCGATTAATGTTTCTAATGTGGCAATTGTTGATCCGAAATCCGGAAAAGCAACAAAAGTCGGATATAAAGAAGCAAACGGTAAAAAAGTTCGTTTTGCTCGTAAATCCGGTGAAGTAATCGATAAATAATAAGGGAAAATAACAATGACAAATTTTGAAAAATTATACAATGAAGTCATTAAAAAAGCTCTTGTGGAAAAATTCGGTTACAAAAACCCACATGAGATTCCTCATTTGACTAAAATTGTTTTGAATATGGGTATCGGCGATGCTGTTACCGATAAGAAAAAATTGAATAATGCCGTAGAAGAAATGGCTTTGATTGCCGGTCAAAAACCGGTTATTACCAAAGCTCGTAAATCTATTGCTACTTTCAAACTCAGAGAAGAAATGCCTATCGGGTGCAAAGTTACTTTGCGTTCAGATAGAATGTATGAATTCTTAGAGAGATTAATCAATATGGCATTACCTCGTATCAGAGACTTTCACGGGATTACAGGTAAGAACTTTGATGGCCGCGGCAACTTCGCTTTCGGTATTAAAGAACAAATTATCTTCCCTGAAATCAACTATGAAAAAGTTGAGACAGTCAGAGGTATGGATATCGTTATCTGCACATCAGCAAAAACTGATGATGAGGCTAAAGTCCTCTTGAGCGGATTCAATATGCCTTATAAGAAATAAGCGGAGATTTTACTATGGCAAAAACGAGTTCAGTTTACAGAAACTTGAAAAGAGTTAAAATGGCTGCAAAGTTTGCTAACCGCCGCCAAAAACTCAAAGATATCGTTATGGATAAAAACGCATCTCCTGAAGATCGTTTCCAAGCGACATTAAAATTAGCTGAATTACCTCGCAACTCTGCAAAGATTCGTGCTCGCAATCGTTGCAAATTAACAGGTCGTTCACGTGGTTATTACCGGAAGTTTGGCTTGAGCCGTGTCGAATTAAGAGATATGGCCAGCTTCGGCGAAATTCCGGGTTTGGTAAAATCAAGCTGGTAGTAGGAGGGTATTGAGATATGTCTATGTCTGATCCTTTGGGCGATATGCTCACACGCATTAGAAACGCACAAAGAGCGAAGAAAACAGAAGTTATTTCTCCTGCTTCTCGCTTGCGTGAAAATGTATTAGAAGTTCTGAAAAAAGAAGGCTACATTAACGGTTATGAAAAAGTAAACGTTCGTGCCGGTGTTGATGAACTTCACATTCAATTAAAGTACCATGAAGGTACTGGTGTTATCACCGAAATTTACCGTGTTTCGACTCCGGGACGTCGCGTTTATTCAAGCGTTAAAGATTTGCCCAGAGTATACAACGGTTTGGGTATCTCCATCATTTCAACGCCAAGTGGTGTTATGAGTGACTATGATGCGAGAAAGGCCAACGTTGGCGGTGAAATTTTGTGTCAAGTATTCTAAGGGAGAAAATGGATGTCTAGAGTTGGAAAATATCCTGTTACTATCCCTAATGGTGTTACTGTTACCATTAACGGCAATGTTGTTAATGTTAAAGGTAAATTAGGTGAATTAAGTTATACTTTTGACGACAGTCACGTCGCAGCAAAATTAGAAGAAGGTAAAGTTGTTGTTTCTCCGTTATCTCAGTCTAATCAGGCCAGAGCTTTGTGGGGAACGGCACGTGCCACCATTAACTCTTTGGTTAAAGGTGTCAGCGAAGGATTTTCTAAGAATTTAGAGTTGGTCGGCGTTGGTTACAAAGCCCGCGTTGAGGGATCTCATAAACTGGTTTTGTCTTTAGGTTTTTCTCATGATGTTATTTTTGAAGCACCTAAGACAATTAACCTTGCTTGCCCATCACCGACACAGATTACAATTTCCGGTGCTGATAAGCAATTAGTCGGTCAGATTGCTGCGGAAGTTCGCAAATACAGAAAGCCTGAACCTTATAAAGGAAAAGGTGTCAAGTATGAAGGCGAATACATCCGTCGTAAAGAAGGTAAGAAGAAATAAGGAAATTTGAAATGAGTACACCAAGAGAGTTATTTCAAAAAAGAAAAGCGCGCGTTAGAACAGCTTTGAAGAAAACTGCTAACGGTAAGCTGAGATTATCTGTTTTCCGTAGCGGCAAGCATATTTATGCGCAAATTATCGACGATGCTAAAGGTGTTACAGTTGTTTCTGCTTCTACATTAGATAAAGAAGTAAGAAGCAAAGTCGCTAAGTCATCTACTGTTGAAGCAGCTACTTTTATCGGTACATTGGTTGCTGAAAAAGCTGCGAAATCAGGTGTAAGTGAAGTTGTTTTCGACAGAGGCGGCTACATTTATCACGGACGTGTTAAAGCTTTGGCTGATGCAGCTCGCGCTGCCGGTTTGAAATTCTAGGAGAAAGAAAAATGGCACAAGCTGTAGATCGTCGTAAGACAGAAAAGAAAGAGGAACTGGTTGAAAAATTAGTTCACGTTAATCGTGTTGCCAAAACGGTTAAAGGCGGACGCACAATGTCTTTTGCTGCCGTTGTCGTTGTTGGTGACCAAAAAGGTCGTGTTGGTTACGGAACAGGTAAAGCTGCTGAAGTTCCTGAGGCTATTACCAAAGCAACCAACGAGGCTAAGAAAAATATGATTCGCATTCCATTGCGTGAAGGCAGAACATTGCACCACGATGTAAAAGGTCGTTTTGGTGCCGGAAAAGTTGTTTTGAGAACAGCTCCTGCCGGTACCGGTGTTATTGCCGGTGGTGCTATGCGTGCTATTTTCGAAGTTTTAGGTATTCAAGATATTGTTGCAAAATCTTTGGGTTCAAACAATCCGTACAATATGATTAAAGCAACGTTTAATGCCTTGGAAGCTATTAATTCTCCGAGAATGGTTGCTGCAAAGCGCGGTAAAAAGGTTGGTGACATTGTCAGCCGCCGTGAAAATACCACAAACGCAAAGATGGAAAAAGAGGAGGCTTAATCGATGGCTAAGAAAACTATTAAAGTTACACAAATCGGAAGCTCTATCGGTCGTCCGGAATCTCAACGTCAAACCTTAATCGGTTTGGGCTTGAACAAGATGTACAAGACAGTTGAGTTGGAAGATACTCCTTCTATCCGCGGAATGATTAAAAAAGTTTCGCACTTGCTTCGCGTAGAAGAGTAAGTGGGAGCTTGCAAAGATGGTGTCATGCTTGTTAAAAATTTTCTTATGTACTAGTTGTGTACACCGCGAAAATTTTTAACGTCGCAGCACACCATCTTATCAAGCTCATTGCTAGTTTTTTTAAGGAAAAGAACAATGAAATTAAACGAATTAAAAGACAATAAAGGCGCTACAAAAGCTCGCATTCGCGTTGGTCGCGGTATCGGTAGCGGTAAAGGCAAGACTTGCGGTCGCGGACAAAAAGGTCAGAAATCTCGTTCAGGCGTTGCTGTTCACGGTTTTGAAGGTGGTCAAATGCCGATTTATCGTCGTTTGCCAAAACGTGGCTTCAAAAATCCGTTTGCTAAAGAATATGCTGTTGTCAATTTAGATACTTTGCAAAAGGCTGTTGATGCCGGCAAATTGTCTGCTAACTCAATTGATTTGTTAGCTTTGATGAATGCAGGTATTGTTTCTCAAGCAAAAGACGGCTTGCGTTTGCTCGCTCGCGGTGCTATCACAACCAGCATCAACGTTACGGTTAACTCAGCTTCTAAGGCTGCCGTTGCTGCCGTTGAAAAAGCCGGTGGTAAAGTTAGCTTTTTGGAAGTAGAAAAGAAAGCTTCTGAAGCTAAATAAACTGCGCTTATCTCGTATGTTAAAAAAGGATACGATTTTTATCGTATCCTTTTTTGTTGCATTTTGAGAAATTATTTTTATTCCAATTAAAAAATGTGAGAACAAAGGCGAGAGAATATAGATGGTGTTGCAGCTGAGGGTGTCGCCTCAACGGATTTTTTCTTTACATTTTTGATGTATTGCTATACATTGTCCTTTACTTAATTATATTATTTACTAAATTATTTTATTATGACAAGTAGAGAAAAAAGAAGGTGCGCATTGCGTACTGTAAAAGAAGGTTTTATTTGGAGCAGAATTTTATATTCGATTCTGCTGGTTATCGCCCTTCCTTTTTTGGGGGATGTGTCTGTCGATGCGATGTCGTTGTACGCTCATTCTCAGAATGCGAATATTATTTTGTTATCGTTATGGGGTGTATTGAATGTCGCTTCCTGCGCTTTGTTTCTGGTGTGTGCTGGGATGCTGGGTATCACTGTTTCTGACGTGATTAAGGTTTATCGACGCACGTATAAATAATGTGATATTTGACTGAACAGAAAAGAAGCTTGTTGTCTTTAGCAACAGGCTTCTTTTGTTTTTACTTGGTTTATTATATTGATAGAGCTCTTTAAATTAGGAACATTCATAATATTCTCAGATCGGCAATTTTTTCTTTACTTTTTGTCATTTTCTGCTATTATTATTCCAAATTACATTATTAATCTAAATTATTTTAAGCTATATGGAAAATTTTTGGAAAGAGCTTGAAAACAAAACCGGTATCAAGCGGAAAAGGTATTTTGCAGAGATGATCATCTTCATCTTCTGTGCAATTTATGTGGTACTGTCATTTACTGTGATTCCATCACCTGTGACACCCATGTTGTCAGGAAAATATGCCATCGATTGGTGGTTTTGGGTCTTTACGGTTGTGTTAATACTGGCGGCGCGCTGCGGCGTTGCGACGGCTTTTAATACGGCGGAAATCATTCTTTTTTGGCAACAAAATAAGAAAAAATAAAAAAATACTCGTGGCTTGACTGCCGCGAGTATTTTTTGTTGTATCAAAATCTTGTATATTCTGATTATTTAGTTGAATCTAATTTTTTTTAGTGTATTAATAGGTAGCATTGAGGAGCAAATAGGCTCCTGTTTGAGTTTGTTTAAATAATAAGGAAATAAAAATGGTATCATTAGCAGAGAAAATGGCAGCAAATATTGATGCTTCCGCTTTCAGTAAAGCAACAGAATTAAAGAAAAGATTATGGTTTACGGTTATGGCTTTAATCGTTTTTCGGTTAGGAACTTTTATTCCTCTGCCGGGAATTGATCCGCATATTTTGGCTGATATTTTTGCTCGTAATTCTAATGGTATCTTGGGTATGTTCAATATGTTTGCCGGTGGTGCGTTAGAGCGTATGACTATTTTTGCATTGAATATTATGCCATATATTTCTGCGTCAATTATTTTACAATTGGGGCAATCTGTTGTGCCGTCATTGGCTGCATTGAAAAAAGAGGGTGAAGCCGGACATCGCAAAATTACACACTATACAAAGATGTTGACGGTTTTGATTACGATTATTCAAGGTTACGGTATTGCTGTCGGCTTACAAGGCATGACAGGCAGTGCCGGTGTTTCCGCTGTTGTTAATCCGGGGTTCGTCTTTATCTTTACGACAGTTGTTTCTTTGGTCGGTGGAACAATGTTTATTGTGTGGTTGGGCGATCAAATTACCTCACGCGGTGTCGGTAACGGTTCTTCATTAATTATTACCGTTGGTATTATAGCCAATATTCCGTCTGCGCTGGCAAAAACCTTTGAGTTGGGACGTGTCGGATCTATGTCTTTGTTTGTTATGTTCTCTTTATTTGTTATGGTTTTGGTTTTGATCGGTACAATCGTTTTTGTTGAACGTGCTCAAAGAAAGATCACCATACAATATCCAAAGCGTCAGATGGGAATGCGGATGGTGGCTGCCGAAAATTCACATTTACCGTTGAAGATTAACCCGACAGGCGTTATTCCTCCGATTTTTGCAAGCTCTTTATTGTTGTTACCGATTACAATTGCTAATTTTGCTTCTGAAAACGGACCATCTTGGGTTCAGACTTTGAGCCAATTATTAGGACACGGTCAGCCGTTATACTTAATTTTGTACGCAACGTTAATTGTCTTTTTTGCATTTTTCTATACAGCCGTTGTCTTTAATCCGGAAGAAACAGCTGAGAATTTGAAAAAGCACGGCGGTTTTATTGCCGGTATTCGTCCGGGTAAAAATACAGCCGAATATTTAGACTATGTAATTACACGTTTAACGGTTTTAGGCGCGGTCTATTTGGTTGCTTTGTGTATTTTACCTGAAATTCTTATCAGCAAATTAGCTGTTCCATTCGTTTTGGGTGGTACGACTTTGTTGATCGTTGTTCAGGTAACAATGGACTTTGTCGGACAATTACAATCACATTTGATTGCTTATCAATACGAGGGTTTGATTAAAAAAGCAGCCTTAGCGAATCGGAAGAGAAGATAATGAATAAAAATGGTTTAGGTTTGCATCTGGTTTTAACCGGTGCTCCGGGATGCGGTAAGGGAACACAAGCCAGAATCCTGAGAGATAAAATCGCAATTGCTCATTTGTCTACCGGTGAAATGTTGCGGGCCGAGGCTGAAAAGCCGACAAAAGAAGGGCGAGAAATTAAGGAACTTCTCGATGCCGGTTCTTTTGTTACCGATGAAATGATTATTCAGATGGTGTCTCGCCGAATCGAGGAAGATGATTGTAAAAACGGTTTTATTCTGGACGGCTTTCCCAGAACCCTGCCTCAGGCGGAAGTTCTGGAAAAAATGCTCGATGATAAAGGAATTATTCTTGATGCCGTTATTGAAATTCAGGTGCCGGATGAAATTATTATGGAACGTATTTTAGGTCGTTATTCTTGTATGACTTGCGGGGCAGGGTATCACGATAAATTTCAAAAACCTAAAATCTATGGAGTCTGCGATAAATGCGGCGGTACAAATTTTTATCGCCGGGTCGATGATAATCGGACGACCGTTCAGAATCGTCTGATTAATTATCGTAAATTAACATATCCGACAATTCCGTATTTTGAACAAAAGAAACTGCTTAAATGTGTTGACGGGACGGGGACAATTGACGCAACGGCCAAGAAAATAGATGATCTATTAAAGGTCGTTTCCGAGTAATTCGAATCGTAAAAAGAGTGATTGTTCGTAAAAAAAGAGAATATAAAAAGCGGATAAAAAGTATTTTTTTGCAAAAAAAATAAAAAAAATGCAAGTTTTTGAATTTTTTAATAAAAGAGTGGTTGACAGCGGAAAAAATTAGCCTATAATCCGGCTTAATTTTGAAAAGTGGTGATCAACTTTTTAAATATTGTCATAATAATAAGAAAATGGAGAGAGAATTTGGCTCGTATAGCTGGTGTAAACATTCCAACTGCCAAGAAAATTGAGATTGCTTTAACTTATATTTTTGGTATTGGTCGGAAATCTGCACAAGATATTTGTGCAAAATCGGGAGTCGCCTGCGATCGCCGTGTTCAGGAATTGAGCGAAGAAGAAGTCGCTAAAATTCGTGAAGTTATTGATACTGATTATACAGTAGAAGGTGAATTGCGTCGTGAGGTTGGTGTTAATATTAAAAGATTGATGGATTTAGGCTGCTATCGCGGTTTAAGACATCGTAAAGGTTTGCCTGTTCGTGGACAAAGTACAAAACAAAATGCCAGAACACGTAAAGGTAAACGTAAAACTATTGCGAATAAGAAGAAATAGGCAGGTATCCCATGGCTAAAGCAGTACAACGTGTAAAGAAAAAAGAAAAGAAGAATATCACGGCGGGCGTTGCTCATGTGAATTCTACGTTTAACAATACTCGCGTAACAATTACAGATGCTCAGGGTAATACTGTTGCTTGGTCAACAGCCGGTGCACAAGGATTTAAGGGTTCTCGTAAATCTACACCTTATGCCGCTCAAGTTGCCGCAGAAGAAGCTGGTAAAAAAGCGCAAGAACAAGGTATGAAAACTCTTGAAGTTGAAGTTAAAGGACCGGGTTCCGGCCGTGAATCAGCTATTAGAGCATTACAGGTTATTGGCTTTACTATCACGACTATCCGTGATGTTACCCCAATTCCGCACAACGGTTGCCGTTTGAAAAAACGCCGCCGCGTATAATATCCGTTTTCAGAAACAGGTGGAGTCGCTGGTCGACTCTGCCTTATTCTGGTTTTTAGTAATATGCATATTCATTAAATAGAGGACAAAACCAGTGATTCAAAAAAATTGGCAAGAGCTTATTAAACCTACAAATTTAGAAGTTGTTCCTTCAGAGGGAGGCAATCGTGCTAAAATTGTGGTTGAACCTTTAGAAAGAGGTTTTGGTTTAACACTTGGTAATGCTTTGAGAAGAGTTTTACTTTCTTCTTTACAAGGCGGCGCTGTTACAGCAATTAAAATTAACGGTGTTTTACACGAGTTTTCAGTTGTCCCGGGCGTTAGAGAAGATGTTACAGACATCGTATTGAATGTTAAATGTTTGGCTGTCGCTGTTCACGGCGAAGGTCCTAAAACAATGACCTTAAAAGCAGAAGGACCATGCGAAGTTACTGCTGCTATGATTGAAACAGGTCACGATGTTGAAATCAAGAATCCTGATTTAGTTATTTGTAACTTGGATGCCGGTGCAAAAATTAATATGGAATTGACTGTTAATACAGGAAAAGGTTATGTTCCTGCCAGTCAGAATAAATCAACAGATGCTCCGATTGGTGTTATTGCTGTTGATGCCATTTATTCTCCGGTTAAGAAAGTTTCGTATAAAGTTGAGAATACTCGTGTCGGACAGATCACTGACTATGATAAGTTAACTTTGGTTGTCGACACAAATGGTGTTGTAACTCCTGAAGATGCTGTTGCGTATGCCGCTCGTATTTTACAAGATCAATTAAAGCCGTTTATCAATTTTGATGAACCGGAAAGTGATGCTGAAGTTGAAAAAGAAGAGTTACCGTTCAATCGTAATTTGTTGAAGAAAGTTGAAGAACTTGAATTGTCTGTTCGTTCTGCGAATTGCCTTAAGAATGATAACATCATTTATATTGGTGATTTGGTTCAAAAGACGGAAGCAGAAATGTTACGGACTCCAAACTTTGGTCGTAAATCTTTGAATGAAATCAAAGAAGTTTTGGCTAAGATGGGTATTCATCTCGGTATGGATACGCCGGGTTGGCCGCCTGAGAATATTGAAGAGTTGATCAAGCGTGTTGACGAGCACTTCTAAAAAGCTCGTCTAATTGACTACTACTGGAAAGTCTTTGAACTTATGTACTATTTGTGTACATCGCGTTCAAAGACTTTCTTCGTATTAGTCTAATTATCCGAACTTTTTGTTTATGTACTACTTTGTACACGACGAACTTAAGCTCTTTTCGTACTAATTTTATATATTTCTTGATTTTTTTGCGGATTAGATTAGAGTATTTCTACAAATAATATTATTAACTAAAACTATTGGGTATGAAAAAATCTTTTTTTGTAAAGGCATTACGTTTTTTATCTATTGCTGTATGTGGAGCTGTTTGTACATACGCAGCTATTTTGTTTGCCGGAATGGAACTCTTGTTGGCGGGAGTTGTGTTCACTCTGATTTGTGACGGAGCTTTAACAATTTGGCTTCGTTATAAATGGTGCGGTTTGGCTCTTCATTTGCTCTGGGCTTGCCTATTTTGGGGAATGACTTGTTACACGCATGAATTGACCGTTGATATCTGTTGGCAATGGTATTTTTTGTGGGGCTTGCTTGTCGTTCGGATTTTGGTTTTGCAGCCAATTTATCTGTATAAGATATCTCAAAATAAAAAATGAATTGCGCTATGAAAACTGCTTATTACACTGATCAGGATTTTGAGCACTATATGGCTCGTTCTGAGAGAAGATTAGAAGTCCAGTTTTATGTCTGGCTGGTCTGTTCGCTGATTGCCCAGCCATGTTTGTGGTACGAGCTGTTGAACAACTTGCCTGGGAGCAATTTTAGTTCATGGTTTTTGGCAGCCTGCAGTTTTATCGCCTTGGTGTGTCTGATTGGCTTATGGTATTGCTATTACAGCATGCGGCAGGAGCGCATCCGATTGCAACGTGAGTGTCGTGCCCAACAAAAGGAGGCAAATGCATTACTCGATGAACTTGAGGCTATGCGTCAAGCCAAACTTAATCAAGATTGAGAAAAAGTGCTGTATCTTCGGGTACGGCACTTTTTAATTTTTTTTTGCTTGCAAATCAAAAATCTGTGTGTTATAAGCTCTTTCGAATGAAGGGGCTTTTATGTATGATCGCGATAGCGAGTCCGTAGTAAGAGCCGGTGTTTTATCCGTTTTGCCTTGCAAAACATTAGAAAATGAAAGGAAAAAGCCATGAGACATGGTATGAAACAGAAAAAATTAAATATGACAACTTCTCAACGTCGCGCTTTGTTCTCAAATTTAACAAACGCTTTGTTGACTCATGAACAGATTACTTTAACTGTTACACGCGCTAAGGCCTTGAGAACTTTTGCTGACAATATGATTACTTATGCCAAAAAAGGTGATTTAAATTCTCGCCGTTTGGCTTTTGCTTTCTTGCGTGATGAAGCAGTTGTTGCTAAATTATTCTCTACTTTAGCTGATCGTTATAAATCTCGTAACGGTGGTTATACTCGTGTTTTGAAATCAGGTATCCGTTATGGCGATGCTGCTCCTATGGCTATCATTGAATTAGTTGATAGAGATGTTAATGCAAAGGGTGCTGCAGATAAAGCTCGTGTTGCTGCTGAAAAAGCCGCTCAAGCTGAGGCTGAAAAGGAAGCGCAGAAAGCTGCAGAAGCAAAATAATTTATTGATTTGCTGTTTTGAAACCTCCTTTTTAAGGAGGTTTTTTTATTACAAAAATTTATAAAATTCTTTAGGATTTATTAGCAAATATGTAAGATAATTAAAATAAGATAAACTGTAAGTGAATGAAATTCATTGTTTGAAGGGTTTTAACGGCAGATGGCAAAACAGCAAATTATCCTTTCTGAGAAATATTTACTCAGTGCGTTGGATCGGATAGCAAAGAATCCGTCAGGTTATGCTGTTTTATATATCAGTGCGTCAAAATTAAAACCTAAGCACAGACATCCTAAATTTTTGAAAATTCTTGAAAAATTTTTTGATGGTGTTGTCGGTCTTGCAACAGGGGTATTTTTCCCACTGAGCAATGGTGATTTTGCTATTTTGGGTAGGGGGTTTTCTCAAGCTGTTATCGACGAGGCTGTTGAAAAATTGCGAGAAGGAACTTCTAATGATCCGATTTTGCACGGTAAAAAAAGCAGTGACTTTGCAGCTGTTTTGAATTTTCCGGAGCGCTTTGCTTCATTTTATGGTTTTATTGCCAATATGGTTGAAAACGGGCAAACTTCAAATCTGCAGGAAAATTTGGAACCGGAAGCTAAACCTCTTGAAGCAGGTGATGTCGATCAGGTTTTAAATATATTAGAGCAAGTTGATATTTCCGAATTAGTCAAGCGGCAAAGTGTTATTCAGATAAAAGGTGCAAATCAATTTAAAATCGATATGCAAGAATTTTTTGTAGCTGTGAAAGATTTAAATCAGCAATTTGATGGTCTGGATTTGCAAGCTAATCGTTGGCTCTATTTTTATATACTTCAAACCCTTGATAAGCGTATGCTGAATGCATTTTTTTCAGCAAAGCTTCGGCAATGGCCGGAATTTATCGGTGTCAATTTAAGCCTTAAATCAGTTTATTCTCAAGAATTTATTGAGTTTGCAAAGTTCTTTCAAGAACAAAATAAAAAAATAGTGGTGGAAGTTCAACTGACCGATATTTTTAATAATTTATCGTTGTATTTTGAAGTTAAAGAAGTCTTGGCAAGAGGCGGACATAAAATTTTAATCGATGGAGTCAGCACATCTTCTCTAAAATTTTTAAATGCAAAATCTCTTAATCCGAATATGATTAAATTGTTTTGGGAACCATTATGGGAATTTTGTCCGGATAATGAAGATGTTAAAGCAATTGTTTCCGAATTTGGAAAAGAAAATCTTATTTTAGCCAAATGTGATTCTTCCCAATCTTTATCATGGGGAATTAGACATGGGTTTAATTTATTTCAAGGTCCGTTTATGGATAATTTAGAAGTTGCGATGATTAGGCAATCTTGCCCTGATGCGGCTCATTGTACCGTAAAAGATTGCTTAAAACGCAAACGTCTGTTATCCGGTCCTGAGCACGAGTATTGTACGCAAAAAAATATTTTGGAAAAGTTGTTGTGAGGTTAAAATGTTTTTCTTTAATGGCAAAAAAACAAATAATCAACAAACAGCTCCTTCTTATAATGAGCCAAAATTTGATGTGGCTCCTAAAATATCGACTGAATCCTATGATGGGTGGAGTGAAAAAAATCCGATAACTTTTTTGAACTCCCTTATGGTCAATAATTTAGATGTTGAGATTTTGTTTTTAGATGCGACCGTAATGAAAACCCCAAAATCTTCTTCTTTGTTATCCAAAGCTGTTGATGAATTTTTGATTGATTTTACACGTCATGTTGACGGTCGGATTTTTGAGCTGGTTAATAAAAGTGTCATTTTGGTTTTTAACACCAAACATCAAGATGAGTTTCAAGCCTTATTGGTGCGTCTTCAGTTCGCTTTTAATGAAGAACTTGTGCTTTCCGGCAGCTCTCATATTTTAGAAACGGAATTTGCTCAACTTTATACATCTAAAGATCAAATTCATCAGCTGCTGGATAAAATAACAAATGCAACGCCTTTGGCTCCTAAAGAACCCCCTCTCGAAACGCAATCAAGCATATTGAATAAAATTACGGCATTTACTGCGCCTAAGAAAAAATTTAGAGATTTAACGCCGTCATTGTTGGATAAATTACAAAAAAGCCTATTGCAAGTTGATTTTTCCAGCTTGATCCGTCGGCAATCGGTTTGTGCTATTATCGGTAAATCAGCTCCGCAAATGATTTTTGAGGAAGTCTTTGTGGCCATTCCGGATTTGAGAGATATTTTGTTACCGGATGTGAACTTAACATCGAGTCCGTGGTTGTTTGCTAATCTGACAGAAACATTGGATAAACGTGTTCTGGCTCATGTCAGCCAACACGATGACGGATCTTTAGTGAGTAATTTCAGTTTAAATTTGAATGTTTCTACAATTCTTTCTGACGAATTTATGGATTTTGACGAGAGTATTCCTCCTCCGTTGCGTTCAACTATCGTTTTAGAACTCCAGTTAGCCGATATTTTTAATGATACAAAGGCTTTTTTACTTGCTAAGGCTTTTGCCCAATATCGCGGATATAAAATTTGTATTGATGGAATTACCGTTGATAAGTTGCAATATGTTAATCGTGAAAATCTCAACAGTGATTTGATGAAAATTATTTGGCATCCGTCATTTTTAGATGTTATCAATGAAGATAAGCATTTCCGTGATTACGTCAATAAAGCAGAGCGAGCTAAGATGATTTTATGTCGTGTGGATGATCCTAAAGCCATAGAAATAGGCAATTCATTAGGAATTAATTTGTATCAGGGTAGGTACGTTCAGCGGGAACTCAACAAATACCGCAAATAAAAATGCGCAAGGTGGATTTCTAGTGCAGATTTATCAAAAACAGCTCAGTCACGTACCCGGATGTACGCTCCTATCGCTGTTTTCTCTAAATCTTACTATAAATGCACCTATCGCATTTTTAGGAGGCAAGGTGGATTTCTAGTGCAGATTTATCAAAAACATCTCAGTCACGTACCCGGATGTACGCTCCTGTCGCTGTTTTCTCTAAATCTTACTATAAATGCACCTATCGCATTTTTAGGAGGCAAGGTGGATTTCTAGTGCAGATTTATCAAAAACAGCTCAGTCACGTACCCGGATGTACGCTCCTGTCGCTGTTTTCTCTAAATCTTACTATAAATGCACCTATCGCATTTTTAGGAGGCAAGGCGGATTTCTAGTGCAGATTTATCAAAAACAGCTCATAGCAAAACACTCTCCGGTGGGAGAGTGTTTTTTTTGGAGTTAAGTTAGAATATTAATCTTCTTCAGCAACGGGTTCGTCATCTCCCAGCATCTCACTTGTTAAGTGTCCGGCATCAGCACGAATCTTGTTTTCAATTTCATCGGCAATATCTTGATGTTCTTTCAAGAATGTTTTGGCGTTTTCACGACCTTGACCGATTTTTTCTCCTTTATAAGAGAACCAAGCTCCCGCTTTTTCAATAATTCCTGATTTAACGCCTAAATCAATCAATTCGCCGGTTTTAGAAATACCTTCACCGTACATAATATCAAAATCAACAACCTTAAACGGGGGAGCAACTTTGTTCTTTACAATTTTAACACGGGTTTGACTGCCAATGACATCATCTTTATCTTTAATGGCACCGATACGACGAATATCAATGCGAACAGATGCGTAGAATTTTAGTGCATTACCACCGGTTGTCGTTTCCGGATTGCCGAACATAACACCGATTTTCATACGAATTTGGTTAATAAAGATAATCAGCGTATTAGAGCGTGCAACTGTGGCAGTTAACTTTCTGAGGGCCTGACTCATCAATCGAGCCTGTAATCCCATATGAGAATCTCCCATTTCGCCTTCTAATTCTGCCTTAGGAACGAGTGCTGCAACCGAATCGACAACTAACACATCAATGGCTCCGGAACGAACCAGTGTATCTGCAATTTCGAGAGCTTGTTCACCGGCATCCGGTTGAGAAATGAGTAAATTTTCAACATCAACGCCAATTTTTTTTGCGTAAGAGGGATCAAGGGCGTGTTCTGCGTCAATGAAAGCGCAAGTTCCGCCTTTCTTTTGTGCTTGAGCAATAACACTTAAGGCCAGTGTCGTTTTACCGGAACTTTCCGGACCGTAAATTTCAATAATACGTCCTTTGGGCATGCCGCCGATTCCTAAAGCAATATCTATCCCTAACGAACCGGTAGAAATAGCTTCAATATCAACGTTTGAGCTTTGCCCCATTCTCATAATTGATCCTTTGCCGAAGGCTCGTTCTATTTGAGAAATGGCAGCGTCAAGGGCTTTATCTTTTTCCATCAGGTTACTCTCTTTCTTAGATTTATTTATACAATTTTATTAATCATCTTACTTATTGTTCAAAAATACAATTTGACAATAAAAGTTATCCTATGAAAATAATTTGTACTATTTTTGTTCTTTTTGCAAGAATTTTTTTTATTATTTTAATTTTTTTATGAGTGACGTTTTTCCGGCTTACCTGCAATAAGAATTTTCTTTAATTGCACTTTGCTCATTGTTCTAAATTCATCTAAGGCGGCAGTAATGACAGCTCCGAAAATAACCACAGCCCAAGCCAAATACATCCAGACTAAAAAAATGGGAATAAGAGCTAAGGCACCGTATAAAATTTGATAAGTGGCACTTTTGAGCAAAATATAAGTAAACGTTTTTCTTAAGAAACTGAAAATAACGACGGAAACAAAAGCTCCCAGACAGGCGCTTGAAAAATTGACCTTTTTATTGGGAACAAAAAGATAAATCAAAATTAAAACAAGCATTGTGATAATTGAGGGCATCATAAGAAGGATATATTTGTTGTCAACAAGACTTTCCGGCATAAATTTTTGCAGGGTGTAAAAATAACCGCGCATTGAAAAGGCTGTTCCTAACAGTAAAGGTCCCAAGGTAATAACTGTCCAGTACAATGTAATTTTAGTTGTGAATCGACGGGGGCGGGTTACCTTAAAAATAAAATTCAGGCTGTTCTCAATTGTAGAAAGCATTAAAATAGATGTAATTGCCAGTCCGATGATACCGACTGTTGTGAATTTTCCGGAAACCGTGCTGAGTTCTGAAAAATATTGTAAAAGTTGATGTTCGGCTGTCGGAGCCAAAATGTTGGCCAAAAATTCCTGCATAGGTTCTTTCAGGGTAGAAAAAACAGGAAAAAAAGAGAAAACAGATATAATAATAACAAATAACGGTACAATGGCTAATAATGACGTATAACTCAGTGAAGAAGCAACACGCAAAATGGTGTCATTTTGCGCGCGTTTTGTGAGAAAAATTAAAAAGTCTTTCAGTGATTTCCAGAAATCTTTTTTGTGGGTTATCAGTTTTTTTATATACTCAGTTTTGCAATACATATCCATCTCATAAAAAAAATAGTTTACATTGATAGTAAAATTAGATAAAAGGTCATCAGTAATTTATTTCTTACAATATTTTATTTAATAATGCAAAGGAAAATATAATGACGACTAACACTCCATTGATGGCTGGTAAAAAAGGGTTGATTATGGGTTTGGCAAATGACCACTCTATTGCGTGGGGTATTGCACAAGCATTGGATAAACAAGGTGCTCAAATTGCTTTTTCTTATCAAAATGAGGCACTTGAAAAAAGAGTTCGCCCATTAGCTGAACAACTTTCTTTTGAGCCGACTTTGATTCAGTGTGATGTAACTAACTCTGAAAGTGTAGAATCTTGTTTTAAGGCGCTTGGTGATAAATGGGGAAAAATTGATTTTGTCGTGCACGCTATTGCCTTTTCCGATAAAAATGAATTAAAAGGCCGGACAATTGATACGACATTGGCTAATTTTACCAATACAATGCATATTTCTTGTTATTCTTTTATAGAAACTTGCCGTTGTGCTTCTCAATATATGGCAGAAGGCGGATCAATTGTGACTTTAACCTATTTAGGCGGTGAGAGAACGTTGCCTAACTATAACATTATGGGTGTCGCAAAGGCTGCTTTAGATGCGGCAGTTCGTTATGCTGCTGTTGATTTAGGGGCACAGGGTATTCGCGTTAATGCCATTTCAGCCGGCCCGATTAAGACTTTAGCCGCTTCCGGTATTGGCGATTTCAGAAAAATTCTTCGTTGGAATGAGTTAAATGCTCCGTTGCAACGCAATGTAACACAAGAAGAAGTTGGAAATATGGCGCTTGCTTTGTTATCTCCTTTGGGCGGTGCCGTAACAGGTGAGGTTGTTCACGTTGATGCCGGATATAACATTACGGGGATGGTTTCATTACAACACGCTCACGAATCCGGAGAAGTTTTGCAGGATTTTTAGTTTACAAAGAATAGACAACAAAATAGGGAGTGTTTAGCACTCCCTATTTTGTTGTCTAGCATACGCTTAAAAATCAATATCTGCTTCATAAGCTCTGATAATCGAATTATCTCCGTCTTTATCCGTATTCCGACTTAATTCACAAATAAGGAGCTTATCTTCATCTTGAATACTGTCAAAGATACTATCCTCAATATCATTGAGTTCGAGAACATCATCATCATTGCGGTATAAGAAGGCAGACTTTTCTTCTTCATTAAATTCAATGCGCGGATTACTGACCGGTTCGCTGTCACGTTCATAAAGAAGAAGCATAACTTCGTCTTCATCATTGACTAAAAAATCAAAAGTATCGAAGTTTTCATCCATAGTTTTTATCCTTTTTTAATAACATACTTTCAATATAAATAATTTTCATTAATTATCAGTTAACACTCAAAATGCAGATAAAGCAATAATATTTTCAGATGCTGCCATCATAAATCAGAGTTCTTTTAGAATTTCTCGGCAAAAATCAGGCAACGTGTTATCTCTGGCACCCATAATGATAATTCTGTCTGACGATTGGGCATGTGTCAGTATAAAATCTTTAACGCCTTCTCTGTTTTCAAAAAAGTGAGCTTGCTTTTTATTTTGTTGAGCTAACTTTATAAAATCGGCAGAGGATATGTCTTTGGTGACCGTGCCTCCGGCAAAATAAATTTCAGGCATCAACAAAATATCTCTGTTATCCATTGTTTGGCAGAAAGAGTTGATAATTTCTTTTCCCATAAAGCGCATCGGAGAAAATCCGTGCGGTTGAAACATAATGATTAATCTTCCGGGGAAAGCTTTCAGAGCTTGCATTGAGGCTAAAACTTTATCCGGATTATGTGCAAAATCATCAATGACGGTGATACCGTTTTTGCTTCCGATAACTTCTAAACGACGATGTGTTCCTGAAAAACTCTCTAAAACTTGTGCCGCTTCAAATTTATCAATTCCCAATAACGAACAAGCTGCGATGGCTGCTAAAGCATTGGATACATTGAAATGACCGATAAGTTTTAATTTAAATTGTTTTCCGTCTAAAGTGTATCGCATCCCGTCGGGTTTGTCGATTAAGTCAGAAGCATAAAAATCTGCTTTACTGTTTTTAATCGAAAACGTGATTCTTTTTTTAGATGTTGTTATCTGGCGGCAGTGCTCGCAATCATCATTAATGACAATTCCTTCAGATGTTCTGTTTGCAAAATCTTGGAATAGTCCTTGGAGTTCATCTAAAGATTTATGATCTAAGCCGATATTGTTAATAACGGAAACGAAAGGATGATATTTTTCGATAGAGCCGTTACTTTCATCAGCTTCAATAACACAAATATCTCCTTTATTGTAAATATAGTTTGGAATTCCTTTTTGATCTTCGTAATTGAGGAGTAATCCGCCGTTAATGACACAAGGTTTTTTGTTCAGCTTATCTAAAATGTAGCCGATCATAGCCGTGGTTGTTGTTTTACCGCTTGTTCCGCCGACAGCGATGCCTTTGGGATAGCTGTGAAAGAGTTCAGCCAATAAATCAAAACGCTTTTTAATTGCAATTCCTTTTTCCATAGCGGCTTTAACGTCAGGAATAGTATCTTCTACGGCAGTTGAAGTATATAAGCAATCAACATCTTCTGTAATTGCAGAACCATCTTGCGGAAAAATTTCTATTCCCAGACTCTGGAGAGCTTCTCTTTGAGATATATCGTGTCCTTGATCAAAACTTCTATCTGTTCCGCGAACATTGTAACCGGATAGTTTTAAAATTTGAGCCAAAGGACTCATTCCGCTTCCTGAAATACCACAAAAGCTAACTGTTTTAGCCATTTTTTTATCCTTTCTTATAAAGCATCTAAAGTTTCGTCTTGTTTCTCTTGGAATAATTTTAAGTTTTTATATTCTAAAATAAGGTAACTGTTGCCATTCCCATCAACATTAACGCTTAAAACAGCTCCAACTTCCTGATTATAAAAGGAAGCATATAAATCAGCTTCACCGCTTTGCAATTGAGCCAAAAAGTTCGGATTGCCGATGGGTTCTTCTTTATCTTCTATTTCTTCTTTGGTCTTGCCCCGATCCAGCTCGATAATCTTTTTTACTTTTGTGATTTTTGGAATAAAAGTTTGTTCGGCATTCCCGTATTTTTTATTCAAAAGATCATAAAATCTGTTATATTCTTTAAGAATAACGGAGGCATCCGGTTTATCTTTTATAAAAACACCGTAAGAAATAATGCGCCATAATTTATTTTCTTCACCAAAAGTTACAACGACATAGCGAATATCTTTAATCGGCTTAGGAAGTTGTGTTGCAATAAAGCTGTTCACATAATCCTTTTCTTCGGTTTTTGTTAAAATCACACCGCTGTTTAATGTTTGTTCATAGCTTTCGCCCCAGAGAAGCCCGAAAGGTGCGGTGGATAATTTACTGATTTGCTTTATTTCCTGTTTGGAGAGATTTTTATTTTGTTCTTTTTGCTTTTGTTGTTTTTTGATAATATCCCGTAATTTCCGGTTATCTTGTATATCTATACGTTTTTGTTTTTGTTTCAAAAGAGTGCGCGCATTAGTAACGGCTTTTTCTCCGCTGTTTGATGTTGCGTATTCTTCTGACAACAGCATTGAATCTAAAAATTCATTTCGAGTTTCGGCCGCAGCAAATACGCGTGTGCCGAGTCCTAATGTTAAAACGGTCATTAATGATATTAATAAAAAACGCATTTTTTTATCCTCTGATATAAGAAAAAAATTGAACGCTGTTCAAATTTATTTTATTATAATAAAAAATTACAAATATTAAGTTAATATAAATATGATTAGTACAAAAGAAAATATTCGCAAAGTTTTAATTAAAACAGGCCGGCGCTTGGTGAAAGAAAAAGGGGCGGAATATTTGACTGCCCGTAAATTATCCGATGCGTCAGGATATTCTATCGGAACAATTTATAACCAATACGGGACGATGGATGGTTTTATTATGGAACAAAACCGTCTGACAATGAATGAGCTTTTATCATATATGCGTGGAATTTTCGCCGAAGATGATGCTTATTTGATGCTTAATCGCTACTTGGATACTTTTGTTTCATTTGTTTTGGCTAATAAAAATTTATGGTTTTTATTATATAATTTCCATCTGAATGCGACATATCAGGCTTTACCGAAGGATTATCTGCGTAAATTGATAGAAGTGACGACAATTTGGAAACCTTATTTTGATAAAGTCTATCCGAATCTGTTACCTAAGGAGCGTAAATTAGCTTTGCACGTGTTGTGGCTGGCTTTGTTTTCCGTCAGTTCTTTTTTAACGACTAATGCTTTAGACAGTTTTAGTAAAATTAACAGAAAAAATCTTTGTAAGCTTTTGTTAAATACTTATTTGGCAGGGCTTACCGTTTTAGATGAGGCCAGATAATGGATATTGCGCTGCAAATTATCTATAAAGTGTGGACTTTTTTACATTCTCAGGAATTTTTGCAAGCCTTTTTGAATAACCGATTTTTTTTGATTTTTTTGGTTGTGTTTTTAACACGCTTAAAATATGCCACTTATACCAGTTTATGGATGAGCGCTTTGGTCAATATTCCGGGAACGTTTTTGCATGAACTGATGCATTTTCTGGTTGGTGGCTTCTTGAATGCTCAGCCTTGTAATTTTACGTTATTTCCTCGCCGTAATTTAGATGGAGATTATGTTATGGGAAGTGTGGCATTCAGGAACATTACTTTTTACAATGCCGTTCCTGCGGCTTTAGCTCCGTTACTGCTTTTACCGATCGGTTTTTATTTAAATCGTTATTATTTACCGGTGATGGATGCAACCTTATTTAACTATGTTGTTTATGTCTTGTTACAGACAATTATTGTTGAAAATGCAATTCCTTCGCGGACAGATTTCAAGGTTGCGGGAAAGTTTTTTTCTGGTGTTATTCTTTACATCGTTTTGTTCTGTGCTTTTTTACTGATGCTCTAAGTCTTTGACTATTTCTGCCGTTACTTTTTGTGCATCCCCGAAAAGCATAAGCGTATTGTCTGCGTAAAAAAGCGGATTATCAAGTCCCGTGTAGCCGAATGACAGACTTCTTTTAACAATCAAGACCGTCTTTGACTTTGATACATCAAGTATCGGCATACCGAAAATAGCAGATGTCGCATCTGTTTTGGCAAGTGGGTTTGTTATATCATTGGCGCCGATGACATAAGCAACATCAGCAGATGAAAATTCATTATTTATATCACTTAAACCAAATATGTATTCATAAGGAATATCGGCCTCAGCTAATAAAACATTCATATGTCCGGGCATTCTTCCGGCTACCGGATGAATCGCAAATTTTACTTCAACATTATATTTTTTGATGAGAAGCATAGCCATTTGTTTGAGAACGTGCTGGGCTTGAGCAACGGCCATACCGTATCCCGGAACAATGATGATTTTACGGGCATTTCCCATAATGAAAGCGGCATCGGCCGGACTTGCTGTTTTGATGATTTTGTCATTGTCAAACACATCTGTTTCCGTCTGTAAAGCTTTTGGATTGAATAAAACAGAGAAAAGAGAACGGTTCATCGCTTGGCACATAATATATGCTAAAATCATTCCGCTAACACCGATAAGTGCTCCGGTCGTAATTAATAAAATATTATTAATCACAAAGCCTATAACAGCAGAATCGAGACCTGTCGTCGCATTGAGTAAAGCTATTACTATCGGCATATCTGCGCCACCGATGCGTCCGGTGACACTGATCCCTAAGATGAATGATATACCTGATAGAATACAAAAATAGATCAGCTCAGGATGATAGGCATATCGCAACATTGCCAAAATAAGAATAAAAAATAAACCTATGTTGATTGTTTGGCTGATTTGATGGAAATTAATTTTAATCAGTCCCTGCAGTTTTGCAAAGGCAATAAAGGATCCTGAAAAAGTAAAAATACCTAATGCTGCGCTTACAGGTGTGTCAATGATATCTGAATTTTCTTCTAAAACGGCACTGCAGGAAATCAGGAAGGCTGCTAACCCTCCTAAGCCGTTAAATGCGGCAACAGCCTGCGGCAAAGCTGTTAATTTTATTTTTTGGGAGATATAAATACCGATAATCGCGCCAATAACGATTGCGGATAAAGCTAAAAATTGGTGCCGTATTGATATCAAAGAAATACTGATAGCTAAGCATATACCCATAATTCCCAGTATATTGCTGCGATGAGCGCTTTTGGGAAAGGTCAGTCCTCGTAAGGATAAAATAAAAAAGCAGGCGATGGCAAGGTTAATCAACGGGGATGAATAAATATTCATTTTTTTCTTCCTTTATTCTGATGCGGCTTAAACATTTTGAGCATTCGTTGCGAAACGGCAAATCCGCCGAAAATATTTACGGAAGCACTTAAAATAGCTAAAAAGCAGATGGTGGATATTAAGTCAGAAGGAGAGTCATTTAAAACAGAAAATGCGCCGAGGATAACTATTCCTGAAATTGCATTTGAAACGCTCATCAATGGCGCATGTAATGAGGGAGTGATACCCCATACGATATAGTAACCGATGAAAGCTGATAAAATAAAAATGATGAGTTCCGTGCTGAAATCCATATGTTATCTTCCTGTTAAATAGGGGTGATTGATTTGTCCATGGCAACAAACAGCGGTGGTTGCTATGATTTCGTCATCAAAATCTGGTTGGAGTGAGTTGTTTTTTAATAGCGTTTTGCAAAAATGAAAAATATTTCCGGCATACAGTGTACTGGCTGATGTCGGTATGCGACAGGCCAAATGATTGTCTTGTATTAACTTGATTTGAGGGGAAAGTTTTTCTTTTATGATATTACCGCCACTATCAGCGGCCATATCTATAATAATACAATCCGGAGAAAGAGCAGATAATTGTTTTGCTGTCAGAACTTTTGGGGCGCTTTTTCCTCGGCGTGTTGCCCCAGTGATAATAAGTTTGACGCTTTTTAGAAATTCATTTGTTATTTCTTTTACAAATTCAGCCCCTACGGATAGAGCTTGTTCCTGAGTTTCAGGACGAATATCCGTGGCATAAACCAAAGCTCCCAATCGGCGAATGGTTGCGGCAGCCTGTAAACAGGAAACGCCAAGACCGATAACCAATGCTTTAACAGGCGGCAGAGTTCCGGCGGCTGTCATAAATAACGGAACGACGCTATGCAGACATTGAGCCCCTAAAATTGCGGCTTCATATCCGGATAAAGCATCTTGAGATGAAAGAATGTCCATATTTTGCGCACGAGAAATTCTAGGAATTAAGTCTAGCGCAAATAAATTAATACGGGCCGTGGAAAATTTTTTTAAATGTTGAAATGTCTTTAAATTTTGGCTGTTGCATAAGATGGTTTGTCCCTGTGACAGATAATTTAATTCTTGTTCGTAGGGAGCCCATATTTTAAAAATGAGATCAGCATTGCTGAAAGTTTCTTGTGGATTTTTGGCAATTTGAGCGCCGACTTTGATATATTCTTCATCTTTAAAGCCGGCACATAATCCGGCATTTTTTTCAATGATAATTTGATGACCTGATGCCGTAAAATTTGCGGCATACTGAGGCGTAAGCGCTACCCTTGTTTCGTTTTTTTTAATTTCTTTAGGAACGGCTATCAGCATATTTGTAAAAAATCCCTTGCCTTATCTGTTTGCAGTTGATTTAATAGCAGGCAGTTTTTTTTCAATGAGGTTAAGATGAAAAAATTATGTGAATTGGCGGTTATTTTTTTTAAGATGGGGTGTTTTATGTTCGGCGGTGGTTCCGCAATGCTCCCTCTTATTCAACAAGAACTTGTCGATCGCAGAGGGTGGCTGACAAGGGAAAAATTAATGGATTATTATACCATCGGCCAGTCAACACCGGGAATTATTGCCGTAAATGTTGCTACTTTTACAGGTTATGCGCGTGCCGGTGTTGCAGGAGCCATTATTGCTACTTTTGCTCTTATTACGGCGCCAATTCTCATTATTTTATTGTTGGCAAATATTTTGACAGTATATATGAATAATCCGTATGTTATGAAAGCTTTTACAGGGATCCGAATAGTGGTTATTGCCCTTATTGCAGAGGCTGTGTGCGGATTATGGAAAACGGCGGTAAAGGAAAAAAAGGATATTTTATTTTTCAGTTTTGCCTTATTAATGGCTCTTTCCGGTATTTCCGTTATTGCAATTATGTGTATTTTTTGTTGTATCAGTTTGTTCCTTGGATACAAAAGAGGTTGGAAATGATTTATTTTGTGCTGTTTTGGGAATTTTTTAAAATCGGTTTGTTAGCTGTTGGCGGTGGTTTGGTGACAGTTCCTTTTTTATATGATTTATCTTCAAATTATCCGTGGTTTACACCGCAAGAGTTGACGGATATGATTGCTGTTTCCGAATCTACTCCCGGACCGATAGGGGTTAATATGGCAACGTATGCCGGTTTTAAGGCAACCGGAATTATGGGGGGAATCGTTGCAACCCTTGGATTATTGACTCCTTCGATGATAATTATTCTGTTGCTGGCTCATTATCTTAAAGCCTATGATCATAATTTAAAATTTGAAGCATTACTTAGAAATATTCGTCCCGTTTCTTTGGCGTTAATCGCTTTTGGCGGAATATTTATTGCACGGGCTCTTATTGATGATTATGTAACGGCAGGTTTAACCGTATTGGTTTTTGCTGTTATTCATTTTGTTAAACTTAATCCGATTTTATATATCTGTTTAGGAATCATCGGCGGGGTTCTGTTTGCATAAAAAAACCACCCGAGGGTGGTTTACAAATTACATATCCAATGCTTTTTTATAGGTGTCTATTAAAATTTCCTGTTCATCACGATCGGCAGCATTCATTTTTCGCAATTTAAGAATCGTCCGCATAATTTTAACATCAAATCCGGCACCTTTTGCTTCAGCGAATATATCGCGAATATCTGAAGCAATACCGGCTTTTTCTTCTTCAAGACGTTCAATTCTTTCGATTAGTGAACGTAATCTGTCTGCGGCAATTCCGCCAACTTCTGTTTCAGCCATTTTTATTCTCCTTTAGGGTTAATTTTTCTGTTGTCGGTTATAGCAAAGGTTGTTTATTTTTACAAGAAATAAATAGTATATTAATCTATTTTGAGTATATATAAATATAGTTATTGTAAAAGACAAGGATATAAAAATGCCACAAAATACCCGTACAAAAATTATTGCCACAATCGGTCCTTCAACTGCAACGCGTGAAAAATTGGAACAACTTATTGATGCAGGCGCTGATGCTTTTCGTTTTAATTTCAGTCACGGCACGCATGCAGAGCATAAAGAACGTTATAAATTGGTGAGAAAAATTTCCAAAGAGAAAAATGTCCGTATTTCCGTTTTGGCTGATTTGCAGGGACCAAAACTTCGTGTCGGTGAATTTAAGAATGGAAGTATTGTTTTAGCCAAAGGTGCTAAGTTTGTTTTGGATATGAAACCGATTTTGGGCTCTCAAGAAAGAGTTACATTGCCTCATCCTGAAATTTTTAAGGCGCTTAAGGTCGGTGATATTTTATTGCTCAATGATGGTAACATCCGTTTAAAAGTCGATGCGTGTGATAAAAAACACGCCGAAACAACTGTTTTGGTGGGTGGACCTTTATCAAGTCATAAGGGTGTTAATTTACCTAATATTCATTTGCCTATTTCTGCCTTAACCGAAAAAGATAAAGAGGATTTGGAATTTGCATTAAAACTCGGTGTCGATTGGGTTTGCTTGTCTTTTGTACAAAAAGTTGCTGATGTTAAGATGGCAAAAGAAATTATTAAAGGGCGAGCTTGGATTATTTCTAAGCTTGAAAAACCGAGTGCCGTGGAAGAACTCGAAGATATCGTCGGAGAATCGGATGCCATTATGGTAGCTCGCGGCGATTTGGGTGTTGAATGTCCTTTGCCGACAGTTCCCGTTTTACAAAAGAAAATTGTTTCTGTTTGTCGAAAACATGCTAAGCCGGTTATTGTGGCAACGCAAATGCTGGAATCAATGATAAATGCACCAACCCCGACACGTGCTGAAATTTCAGATGTGGCAGCCGCTGTTTATGATGGGGCTGATACGGTTATGCTCTCGGCTGAAACAGCTGCCGGACAATATCCGATTGAAGCCGTTTCAATGATGCATCAGACAATTGAGGAAGTTGAAAAAGATCCTCTGTTTTATCATTTTATGCATAGTTCTCGTATTCGCAGTGAATTTATCAATTCGGATGAGGCTGATGCAATTTCCTGTGCGGCCGGCGATATGACGACAGAATTACGTAACGTGGCTGCGGTCGTAACGTTTACAACAAGTGGGGCAACAACCCTGTTGACGGCGAGAGAGCGTCCTGATTTACCGATTTTAGCCGTTACACCTGATGAAGAAGTTGCGAATCGTATGGGAATTGTTTGGGGAACACGCGGTTATGTTAACAAGGGTGTTTTCAAAAATTTCAATAATGTTGAATCTATTTCTCGCAAAATTGCCCTTGAAACAGGTATTGCAAAAATCGGTCAGTATATTGTTGTAACAGCCGGTTTTCCACTACTGAAGGGCGGAAAAACAAACCTTTTGCATATCATTAAACTCTAACAGGTGAAAAGATGCCTTGTCTAAAACAAATATTTTCAAAAGAAAAATTTGTTCAAAACGGATCAGTAATTAAACGCTGGAAAATTTGCGGAAAAACTGTTTTAAGCCAAGAGCGTTTGCGAGAGGGAACACAAGTTTGTTTTTGCGGAAAAGTATTCTATATAAAGCATCATTTGAAAACGAAATTTATATGGAAATGCTCTGCATATCAAAAAACAATTAATCGTTTTCTTTCTGATTCTAAGGCTAAAAAAATTGTTTTGTTATCTCATAATTTGACGGTAACGGGTGCCCCGTTGGCGCTGTATAAGATTGCACTTATTTTAAGAAACTGTGGTTGGAAAGTTTTATTTGTTTCGCCCAGAGGCGGTCATCTGTCTGAGATATTGAAAGAAAATGAAATTGATTATTTGATTGTGCCACATATTTTACAGGCAAAATTTTCTGTATATCAAAGGTTATTTTCTAAATTTGATGCGGCGATTTGCAACACGTATGTCGGTACTTATGCAGCTACTTGCTTGCAAAAATTTATACCGACATTGCTCTATATCCATGAAGCTAAAGATGGACTGATTAATTTGAGTAATAATGCAGAGCATTTTTTATCCGGATTGCCTGTGACAACTTTGTTGGGTGAGCTGAATAATGTTGCATGCGTGAGCGATTTTGCCGCTTCTTTTTATCAGCCGTACGTTAAAAAGCCCATCAATATTATTCATAATTTCGTGAAGGATACAAACCTGCCTCGTTATTGCAATAAATCATCGTTTTTGAAAATAGGCTATGTCGGAGCAATCGATGATACGATAAAAAAAACGGATATTTTGTGTAAGGCATTTGCAGACTTAGAAAAAAAATATCCTCAAACAGAATTGCATATTATCGGTAACACCTCAAGTGTATGTGCTCAAAAATTAATCAAGCAATATGACGATAAGATAGTCTGGCACGGTGAACAGGTGGGAGAAAGCAAAGATAAACTGTTTAATGAAATGGATATTATTGTCGTTCCCTCTTTATCTGAGAGCTGTTCTTTGGTAGCATTAGAGGCGGCGGCTTTTGCTAAACCGATTGTTATTACGGAAAATGTTGGTGCAAAATATATGTTTGAGCATAATGTTTCGGCAATGATTGCTAAAGTGAATGATGTTGATTCTTTATCGGATTGTTTGGAAACTTTAGTCATTGACGAAAATTTAAGGGATAAGCTGGCGGCTAATGCCCGTGTGGCTTATGAAAAATTTGCAACAAAAGAAAACACCCAAAAAGAATTGTTATCAGTATTAGAAAAAACGATTACTGAATTTTGAAATAAAACTTTTATAAAAAAACTTCCGGAACGGAGTTTTTAGTGGTGCGACCGAGAAGGCCCACACCACAAACTCTCAAAAGTGCTTATTTTCCTTGTTTTTAAAGATTTGCAACCGCTGTTTTTTATCAAAATGCATCACACTTTGCATCACACTTTTTTCTTAAAAGAAAATATATCGCACTTTTTTGCCAAAGTACACGATTTTTTATCCTTTTATTTTTTATTCGTTCGTCGTTTTAGAGGTTGTTTTGCCTGATATACCGGTGTAAAGTTGACCAAGTGCAATGCATGAGGCGGGCGATTTCTGCTTTTGTGACACCTTTTTCGAGCAAATCCTTAATTCTATCGTGCTCTTTTTCTAATTTACGATAAGTAAAACCAAACGGTCGGCCAAGGTGTTTGCCTTCATCCTTTAATCTTTGTAATGAGAGGCGTGTCCGCTCAGAAATCAACTGTCTTTCAATCTCACTTGCTAAAGAAAAGGCAAATGCTAAGACTTTGGATTGAATATCTGCACCAAGACGGTAATTTTCTTTCAAGGTCCAGACCTGACAATCTTTTTGTAAGCAACTTTGCAAGATTCCCATCACTTCCATTAAGTTTCTGCCTAAGCGGGAAAGCTCTGTTGCAATAAGAATATCGCCTTTTTTGAGTTTTTTAAGCAATTTGCCGAGTCTGCGTTCTTGCAGCGGAATGCGAGAAGATATGGTTTCTTCTACCCATTTATCAATAACAATATTGTGGGTGCTTGAAAATTTCTCAATTTCGTGATGTTGATTCGCAACGTTTTGATGGTCGGTGCTGACGCGTATATATCCGTAAATCATAAAAAAATCCTTATAAATAGTTGAAACCATCTATAAGAACTTGCAAAAACGATAAAAAAATAAATACCTGAAATAAAGGTATCCATAAACCACC
>JAFUSU010000033.1 GCA_017467515.1 Alphaproteobacteria bacterium
CCGATATGAGGAAATTTCATATCAGTATAAAATCGTTCTTTTGTGTCTAGCAAAATATATTTGCTATAATCAAATTTAAGTGTAGTTGTCGTGCCTTGGGACGGAAACAACAACTACACCTTTTGGGTAACCGGCTTGGCATTTTTATGCCTTGCCGCCAAATTCATTTTCCGTCCTACAAATAATAATTACATTTACTACGTAGTTATTATAGAAACAAATGTAATATTTTGTCAAGCATTATTTTTTTACGACGGAGGAAAAAATGAGGCAAGAGGTAGTTGAATTTTTTAAAGAAATTAACCGAGGAAAGCTTAGAGGATCGCAAGCCAAAATGGCACGTGATTTGCATACATCTACAGCAACAACAAATCGGTATTATTCCGGCGATCAAATTCCATCGCTACAAACCATAAAGGATATGGCTCAGACATATAATAAAAGCGAGAAAGAAATTAAAAGGGTTTTTGGAGTAGATGAGCCACAAACTACTGTTCAGAATAATTATCAAAACCAAAATTGCAATATAAGTCAATTCTGTAAGGATACTGAAACCGAACTGTTAAAAGTGCGCTTGGAAACCATTGATACAAAAATAGAAAGCTTGTCGGCAAAAATGGATTTAATTATTCAAATGTTTAAAGGAGGAAAGTGAAAATGGAATTAAAAGAATATATATCGGAGAGCTTAGTATAAATTTGTGAGGGTATCCGGAACGCCAAGGGAATTGTTGGCTATGCCGGAGATGACAGAATTCATAAAACCTATATTATTGCGCCGAACGACATTCGGAACCATGATGATAAAGTGAGTTTCGAAATTGCTTTAACTGTCTCTAAAGGGAAAAACATTGGTCTAGATGGAAATGCGAAAAGTGGCAATTTTTTGGAAGTATTGGGAATTTCTGTAGGTATTACCGGGGAAGTAGAGGAAAATAATGAAAATAAGCACATTCAAAAATTGTCATTTGCTGTACATTATTTACCAAATCTTTTGGAACCTAAAGAAAATATCGTAAAGGAGAAATAAAATGAAAAAGTTAATGTTATTATGTTGTGGAGTTTTATTAATGTCAGGTTGCGCAGCTGCACTTATTCCCGCCGCAGGAGCCGGAGCCAGTATGTTGTTTTCCAATAAAAAACCACAAGAATTGCCCTCTAAAACAAATGCCAAGGTCACGTCCAACATATTGTTTACGTATGATAAAAACGAAATAACAGATTGGAATGCTGAGAATGACACAGTTATTATGGATGCCAACATTATAAAGAAGTTTTATGACGTCAATGAGTTGCTATCAAAGGTAAGAAACGCCCCTAATTCATTACGCCTAGAATTACAAGAACAAAATTGGATCGGGGTAGATGGCCAGGTGACAGAAAGAGTGGAAACAGTATACGGTGATGGCAAACCAACATTTAAAGATGAAAAAACTTGGGCAGGCATCTTTGAGTTTTCAGATGGAATAAATGAGGTTTATCTCATAGTCAATGAATATAGCAAAGCATATTTCTTAAAGAAAAAAACAGGCACGTTTATTGATTTATTTTGTGTTACGAACACAGCGGAAATAGCTTCAAACAATTCATATTTAAATTCAAAGCGTTTAACTCTCAATTGTTGGCCCGTATCGCAAGAAACAAATATTCCTGCTCTAGAAAATCCTGACAAAAAATAATTCAATAACCAAACTTTTACCCAAAACCGACACAAAACTATAAGTGTCGGTATTTTTTTGTCTAAAAAAGGAGGTTTTTGTGTTATATCAACGAAATTATATCTATTATACGTCGTACTACCACAATGGCATGCGTTACCGCCAATCTCTCCACACAACCAATGAAAAGGAGGCAAAATCGCGCGAAATAACGATTATTTCATATATGCGGGATAATCGTATTAAAACCGGGGAAATTACCCTGTGGCGCGATTTTAAGGACTGGTACAGACGGTATTTAATATGGAACAAATCCAAGGGCACGCAATATATTCACAACCGTGCTATTGACTTACTGGAAGCTTATCGCACGCCGTACTATTTACGGCACATAACGCCTGACTTTATCAACGAATGGAAGAGTTTTTTGATAGAAGAATACGGTGGGAAACGTGCGGCGTGCCGCAATCGATACGTCCGAGCAATTAAAACTATGATGCGTGCTGCAGAGAAACAAGGGAAAATTGGTGTCAAGCAACACTGGGAAAGCGTGTCTAAAGATAAAAGTGAGCAGGAAAACCGTATCGAACACCACACAGAATACGAGCTTGTTCAAATAAAATCAGCCTTGAAGGATGAGGGCGATTTATTAACGGTGTTTTATCTTGGGTGGTCTTGTGGCTTGCGCCGGGGAGAAATGGCGCACCTATACAAAAGCGATTATGATCCTGTTAATCATACCATTTCCATAACCCCAAAAGAGGACTGGCGGCCAAAGACCAAGAAATCAATACGCACGCTACCGCTTATCCCTGAGGTGGAAACCGTCATACAGGCCAGTATTGAACGGACGGCGAATAGTCCGTATTTAATCAATCTGCCCGGAAAACGAGAGTCGTGCGGCTATATCAGCCAGAGATATATCAGAACCTTGAAAGCCAAATTGCCGGAATTGCATTGTTATTTGCATAAGTTGCGGCACACGTTCGGTAGTTTGCTGATAAAAAAAGAAATACCCATTAAGGTGGTATCGGATTTAATGGGTCATAGAAATATACTGCAGACGGAAAAATATATTCATATAGGAGACAAACAATATGTAAAAGCGGTGGACAGTTTGCCCCGTATTTAAAATTTGTGACACAGTTGCCGGCGGTTTTACGTCTGAGAGAAATTTCCTCATATCGG